>CAYYSY010000270.1:0-7362 GCA_964474355.1 uncultured Spirochaetaceae bacterium | reverse complement strand
CCGGTTCGGCGTGCAGCGCATCCGCATCGACGATGCGGCGATGACGCACACGGGCGTCGATGGTGGCGCGCAGGTCGAGGTCGCCGAAGACGTCGACGTGCCCCGTCTCTGCGCGCACGTGATGGACACGTGGCTGGGAGCGGGGACATGAGCGGGCGTGGAGGCGTGGTCGTCGTCGGGAGCTCGAACACCGACATGATCGTGCGCGTGCCGAAGCTGCCCCGGCCTGGGGAGACAGTGCTCGGCGGCCGCTTCGCGCGGGCCGCGGGCGGAAAGGGCGCGAACCAGGCGGTGGCGGCTGCTCGCGCCAGCGCGTCGGTCTCGCTGGTCGCTTGCGTCGGCGACGACGACCTCGGTCGTGCGGCTCGCGCGGGCTTCGAAGCCGAAGGCGTCGACACCGGCGCCCTCGTCGTCGACGAGGCCCACGCGTCGGGCGTCGCGCTCATCTTCGTCGCCGAGGGCGGCGAGAACTCGATCGCTGTCGCGAGCGGCGCGAACGCGGCGCTCACGCCGGCGCACGTCGAAGCGGCACGTGCGCTCATCGAAGGCGCGGCGGTGCTGCTCCTCCAGCTCGAGACCCCCCTCGAGACGGTCGAGGCTGCCGCGCGCATCGCGAGCGAGGCCGGGGTACGCGTCGTGCTCGACCCCGCTCCCGCGCGCGAGCTGCCCGACGCGTTGCTCGCCTGCGTCTCGATCCTCACCCCCAACGCGCCCGAGGCGAGCCAGCTGACCGGCATCGACGTGCACGACGTCGAGTCGGCCGAGCGCGCGGCACGCCAGCTCTGCGCGCGCGGCGCCGGGTCGGCGTGTGTCACGCTGGGGCCGAGTGGCGTCGTGTGGGTACGGGCCGAAGAGGTGCTTCGCATCGAAGGACATGGGGTCGACGCGGTCGACACGACCGGCGCAGGCGACGTGTTCAGCGGTTGTCTGGCCGCCGCCCTCGCACGTGGACTCACCGACGAGGCCGCGCTTCACTTCGCCAACGCAGGCGCGGCGATCTCGGTCACGCGCGAAGGCGCGCAGCCTTCGGCACCGCGGCTCCGCGAGATCGAAGCGTTCGGCGCCGATCAAGCCGGCCACGAGGGAGAAGGCGCATGACCGCGAGCCACTCAGAGCCGCCCCCGACCACACCCCCGCTGGTCGACCTCTCCGATCCTGCGACCTTCGTCGAGGGGCCGCCCCACGCGACCTTCCGCTGGCTGCGCGAGCACGACCCGGTGCACTGGCAGGAGGAGGTCGGCGCGTCGGGCATGCCCCCCGGCCCTGGCTATTGGGCGCTCACGCGGCACGCCGACGTCGCGTTCGTATCGAAGCATCCCGAGCTCTTCTCGTCCGAGGTGGGCACGTGCGTGGTGGGCGAGATGGCCGACAAGGACCGGGCCAACATGCAGAAGCAGCTGATCAACATGGATCCGCCGCGACACACGTCCATGCGAAACCTGATGAACCCGCACTTCAAGCCCGGTGCGGTGCGGCGCACCGAGAGTCACATGCGCGCGCTCGTCGAGCAGACACTCGATCGACTCGTTGGGCAGAGCGAGTGCGAGTTCGTCGAAGCCGTCTCGGCGCCGATCTCGCTCGGCGGGCTGACGCACCTGCTCGGCGTGCCCGACAAGCACGCGAAGCGCTTCTACAAGTGGACGAACAAGCTGATCGGCGCTTCCGATCCGGAGGTGAGCAGCGAGCTCCGCGGCCGCTTCGCGGTGCTGCAGATCTTCCTCTATGCGGCGCGGGCCCGTCGCAAGCGCGCGCGCCGACCGACCGGCGACATCTTCTCGTCGCTCGTCCACGGCCGCATCGACGGCGAGCCGCTCTCGAAGCTCGAGCTCGGCATGAACTACTTCCTGCTGATCGTGGCCGGCAACGAGACCACGCGCAACGCGCTGAGCGGCGGCTTCGAGGCGCTCTGCGCTCATCCCGACCAGCTCGAGCGGCTGCTGTGCGAGCCCGAGCTGCTGCCCTCGGCCATCGAGGAGATCCTGCGCTGGGTGACGCCGGTGATGCAGTTTCGGCGCACCGCGCTGCAGGACGTCGAGCTCGGCGGGCAGCTCGTCCGCGAGGGCGACAAGGTGGTCATGTACTACGGCGCCGCGAACCGCGACCCCGCGGTGTTCGGCGCACCCGAGACGTTCGAGATCACGCGCAAGCCGAACCCTCACATGGCGTTCGGCACCGGCACGCACTTCTGCGCCGGCAGCCACATGGCACGGCTCCAGATGCGCACGTTCTTCGAGGTGTGGCTGCGGCGCTTTCCGAATGCGCGGGTCGCAGGCGCGCCCGACAGGCTGCAGTCGAACTTCATCAACGGCATCAAGTCGATGCCGGTCGCGCTCGGCTGAGATCTCAGCGCGCGCTCAGCGCGCGTGCAGCCGCACGGGCAGCTCGTTGAACCCCTTCACGAAGTTCGACCTCACGCGGACCGGCTCGCCCGCGACCTCGACCATGTGGTAGCGCTCGAGGATCTCCTCCCAGAGGATGCGCAGCTGCATCTCGGCGATGCGGCTCCCCATGCAGAAGTGCACGCCCCAGCCGAACGACAGGTGCTTGCGCGCGTCCTTGCGGTCGATCAGGAACTCGCTCGCGCGATCGATGGCCGTCTCGTCGCGATTGGCCGAGACGTACCACATCACGACCTTGTCCCCTTCGGCGACCTTCTTGCCCGCGATCTCGGTCGCCTGCGTCGCCGTCCGGCGCATGTGCGCGAGCGGCGTCTGCCAGCGGATCATCTCGGAGATCATGTTGGGGATGAGGTTCGGGTCGCGGCGCAGCTTGTCGTACTCGGCGGGGTGCTCGTTCAGCGCCAGCACGCCGCCCGAGATCGAGTTCCGCGTCGTGTCGTTGCCGCCGACGATCAGCAAGATCAGCGTCCCGAGATAGTCGAGCGGTGAGGCGCCGGGGTCGATGTCCTGCATGGCCTCGCCGTTCGCCATCGACGTGACGAGGTCGAGTCGGTCACCCTGATCGCGCCCCTTCCGCTCCGCGTAGAGCGCGCTGAACTCCTCGAGGCACTCCATCAGCGCGTCCTTGCGCTCCTCCTCGGTGACCCCCATCGCGCCCACCTGCATGGGGCTCGCAGTGGCCATGTCCGACCAGAACGTGAGCTTGCGGCGCTCCTCGTAGGGAAAGTCGAAGAGCGTCGCGAGCATGCCGGTCGTCAGCTCGATCGAGACGCGGTCGACCCAGTCGAAGGTCTCTCCGACGGGCAGCCCGTCGAGCATCTCGACGACGCGCTGGCGGATGATGGGTTCGAGCCTCTTGATGTTGCGTGGCGCCATCACCGGTTGCACGACCGCCCGGTGCGCGTCGTGTCGGGGCCCGTCCATCGTGATGAACCCGGCTTCGACCGGGAAGTTCGGGTCGGGGTCGCCGACGACGATGCTGTGGCGCGAAGAGAAGAGCTCGGGGTTCTTCTCGACGTAGACGACGTCGTCGAACTTCGTCACCGACCAGTAGGGGCCGAAGTCGCTGGCCCGGCAGTAGTGCACCGGGTCTTCATTTCGCAGGCGCTCGAAGTAGCCCCAGAACGTGTCGGTCTCGAAGAGCTCCGAGTCGGACACGTCGATGTCTTCGAGGGGGATCGAGTGCGGGTCCGCCGTGGCCTGGCGTCCGGTGGCGGTGGGGGCGGGTGCGATGGCTTCGCTCATGGGGGCTCCTTCGGAGGATGGAGAGCGGGTTTCGGTGCAGCGCATGGTCGTGCAGTGGCCGGCGATCAGGCAGCTTCGGCGATCCCCTCGCCGACGATCTCGCTGCGATCGATGTCGAAGCGGCGGCGCACCTCGTCGATGGGCAGGGTGAAGAGCTCGTCCCAGTCGGCACCGAAGAGCGGCCGGGCAGTGCGCCCCGCGCGGTAGCCGGCCGACAACGCGGCGAGAATCTCGTCGAGATCGGCGCGACGCGTGATCACGTTCAGGAAGATCAGCGAGAGCATGTACCCGAAGAACGCGGGCGAGCGCATCTGGGCGCAGTAGAAGCCGCCGAGCCCGACCTCGCCGGCGAGGTCGTTGCCCCAGCCCGTGACGACGTGCCAGATGTCGTGCGTCTGATAGAGGTGGTTCAGCAGCCAGCCGACAGCGTCGTCGGGCGGCACATGGATCAGGTTCGGGTCCATCTCTCGTGCGCGGCAGTGATCGGCGAAGACGCGGCCGAGCGTGCCGGGCGCAAGCGCCTCGAGCTCGCTGAGCTCGATCGGTCCGAATTGCGGGCGCTCCTCGAAGGCCGCCTTCAATCGCGGATCGGTGGAGAGCGCGTCGACCGTCTCCTGCCACCTCGCGAATCGGCGCCCGAGCTTCGAGCGCGCGAAGCCGATCTCCACCACCGCGGCGTCGGCGGTGCTCTCGGCCGGGTCGCTGCGAATCAGACGCCACGCGGCGGCGGCGTAGCGCAGCGGGTTCCGGACGGGGCGGGCGCTGTAGGCGTAGTCGGGGACGTCGGTCGGGCGCATCGCGACTCCTCTTCGGGGCGCCGTGCCGCACGCGGCTGGCACCCTCGGTAAAACTGAAGGATGCTTCGACTTTCCTCAACTCGGATTCCGGCGGGAGCGCTGCCATCGCCTCACAACGCGCCAAGTCCCCGCGCCGTAAGCCGAAACAGGCGCGCGCCCACGAGACGGTCGAGGTGGTCTACGAGGCCGCTGCTCGGGTTCTTCGCGATCACGGCTACGCCCGGGCGACGACCAATCGCATCGCGGCCGAAGCCGGCGTCAGCGTCGGCACCGTCTACGAGTACTTCGCCGACAAGGACACGATCTTCGAGGGCCTGATCCAACGCGAGCTCGGAACGCTCGTGTCGGCCTTCGAGGCAGCGGGGCTGGGCGAAGGCGACGATCTGGAGACCGCGATCCGCGGCCTGGTCGATGCGGGGATGGCCGCAATGCGCCACGGCCCCGAGCTCTATCGCAGCCTCGAGTCGGTCCCCGGCGCCAAGTTCCGCCGGCACCTCGGCCAGGCACGCGACATCGTGATCGAGCTCGTCGGGCGGCTGCTCGCTGCGCACGCCGACGAGCTCGCGGTGGTCGACCACGATCTCGCGGCCTTCGTGGTCGTGGGCGCGATCGAAGGCGTCGGGACCAACGGCCAGAGCAGCCAGTTCGATGAGCGACTGGCCGTCGAGATCACCCGGCTCGTCACGCGTTACCTGAAGGGCGGTCAGCCCCCCGGCTCGGCGCCGTCCCGCCCCCCGTCGTGACCCCGCACGCCGCGCGATCCCGGGGGCCGTGTGCAACAATCTCCCGCGCCCGAGCGGGTTCCGCCGTCGCCCAGGCCGTCCCGTAGACCCATCGTCAGGAGCACACAGTTGCCCTCCAAGATCGTCGCCGACGCCGACGCCGCGCTTCTCTATATCCGCTACTCACTTCCCCTGACCCTGGACGAAATCAAGACGGTCATCGCGTCGAATGCGCGGAAGGACCATGATTCGCTCACGAAGCGCCTCCACGACTTCCGCGGCGCCAAAACCGATTTCGACTCGAAGCAGATGCAGGCGCTCGCCGGTTTCGTGCGGTCGGTTCGGCCGCAGCTCACGACCGAGGTGCGCGAGCAACGCCGGCTCGCGCTGATCGTCTCCGACGACCTCTCGTTCGGACTGGGGCGCATGTACGGATCGCTCACCGACGACGAGCCTGGGGATCTCGCCCGCGCCCGCGCCTTCCGGAGCTTCGATGAGGCGAGCGAGTGGCTCGGCCTGCCGGCCGACTACCCGGATCCGATCGACCGGCTCGCCTGAATCCTCTCCGCGGTGCTCAGGCGCGGGGCGCCGCAGTCTCGCCGAGCGACACCCGCAACGTGCACGAGTACTCGGGCAGATGCGGCTCGAAGAGCATCGCCACCGGGGTGTTGCCGTTGAACACCTTCTCGCACGCGCCCTTGCAGCCCTGCACGCAGGCCTGATCCATGGTGCGGCTCTCGAGCGGGGCCGTGTGCATCCAGCAGCGCGGGATGAAGAGCTCGATCTCGCGCCCCTCCATCTTCATCTCGACCGGGCCGACGATCGCGCTCATCGGGTTCATGTTCTTCCACATGAAGCGGCCCATCGGGCCTACGAAGGCCTTCTCGACGAATCGGCTGGCGCCGCCTCGCTTGCGGCCGTGTGCCTCGACGTGGTCGCCGTCGCTCTCTCGCGCGCGCGTCATCTTCTCGAGGCTCGGCAGGAACGCACCCATGGCGTCGCGAATGTTGCGGGCCATGATGTCGATCACCAGCTCCTGATACTCGCGGGTCGGGAAGCGCTCGCGAAGCTCGTCATAGACCCAGTCGAGCTCGCGGACGTAGGCGCCGTACATCTTGCGCCACTTGTCGCGGGGCGAGTCGAGCCAGCGGATCGGCTCGCGCTTCGCGACGACGGCTCGGTAGGCCGCATCGACCGCGTCCGCATCTTCCGCCACCAGGCGCAGGATCGGGACGTAGGTCTTCGGGATGACGTCGCCGACCTTCGACATCATCACCTTCATCACGACGAAGTCCATCCACGCCTGGAGGTTCCACCTCTCGAGCCCCGTACCGAACTCGTCGAGGTGGGCCGGCGGCCGCGAGACGTCTCGGGCTCGCTTCGGGGCGGGCGCGGCCGAGGTCTCACTCGTGCTCTGGGCGGGTGCCGTCATGGCCGATGCTCCTCTATCTTGGAGGGCGCAGATGGGAGCCGGTCAGTAGCCGCGCAGCGATGCGAACCGATCCCGATGGTAGATGCCATCGCCGAGGGTCATCTCGGCGGCCTTGGCGCGCTTGAAGAAGAGGCCGATCTCCTCCTCGTCGGTCATGCCGATGCCGCCGTGCATCTGGAGCGCCTCGCCCGTGATGAGGCTCGCGGTGTCCGAGCAGCGGGCCTTGGCCGCGCTCGCCATCTGCGACACGTCTTCGCGCTCTTCGTCGAGGGCGGCAAGCGCCTCGCGCACGACCGAACGCGCGAGCTCGAGCTCGATCCACGCGTCCGCGGCGCGATGGCGCAGCGCCTGGAACGTCCCGATCTTCACGCCGAACTGCTCGCGGTCCTTCAGGTACTGGAGCGTGCGCTCGAACGCCTCGGCGAACGTGCCGAGCATCTCGGCCGAGAGACCGATCGCCGCGCGGTCCAGGATCGCGTCGAGCAGGTCGGCGCCGGCATCGACCGAGCCGAGCACGCGGTCGGCGCCGACGCTCACGCCATCGAGGGTCAGGTCGCCGGCGTTGCGGCCGTCGACCATGAGGTTGCGTCGCGCAGACAGCCCCGCGGCGTCAGCGTCGACCAGGAGGAGAGTGAGTCCGTCGCGATCGCGCTCGTCCCCACTCGTGCGCGCCACGACGACGATCGAGTCCGCTACGTGCGCATCGAGCACGAACTGCTTCTCACCGGTGAGCCTGAACGAGTCGCCGTCCCGCTCGGCGCGCGTCT
>CAYYSY010000269.1:0-30990 GCA_964474355.1 uncultured Spirochaetaceae bacterium | reverse complement strand
AACAGCTTCGCCAACGAGTTCGTCGTCTCGGCGTGGACCATGGCCGAGGTGTTCAAGCTGACCACCCGGCTCTTCCTCGCCTTCGGCATCGCGTTCGAGCTGCCGCTCCTCGTGTTCTTTCTCGCGATCTCGGGCATCGTGAGCGCCGGGCAGCTGCTGCGCGCGACACCCTACGCGGTGCTCATCATCTTCATCACCGCCGCGATGCTCACTCCGCCCGACGTCGTGAGCCAGGTGCTGCTCGGCCTGCCGATGATCGTGCTGTATCTGCTCGGTGTGGGCGTCGCCTGGCTCTTCGACCCGGCGCGGCGGCGCGCGAAGCGCGAGGCGAAAGCGGCAGCCGAGTCGGACTGAGCTGCGTGGACGTCGCCTTCAGCTCGCGGCGTCCCCAATTGCGCGGAAGAGCTCGATCGTCTCGAACTCGCGGTAGCTCGACTCGTCGTCGCTCGTGCCGTAGTCGCTGTTCGCGCTGAGCTTCACGATCACGAGGCGCTTCGACGGGTTCACGTAGATGAACTGGTTGTAGACGCCGATGGCCGAGTACTCGCCTTCGTCGCCGTCCATGATCCACCACTGATAGCCGTAGCCCATGGGGAAGTCGGAAGCTTCGTTCTCGCCCGGCATCAGATGCGGCGCATCGGGCGTCACGGATGCGGTGACCCATGCCTCCTGAACGATCTGCTCGCCGTGCCACACCCCGCCATTGCGATAGAGCTCACCGAGCTTTGCGTAGTCGCGAGCCGTCGCATTGAGGCCACCGAAGGCCATCTCGACACCAGCGTCGTCGACCATCCAGAAGGCATCCGACTCCGTGCCGAGCGGTTTCCAGAGCTTCTCTTCCATGTAGTCGGCGAGGGAGCGGCCTGTCGCGCGGATCACGATCAGGCCCAGGACGCTCGTATCAATCGAGTTGTAGCGGTTGAAGGTACCCGGCTCGAGCTCGGGCTCGAGCGTCGCAGCCAGCTCTTCGAGCGATCCGCCGACCGCGAGCACCCGGCCGAATCGGTTGATGTCCGAATCCGGATCGCTGTAGTCCTCGTTCCAGCTCGCCCCGGACGACATCTGGAGCACGTCCTTGATCGAGACACCGTCATACGCGGAGCCCGCGAGTGAAGGCACGTAGCGTGTGACGGGCTCGTCGATGCTCTCGATGTGCCCTTCGTCGACGGCGATCCCCAGGACCGCCGATACGAAGCTCTTGGCGACGGACATCGAGAGCCAACGCACCTCTGGGCCGCCGGTCAGCATGTAGCGCTCGTGGAGCACGGCGCCGTCTCGAAGCACGAGCAGGGCGCTCGTATCGGTCTCCGTCAGGAAGACCTCGCTGTCGACCGTCCGCCCGTCGTAGCTGAACGTCGCGGGGATCGAGAGCGGCTCACCGGCCGGGAACGCGACGGGCGCTTCGGCTGCAGACATCGTGACGGTGGGCAGGATCTCGTCGATGCGAGCGAACGACTCGTACTGCTCGGCGCCGGAGAAGAGCGTGGCCGCGAACGCCAGTCGATCGATCTCCCGCTGATAGCGCACCGCCAGCCCCACGGCGACGAGAAGGAGCGTGGCGAAGACGATCGCGAGGACCCGTTTCATGCGTCTCTCCGTGTGTACTCGGGCCGAGCAGTCAGCCGCCGGCCGGCTTCCATTTGAGCGCGAGGCGCGTGCCGCGCATCACGACGTCGATGCCGCTCTTGCCGCGGCGCTCGACGATCGCCTCGTGATGGCCGTCTTCGTCGACGAGCGACCAGTGGCCCGGGGCGAGGTGGCGCGCATCGATGGGCTCGCCGTCGATGCGAAAGCCACCGTCCGGGGCGAAGCCGATCGCGAGCGTGGCCTCGACCCCTCCCTTGCGCGAGATCTGCACCGGTGCCCCGTCGTCGACCGCGGCGTCTCGAGCGAGCTCGAGGGCGGCGAGCCGCGCAGCGCGGGCCCCGTCGCGCTGCCTGGGCGCCGCCGGCGCGCCCATCTCGGCCTCGACGAAGCCCGTGTCGTAGCGCCCCTCGACGAAGGCCGGCACATCGAGCGCACGCACGTGGAAGGGGATCGACGTGCGGATGCCGCCGACCACGAACTCGTGGAGCGCGGCGCGCAGCCGGTCGATGGCTTCACCCCGCGTCGCGCCGTGCACGACGAGCTTCGCGACCATCGGGTCATAGTGCATCGGCACCTCGCTGCCGGCCTCGACTCCCGCGTCGACGCGCACCCCTGGTCCGCCCGGGTCCCGCCAGTGCGTGATGCGGCCGGGGGAGGGCATGAAGTTCTTGTCGGGATCCTCGGCATAGATGCGCGCCTCGATGGCGTGGCCTTCGAAGTGGACATCCTCCTGTGAGAAGTCGAGGGGCGAACCCGCGGCTACGCGGATCTGCGCCGCCACGAGATCGACGCCGGTCACCATCTCCGTCACCGGGTGCTCGACCTGGATGCGCGTGTTCATCTCGAGGAAGTAGAAGTCAGAGCTGTGGTCGACCAGGAACTCGACGGTGCCGGCGCCGCAATAGCCGACGGCTCGGGCGGCGTCGACGGCCGCTGTATGCATCGCAGCCCGCACGTCGCCCGGCAGCCGGTTCGCCGGCGCCTCCTCGATCAGCTTCTGATGTCGCCGCTGCACCGAGCACTCGCGCTCGCCGAGATGCACGACGTTGCCGTGCGCGTCGGCGAGGATCTGGACCTCGATGTGACGCGGCCCCGAGAGCAGCTTCTCGACGTAGAGCGAGTCGTCGCCGAAAGAGGCCCCGGCCTCGCTGCGCGCTCGCTCGATGGCAGCGTCGAGCTCGGCCTCGTCGAAGACGGCACGCAGCCCGCGACCGCCACCGCCGGCGCTCGCCTTGACCATGACGGGCAGGCCGATCTCGAGGGCCTGGGCCTTCGCCGCGGCGTCGTCGAGCGCATCGAGGCTGCCCGGTACGAAGGGCACACCGGCAGCCTGCATTGCGCGACGCGACGTGATCTTGTCGCCCATGTCGCGCAACACGTCCGGCGCGGGCCCGATGAACACGATGCCGGCCGCGGCGCAGGCCTCGGCGAAGGCGGCGTTCTCCGAGAGGAAGCCGTAGCCCGGGTGCACGGCCTCGGCGCCGGCGCCCCGCGCGATGCCGGCGATGCGCTCCGCGTCGAGATACGACTCGGTCGCCCGCGCGCCTCCGCAGCACACGGCCTCGTCGGCCAGCCGCACGTGCAGCGCGTCGCGGTCGGCCTCGGAGTAGACCGCCACGCTGCGCACGCCGAGCGCGCGGCAGGCGCGGATGATTCGCACGGCGATCTCACCGCGGTTGGCAATCAGGATCTTCGAGAACATGGGCCCGGGCGGAGCAGAGACGCGCGGCTAGAGCCCCGCGATCTCGGCGACCTTCTGCTGGAGCAGCTTCTCGTAATCGCGCAGATCGATCGTCTTGCGCGCAACGCCGGTGTCCATCGCGGCCTGAGCCACGGCCGGCGCGACATAGAGCAGCACGCGCGAGTCGAAGGGCTTCGGGATGATGTAGTCGGGGCCGAAGTCGAAGCCCTCTTCGGGGTAGGCGCGGCGCACGACGTCGGGCACGGGCTCTCCCCGCTGCGCGAGCTCCGCGAGCGCGTGTACGGCAGCGAGCTTCATCTCCTCGTTGATCGCCCGGGCGCGCACGTCGAGGGCGCCGCGGAAGATGAACGGGAAGCCGAGCACGTTGTTCACCTGGTTCGCGTAGTCCGAGCGACCGGTCGCGACGATCGCGTCGCTGCGGGCCGCCTTCACCTCGTCGGGCGTGATCTCGGGGTCGGGGTTGGCCATCGCGAAGATGATCGGACGGTCGTTCATCGACTTGACCATGTCCTGCGTCACGATGCCCGCCTGCGAGAGCCCGACGAAGACGTCGGCGCCGTCCATGGCGTCGGCGAGCGTGCGCGCATCGGTCTCGACGGCGAACTCGGCCTTGTACTCGTTCATGCCCTCTTCGCGGCCGGCATGGATCACGCCGCGGCTGTCGGTCATGAGGATGTTGCCGGCCTGCACGCCGAGGCTCTTGTAGAGCTTCATGCACGCAATCGACGCCGCTCCGGCGCCCGACACGACGACGCGCACCTCCTCGATCTTCTTGCCGCCGATCTCGAGGGCATTCAGCAGCGCGGCGGCGGAGATGATCGCCGTGCCGTGCTGATCGTCGTGAAAGACCGGGATGTCGAGCGACTCCTGCAGCCGCCGCTCGATCTCGAAGCACTCGGGGGCGCGGATGTCCTCGAGGTTGATGCCGCCGAAGGTCCCGGCGATCAGCTGGCAGGTGCGGATGATCTCTTCGGTGTCGGTCGAGTCGATCTCGATGTCGAACACGTCCACGTCGGCGAAGCGCTTGAAGAGGACACCCTTGCCCTCCATCACCGGCTTGCCCGCGAGCGCTCCGATGTTGCCGAGGCCGAGCACCGCGGTGCCGTTGGTGATGACGGCGACGAGGTTGCCCTTGGCGGTGTAGGTGTATGCGCAGTCCGCGTCCTTCTCGATCTCGAGACAGGGTGCGGCGACGCCGGGCGTATACGCGAGCGAGAGGTCTTCGGCGGTGACCGTTGGCTTCGTTGGCACCACCTTGAGCTTGCCGGGACGGCCCTCGCTGTGATACGCGAGCGCGTCTTTCTTGAGACTCACTGGTGTCCGTCCTCTGACCCTCCCGCTCGAGAACATGATCGGAGATGAGCAGGGTGAGCGGGGGGTCGAATGGGCTCGTGCCGGTAGCCGCCGCGACGACGCGTCGGGGTCGGCTCCGAAGAAGCCCCGACCCGGGGGGCTGGGACGCCGCCCGGGTCGCTCGAAAAGTCTAACGCCGGGCCCGGGGCGATGCACGCGAGAAGCCGTCGGATGTCCGATCGAAGCCCGTCGCCGCGCGGGTCGGGGCGGCAGGGACGACCATCGGGCGTGCGTTCGACTCGCCTCGATTCGGTCGGGCACCCGGCGAAGCGACGGGTGTCCCGACCTCGCCAGCGCGCTCAGGGCCCGCGGTGGCAGCACGGGACGGGCCCTGCGGCGGCGCCACCTCGTGCGCCCGATTCCGCTTTCGGACCGCCTCTCGGGGCGACCTGCTTGCCGGTGAGGAGATCCCCGGTAGACGGCGCGCCCGCCTGCCTCGGAGGCGACTACTTGCCCGCGAGCACGACGCGCGTCGAGACCGATCCTCGTTGGCCGCCCGAGCCCTACTTGCCTGCGAGCAGCTCCCTCGCAATCACGACGCGCTGGATCTGGTTCGTGCCCTCGTAGATCTGCATGAGCTTTGCGTCGCGCATGAGCTTCTCGACCGGGTACTCCTTCGTGTAGCCGTTGCCGCCGAAGATCTGCACCGCGTCGACGGTGGCCTTCATGGCGGCGTCGGTCGAAAAGCACTTGGCGATCGAGCTCTGGCGCGACGCGTGCTGGCCCTGGTCGACCATCCACGCGCTCTGCTGGGTGAGCAGCCGGCTGGCCTCGATGTCCTTTGCCATGTCGGCGAGCATGAACTGCACCGCCTGGAATTCGGCGATCGCCGAGCCGAACGCCTTGCGCTCGCCGACGTACCCGAGGCACTCCTCGAGCGCGCGCGCTGCGATGCCCACGGCGAGCGATCCGATCATCGGCCGGCTGCGGTCGAGGGTCTGCATGGCGATCTTGAAGCCCTCGCCCTCTTCGCCGAGGCGCTGGTCGGCCTTGACGCGCACGTCGTCGAAGTGGATGACGCGGGTGTCGCTCGCGCGCTGCCCGAGCTTGTCTTCCTTCTTGCCGGGCTCGAGACCCTCGGTGCCGCGCTCGACGGCGAAGGCGCAGATGCCCTTGTGCCGGCTCGAGCGGTCGAGCGTCGCGAATACGGTGTAGAGGTCGGCCTCGCCCCCGTTCGTGATCCACGCCTTCGTGCCGTTCAGCACGTACTCGTCGCCCTTCTTCTCGGCCTGCAGCTGCAGCCCCGCGACATCGGAGCCCGCCGCCGGCTCGGAGAGGCAGAACGAGACGAGCCGGAACTCCTCGGCGCACGGCGTGAAGAAGCGCTCCTGCTGCGCCTCGCTGCCGCCGACCAGGATCGGCGTGAGCCCGAGGTCGTTGCACATGATCGACGTCGCGATGCCCGCGCACCCACGCGCGATCTCCTCGACGATGACGCAGCTGCCGAGGATGGAGAGATCGACACCGCCGAAGCGCTCGGGGATGCACGTGCTCGCGAGCCCGAGCTCCCACGCCTTCTCGATCACGGCACGTGGGAACTCGCCCGTGCGGTCGTGCTCCGCAGCGATCGGAATCACCTCTTCGTCGGCGAAGCGGCGCGCCGTCTGCTGCAGGACGAGCAGGTCGTCGTCGAGTGCGAAATCCATCATCGCTCCGGTCGGTCGGGGGGCGGCGACGCCGAGGGAGCCGGACGCCGCGCGGCGGGGAGGGGGCGGCGAGCATACGGGACGCCGCCGGGGCGGCAACTCGGGCGGCCGGCTGCACGTCGACACGAAATGACGTCGAGTCACCCGATTGGCGCGGCGTGAGCCGGGGAGCGGGGCGACCGCAGACGAGAGCGAGGGGGCGGGGCAGCGAGCACGTGACGGCGGGTCACCCCAATGGGCGATGCACCGTCATGCGAGAGCTACATCCCGTAGCCGAGCTCCTGGGCGAGCTGATCGGCGGCGGCCACCACCGCGCGGCCGAGGTCACTCTCGAGCGCTGGCCGGCTCATGCGGAACGAGGGGCCCGAGATCGAGATTGCCGCGACCACCTCGCCGCGATCGTCGCGCACCGGCGCCGCGACGCAGCACATCCCGCGCTCGCACTCCTCCTGATCGAGGGCGTAGCCGGCGTCGGCGACCTTCTCGAGCTCGACGGCGAGCCGGGCCGCATCGGCGAGCGTGGCCTCGGTGTGGGCGGTCAGACCCCCATCGCTCGCGAGGCTCTGCTCGAACGCCTCACGGTCGCGCGGATCGCCGAGCGCGAGCAGCACCTTGCCGAGCGCCGTGCAGTGGGCGGGCAGCCGCTCACCGACACGCAGTGACGTCACGACGCGCTTGTCCGAGAGCACACCGTCGAGGTGCACGACCTCGTGATCACGGAGCGACGCGAGGTGCGCCGTCTCGCCCACCTTGCGGACCAGCTCCTCGAGGATCGGCCGCGCCCGGCGCACGATCGTGTGGTGCCGGGCGTAGGCGTGGCCGAGTTCGAGGCACGCGGGGCCGAGCCGATAGCGGTCGTTGTCCTCGCTCTGCTCGACGTAGCCCCTCTGCTGGAGCGTGGCGAGGAGCCGGAAGACGTTGTTCTTGTGAAGATCCAGCCGCCTGGAGAGCTCGCTCACACCGAGCTCGTGTGCGTCGGCGAAGGCCTCGAGCAGTCGGAGTGCATTGCTGACGGTCTGGATCGAGTAGTCGCTCTTCGGCTTCGGCATGTGACTTCGATCTCCACCCGCTCACGGTGCATCCTTCGACGGAGGAGCACCCGAAACTTTGATGCGCACGACAGATCGCGACGACGCCCGGCCCCGGGCGGTCCGTCGCTATGCGTGGGTGGCTGCGGAGCTCCGCGTGGGTTCATCGTCGGCGGTCGCTGCGACCCTCTCGCACACGACGCACCGAGCATGCTCGCGACGCAGGGTTCGCTCCGTATCGGTGATACGGACGCGCCCCACGCCGGCGAAGACCCCTGCCTGCCCACGCGTCGTCGAAACCGATCGTACGCGTGACCCACCCCGGGTATCCAAGGGCCGACCTCCAGCTGGAGCGACTCGAAAGTTCGCTTCGTGATCGTCGAGGGTCGATGCGGCGAGCAAAGGTGCTTGCTCTCGACCCATGCGATCTAGGAGTGCCAACAAGATCAACGGCGTAGCTTCGATGGCCGTGCAGCTCGCTCCGTGCAGGCCCGAACCGATTCGAGATTCGACTCTGCCGGAGCTGATGAACGCGTTCGAGGCCATCGACGCACCGTGACGATGCGGGCGATTGGATCTGTATCGGTGATCCAAGGAAGCCCAGGGGGTGTGCGGTTCTTACCTTACCGCGCCGATCGATGTCAATGACGGGAAGGAATGCGCGGCGACGCTTCGCTGAATTCAACACGATCGCGTGTACCCTTCCCGCTGCGAATCAACCGATCCCAAAGCGGAATTCGATTCGCGCCAGGCGCAGTTATTTTTTCATCGTTCGAGAACCCGCTGCGAGCCGGTATCGGACGCGATCCGACACAAGGAGCGGGGGTCCATCACTCCGCTCGGGGTGTGTCGCGTTCTTCCCGGTCGTCACCAACGCTCGCACCTTCGATCACTTCGGCACGCGCGGCGCCCTCCGACACCAGAAGCTCGATCATCAGGATCGCCACGCCGAGCATGATGAAGACGTCCGCGAAGTTGAAGTCGGGAAACGACCACGGTCCCATGATCTCGAAGTGGAGGAAGTCGATGACTTCGCCGCGGCCGAGTCGATCGACCAGGTTGCCCAGCCCGCCACCCACGATGAAGCCGAGCGCCAGACCATTGAGTCGGTCCCGGGGGGCCAGGCCGCGGTAGAAGAGCACGACGACCCAGCCTGCGATCGCGGCGAGGATCGAGAACCCGACGCGTCGCAGCTCGATCGGCCAGTCCTCGAAGAACCCGAGTGCGGTGCCGGCGTTACGCATGTGCGAGAGATAGAAGAAGCCGTCGATGACGGGGCGGGGCGGGCCCAGCACGGGCAGGCTCGATGCGATCCACGCCTTCGTCGCGAAGTCGACGCCGAACGAGCCGGCGAACGCGAGCATCAGCGCGACGAGCTTCGTCGGCATGCGTCGCGACGGCGCGGCGTCATCTTCGCCCGGCTCGTCGTCAGAGCCCTGCGTCCGCTCGCCGTCTTCGTCCAGCATCGGCTCGGTCATCGCAGCTCTTCCGGCGACAGGAACGCATCGCCCCACACGTCCGGTGCCAGCGCTGCGGCACGATCGAGCAGCTCCGAGCCGTCTTCACCAATGGCTTCGTAGGCTCTGCCCCGCAGCCCGTTGATGTGCACGCCGACGGCGTCGATGCGAAGCCCTTCGGCCTCGAAGAGCGCAGCCGCCTGCTCCAGGAGTTGAAGCGCTCTCTGTCCTTCGAGATCGTCGAGCTCGTGCCGCGCGAGGGCGAGGTACGCCATCGGATTGGTCGGGTCGACCTGGATCGCGCGCTCGTAGCTGCCGCGCGCTTGTCGGCGATCGAAGGCCTCGTCGGCATCGAGCCCCTCGATCACGAGCCGGGTCGATGCACGGCGCGCAGGGTCGGCGTCGTCGAGCATCTCGGACACGCGCATTGGCTCGACGGTCTGAGTGCCCGGGCCCGTACTGATGCAGCCGGCGCCCACACTCACGAGCACGACGGCCAGCCACACGACGAGCCACGGGTGCGTAGCGCGTTCCCCGCGCCTCGCGCTTCGAGTGAGCGATGCATCGCGGGGCCGCGACGTCCTGCCAGAGCTCCATGCATGCCGGCCATGCCGGTGCCGACGGCTTCTTGCCAACGGGTCTTCTCCGCTTCGCGCTCTGTGGTCGCCCAGTGCTCGTTCGCTCGTCAACGCCCGACGCCGCCCAGTGCTCGCTCGATCTTCAGTGCCCGGCGCCGCCCAGTGCTCGTTCGCTCTTCAGCGCCCGGCGCCGAAGAGGCGGCCAAAGGTACGGCGAAGGACGCCCGGCCGCCGGTCGCCGGGCTGCGCGCCGGCAGGACAGGTCACGTCGGGGAGCGTGCCCGAGATGAAGAGCTCACGACGCGCGTCGGGACAGCCCGCCAGCGCGAGCGCGCCGGTCGCGGGCTCGACGAATGCCTCCTCGACGTTGCCCGGCCGCGGGAACATGCCGCGCACGCGGGGGCCGGTCACCTCGACGATGAAGTCGGCCCAGATCGGCAGCGCCCCGCGGCTCGAGGCGACGCCGACCGAGCGCGGCTCGTCGTAGCCGACCCAGACCACCGCGACGAGCTCGGGCGTATAGCCGACGAACCAGAGATCGAACTCGTCGTCGGTCGTGCCGGTCTTGCCGGCGATCGGGCCCTCGAGCCCCGCTCGACGCACACCGACCGCCGTGCCGCGATCGACCACGCCCTGCAGCAGCGACGTGGCGAGATACGCCACGCCCGGATCGATGACGCGCACCGCAGCCTCGAGGGGACGATGCTCGTCCGCCACGCCACCCTGCCCGACCACGTCGACGAACGTGCGCGGCACCGGCCGGCGCCCACCGTTGGCGAGCGTCGCGTAGGCGCGGGCGACCTCGACCGGCGCGACCTCGGCGGTGCCGAGCGCGAGCGAGGGCACGCGCGGGAGATGACTCGTGATGCCGAGGCGCTGCGCCGTCGAAGCGACGCGCGCGATCCCGACCTCCTGGGCGAGGCGCGCCGACGCGACGTTCATCGAGCGCTCGATGCCCTCGCGCAGGCCGACCTCGCCGTGGAACTCGCGGTCCCAGTTCTCGGGCCGCCACGGGCCGTCGCGCGTCTCGATCTCGAAGGGCGAGTCGTCGATGCGGCTCGCGAGTGTCGCGATCGGACCCGTCTCGGGATCGAGCGCCGCGACGTAGACGAAGGGCTTGAAGACGCTGCCGACCTGCCGCCGCGCCTGAGTGCAGCGATTGAACTGCGACACGCCGAAGTCCCGGCCACCGACGAGCGCGAGGATCTCGCCCGTCTGCGGGCGCATGGCGAGGAGGCAGCCCTGCAGCCGCTCCTCCTCGGGCAGGTCGTCGGAGACACGGCCCTCGATGCGCGCGAGCCCCTCCTTCAATGCGCGGGCGGCGGCGCGCTGCATCGATGGTACGAGCGTCGTGTAGATGCGGAGGCCTTCGCTCTGGAGCGTCTCTTCGTCGTAGACCTCGGGCAGCTGTTGACTCAATGCTGCGAGGAAATAACGCACCTCGCCCTCTTCGGGCGTGACCGACGCGACGCGGATCGGCTCGTCCTTTGCGGCGAGCACTGCGTCATGACTCGCGTAGCCGAGCTCGTCCATCAGCGACAGCACCAGGTCGCGGCGCTTCTTCGCGCGCTCGGGACGACGATGGGGCGAGATGCCGTTGGGCGACTGGATGATCGCGGCGATCAGCGCCGACTCGGAGAGGGTGAGGTCGCTCGCGTGCTTGCCGAAGTAGAGCCGCGCCGCCTCGCCGACGCCGTGCACGGCGGTCGATCCCCGCTGCCCGAGATAGATCTCGTTCAGGTACGCCTGGAGGATCGCGGGCTTCTCGTAACGCGCCTCGACGATGAGCGCCATCACCGCCTCGCGCAGCTTGCGCTCGAACGTGCGCTCCGGCGTCAGGAAGAAGTTCTTGACGAGCTGCTGCGTCAGCGTGCTGCCGCCCTGGGTGATGCGGCCCGCCTTCAGGTTCGCGAGCGCAGCACCACCGATGCGCCGCACGTCGATGCCGTGGTGCTCCTCGAAGCGGCGATCCTCGACGGCGTAGATCGCGTTGACGAGATAGAGCGGGACCTCGTCGATCGTCACGAGGTCGCGCTGCTCACGTTCGCTGCCGAGAAACGCCGACACCGGCTCGGGCTCGAGGATGACGACGTCGAGGAAGCGATCGTCGGCGAGGTCGACGATGTCGCGGATGCGCCCGCCCTCGAGGAAGAAGACGACCTCGCGCCCGGGCTCCGGTCGCATCGGGTGATCGAACGCCCGCAGGTGCACGCGCAGCTCGCCGGGGCTCCAGACGTAGCGGCCGGGCTCGAGCGCACGCCGGCCGGACTGCTCGCGGTAGCCGAGGCGACGCAGCCAGCCGGCGAGGTCCACCCGCTGCCAGTCCATGCCGGGATACACGACGGTCGGCGACGCGAAGACCTTCGACGGCACGTCGAAGCGACGGCCCTCGAAGCGGGCCACGACCTCGCGGTCGAGGGCGACCACCCACTGGGCGATCAAGAGGCCGAGCAGGAACGCGCCGATCGCCGCCGCGCCGCCCAGGCGGCGGAGCACCCGGACGATGCGGGCTCGGCGGCGGCGCTTCCAGGCGGCGGTCCGGCGGGGCGTGCCCTTGCGCTCGCCGCCCGCCGGGCGGCCCCGGCGAGAGGCGGCCTTCCTCGCCGCCTTCTTCTTCCCGGCGGCGCGCTTCTTCGCGGGGCTCTTCCGGGTGCCGGCCTTCTTGCGAGCAGAGGTCTTCCGGGTGCCGCTCCGGCTCCCGCCACCCTTCCCCCCGCTCTTGTCCCGGTCGTCCGGCGGCATCTCGCTCCTCGATCGCGCGGCAGGCCCATCGGCCCGCTCGTGCGACACCCCCCCAGGAGACACGTGCGGCGGGGCGCCGGTTCGTGTGACCGGGGCCTCCATCCGTGAGAGAGAGGCTAGCAGGGTGCCAGGGCCCGGAATCGTGAGCCGGGCCACTCGGAGCGCCCCGCAGGTTGAGAATCCGCTTGAGAACCGCGAGAGTACCCGTGCCATGACGCAGCGAAGCGACGACACGGGAGGCGCCCCCGAGACGAAGAAGCTCTGGGGCGGCCGGTTCAGCGAGGCCACGGATCCGACCGTGGAGCGCTTCAGTGCGTCCATCCACTACGACAGGGCACTCGCCCGCCACGACATCCGGGGCTCGATCGCCCACGCGCGGATGCTGGGGCGCGCGGGGATCATCCCCCAGGCGGACGTCGAGACGATCGTCGCTGGGCTCGGGGACGTGCTGGCGGAGATCGAGGCGGGGACCTTCCCGTTCGACGTGAAGTTCGAAGACATCCACATGAACGTCGAGGCGCGGCTCACCGAGAAGGTCGGGCCCGTGGCCGGGCGGCTCCACACGGGGCGCTCGCGCAACGACCAGGTGGCGACCGACCTCGCGCTCTTCCTGCGGGAGACCTGCCTTGCCACCGAGCATGCGCTCACCGAGCTGCGGGGCGTCGTGCTCGGGCGCTGCGCCGAGCACATCGACACGGTGCTGCCGGGCTACACGCACCTGCAGCGGGCGCAGCCCGTGCGGCTCGCGCATCACTGGCTCGCCTACTTCGAGATGCTCGGGCGCGACGCGGCGCGCTTCGCCGACTGCCGGGCACGGATCTCACGCTCGCCGCTCGGCGCCGGCGCCATGGCGGGCTCGACCCTTCCGCTCGATCGCAACGATACGGCGAGTGCTCTCGGTTTCGAAGCACCGACCCGAAACAGCATGGACACCGTCTCTGCGCGCGATTCGGCCCTCGAGCTCATGAGCGCCGCGGCGATCTGCATGGTGCATCTGTCTCGACTCAGCGAGGAGCTCGTCATCTGGTCGAGCGCCGAGTTCGGCTTCGTCGAGCTGGCCGACGCGTACTCGACGGGCTCGAGCCTGATGCCCCAGAAGAAGAACCCCGACGTGCCGGAGCTCGTGCGCGGCAAGAGCGGTCGGGCGATCGGCAACCTGGTCTCGCTGCTGACCACCATGAAGGGCCTCCCGCTGACCTACAACCGGGACATGCAGGAGGACAAGGAGCCGCTCTTCGACACCGTCGAGACGCTCCGTGACTGCATCGAGGTGACGGCGGGCGCGATGGCGACGCTCCGTGTCCGCGTCGAGCGGATGGCCGACGCGGCGCGCGACCCGATGCTGCTCGCCACCGACCTGGCCGAGGCGCTCGTGCGCGAGGGCGTGCCCTTTCGCGAGGCCCACGAGGCGGTCGGCAGCGTGGTCGGCTTCGCCGTGGCCGAGGGGCGGAGCCTCGACTCGCTCTCGAAAGCGGAGCTCCAGCGCTTTCACGGGGCTTTCCCGGCAGGTGCAGGCGAGCGACTGAACCTGGAGCGGCGCTTCGCCGAGCGGACGCTCGTCGGCGGAACCGCCCGCGAGACGGTCGCCGCCGCCCTCACAGAGGCCGAGCGCGAGATCGAGCGCGCCACCCAGGCGAACGAGGACGAGGCGAAGGCGCTCGGCGTCGAGCTCGGCGCGGGTCCAGGCAGCAAGCCGAAGCCCTAGGGGCCCGGGCTGCCCTTCGCGGGTGGGCCGGCCCCTTTGCCACGACACTGCCGGTGCGCATCGTCATCGAATGGCGACGCGGGCGGGCTGGGCGATGCTGCGCCTCGACCCCCACTGATCGCGGCGACGCAGCAGCGAGAAGAAGAGAAGAAGCGAGCGAGGAGGTCCGGCGATGGCCGACCCGACCGAGATCCGGTTCACGAAGATGCACGGCGCCGGCAACGACTACGTCGTGCTCGACGCGTTGAAGCACAGCCTGCCCGCAGACATGGGCGCCTTCGCTCAGCGCGTCGGCGATCGCCACTTCGGTGTGGGCTTCGACCAGATGCTGGTCGTGCGCCCGAGCGAGGTCGCGGACTTCCGCATGGACATCTTCAACCCCGACGGCAGCCAGGTCGAGATGTGCGCCAACGGCATCCGCGCCTTCTACAAGTACGTGCGCGACGCCGGCCACACCACTGCTGACGAGATCGGAGTCGAGACGCTCTTCGGAGTCGTTCGCCCGCGACATGGCGGCGAGCTCGACGGCGACTTCATGGTGCGCGTCGACATGCAGCGCCCGATCCTCGAGCCGCAGAAGATCCCGACGACGCTCGGCGAGGGGAGCGAAGGGCCCGTGCTCGACGTCGCGCTGTCGATGCCCGCCGAGAGCGGCGTCGATCAGCTGATCGTCTCGAGCGCGTCGATCGGCAATCCACATGCCGTCATCGTCGTGGACGAAGTCGATGCCACGCCGGTCGAGAAGCTCGGCCCGATCGTCGAGCACCACCCGGCGTTCCCGAACCGCGTGAACGTCGAGTTCATCAGGATCGCGAGCCGCGGCGAGATCGAGCAACGCACCTGGGAGCGCGGGACCGGCGAGACGCTCGCATGCGGCAGCGGTGCCTGTGCGGTGGCCGTCACACAGATGCTGCGCGGCGTGGTCGATCGTGAGGTTCGGATCCGGCTTCGCGGCGGTACCCTCGTCATCGAGTGGGCGGACGACGACGCGCACGTCTTCATGACGGGGCCGGCTGCGACCGTCTTCGAGGGAACGATCCCGCTGCTCGCGGGCGAGTCGCTCGAGGGCTGAAGCTCGAGAGCCGAGAGAAGCAAGAGAAGGGAGGAGGGCAGTATGTTCGAAGGCATCCACACCGCGATCGTGACGCCCTTCAAGGACGGCGCGATCGACGAAGACGCGCTGCGCGCGATCGTCGAGCGGCAGATCGAGGCGGGCGTGCACGGCATCGTGCCCTGCGGCTCGACCGGAGAGTCGGCGACCCTCTCGCACGACGAGCACCGCCGTGTGGTCGAGATCGTGGTCGAGGCCGTGGCGGGGCGCGTCGCCGTCATCGCCGGCACCGGCTCGAACTCGACGGCCGAAGCGGTGGCGCTCACCCGGCATGCAAAGGACGCCGGCGCCGATGGCGCGCTGCTCCTCTCGCCCTACTACAACAAGCCCACGCAAGAGGGCATCTACCAGCACTACGCGAAGATCGCGCACGACACGCGGTTTCCGCTCGTCGTCTACAACATTCCGGGCCGCACGGCGTCCAACATCACACCGGAGACGCTCGGCCGGCTCGCCGCCGTCGACAACGTCGTCGGCGTGAAGGAGGCGTGCGGCGACCTCGACCAGATCGCGCACGTGGTCGCAGCCTGTGGTGACGAGTTCGCGGTGCTCTCGGGGGACGACAGCCTGACCCTTCCGCTGATGGCGGTCGGCGGGCACGGCTGCATCACGACCTCGGGCAACGTGGCGCCAAACGACATGCTCGATCTGTATCAGGCGCTGAAGGCGACGGACCTCGCGGCCGCGCAGGCGATCCACTACCGGCTGCTGCCGCTATTCGACGTGCTCTTCTGCGAGACGAACCCGATCCCCTTGAAGGAGGCGCTGTACTTGATGGGCCTCTGCGATCCGGAGATCCGCCTGCCACTCACGCGCATGACCGAGCCGAATCGCGAGCGGCTGCAGGTGGCACTCAAGGACCTGGGGCTTCTCTGAGATGGCTGCTGCTTCGCGAGTACTCGTCGTCGGTGCGCTCGGCAAGATGGGCGAGCAGGTGCGCGCGGCCGTCGGCGCGCGCGACGACCTCGTGGTCGGCGCCGCGCTCGAGGCGTCCGGTCACGCGGGCGTGGGCACCGAGATCGAAGGCGGGGTCGTCGTGACCGACGAGGTCGGCACCGCGCTCGGCGACTGCGACGTGGTGATCGACTTCTCGATCCCGAAGGCGACGCTCGCGAACGCGGCGGCCGCCGCGGAGCGGGGCGTCGCCTACGTGACCGGCACGACCGGGTTCACGTCGGCCGAGTTCGAGTCGCTACGCGCGCTCGGTGAGCGCATGCCGCTGCTCCACGCCAACAACTTCTCGGTCGCGGTGAACGTGCTCGGCTGGCTCGCCCGCGAGGCGGCAGCGAAGCTCGGGGCCGGCTTCGAGGCCGAGCTCTTCGAGATGCACCACTCGGCCAAGCGCGACGCACCGAGCGGCACCGCGCTCTTCCTCGCGCAGAAGGTCGCCGAGGGCCAGAAGGTCTCGCTCGACGACCACATCGTGCTCGAGCGCGCCGGCGAGATCGGCGCGCGCCCCGACGGCGCGATCGGCGTGCAGACGCTGCGGGGCGGCGACTGCCCCGGCGAGCACACGGTTTATCTCGTGGGCAAGGGCGAGCGCATCGAGCTGGTGCATCGCTCGTTCACCCGCGAGCACTTCGCGACCGGCGCGGCGCGCTGCGCCGCCTGGCTCACGGGCAAGAGCGCCGGGGTCTACACGATCGAAGCGGTGCTGGGGCTCGACTGAGCCCCGGGCTCACTCGATCCCATGAACCGCCGCGACGAGCGTGTCATTGCGCCGTGACCGTCACCCCTTCCGCAGCCACCTCTCCGCCGCCTCCAGGCGCCGCGCGAGCTGATCGACCGTCGCCTCGGTGATGCGCTTGATGCCGACGCGGCGGTTCAGCTCGGCGTTCACGTCGGCGTGGGGCATGCGGGTGCGGTGCACGAGGCTGCGTACGCAGGCGCTGTTGCGCTCGCGCAGGTCGCGCTTGCGACTGCGGGGCGAGAACGCCAGCTCGGGGGCCGGCTCGGGCTCGGGCGTGGGGACCGGCGCTTCGAACCAGGGCGTCAGCTCGAAGGGGGCTTCGACGTCCTCTTCTTCGTCAGGCGCGTCGTCCACGAGACCGGGAATCGCCTCGTCGCTCACCTCCTCCTCGTGCGCTTCGACGGGCGCGTGGGCGTCGAGGGGCTGGCCCTCCTCGTCGAGGGGCACGGCCGAGATGGCGGCGAAGAGCGACATCTGCTCGTCGCGCTCCTTCTCGTCCATCTCCTCTTCTGCGTCGCGGAAGAGGTCGTCGTCCCCCTCGCGCTCCTTCTTCTTCAGGCTGTGGCGCCGCTGCTCGGCGATGCCGAAGGCGAAGCCGCGCAGGCGCGCGTCGTCGGGGATGAACATGTACGCGCGCTGCTGCCGCGCGTCGCCGCTCACACGCACCAGTCGCCCCACCGCCTGGCGGAAGAACAGGTCGGTCATCGTGTTCGTCGCGTAGACCCCCACCGCGAGACGCGGGATGTCGACCCCCTCGCTGACCATCCGCACGGCGACGATCCACGGCTCACTGGCCTCGGTGAAGGCCGCGATCTTGCGCGAGGCGTCGGGGTCGTCCGAGACCGCCACCGTGGCCTGCACGCCGAGTCGCACGCGCAGGATGCTCGCGATGCCGTGGGCGTGATCCTGATCCATCGCGATCACCATGCCTGCCGCCCGCGGATCGCGACGGCGCAGGTGCATCACCTGGCGATGCGCCTTGGTCAGCACGGCCGGCAGCCACTCACCCTCGACGTCGAGCGCCGTGCGCAGACGCTGGCTGGCAAGGGTGCGGCCGAGCGCATCGTCGAAGCTCGCTGCGTAGGTCTGGCCGTCGGGCGACGACCACTCCATGTGGCCGTTGATGCGCGGGAAGTAGACCGGGCGCACGACGCGCCCATCGCGCAGGGCCTCGCCGTAGCCGTACTCGTAGTCGGCCTGGGCCTCGTCACCCACGTAGCGCACGAAGGGGATGGCGCTCTGATCGGAGCGGAAGGGCGTGCCCGAGAGGCAGAGCCTGAGCGGCGCGCGCTCGAACGCGTGCCGCACGCCGTCGCCCCACGAGCGCGCGTCGGCGGCGTGGTGGATCTCGTCGAGCACCACGATGGCCTGCTGCACCAGCCGACGCAGCGCCTCGGGGTTCGCGGCGACCTGCTGGTACGTGACCGCGATGCCGTGCACGTCGGAGGGCAGGGCGCCGTCGCCGGCCGACCAGTCGGGATCGAAGTGGATGTCGAAGCGCTCGGCCGCGATCGACCACTGCAGCTTCAGGTGCTGGGTGGGGACGACGACGACGCAGCGCCGCGCCTGCCCGGCGATCAACGCGCGGCGCACCGCCGCGAGCGCGAAGGTCGTCTTGCCGGCGCCCGGCGTCGCTACGGCGAGGAAGTCGCGACGCGGATGCGCGACCAGCTTCGCGAGCGCTTCCTTCTGCCAGTCGCGCAGGCGGATCTGCGACGCCACGAACGAGCTGCCCCCATTGCGCGCACGGCGGGCGCGCTCGCTGGGTGGATCGCGAGCGGGGGGGAGCAGCGGATCCGGGATCGGGGCGCGCACCTTAGCAGCAGGCGCCGTGTCCATGCGAGGGCTTGCGGCGCGCAACGCGCGATGCTTCGCGGATGAAGAGGCGTTCGGCGCCTTCCGCCGGCGGCGACGTGACCGACTGGGCCGCGATCGCCTTCGGCGCCGACCCGCGCGTCGGCCCGCGCGCGCGAACGAGAACGCCTATGGCACGACCTGCGCTCTGGACATGATGGGGCCGAACCTGGCCTTCGATGCGGAGCTGAACTCTTTCGTGCACGAGATACGCGACGCCGACCGGCTTCTCTGGGGGGCGATCGCACGCGTCGCCTGCGCGGCCGATCTGCGAGAGGCCCTGGAAGCTTCGGTGCCCCATCCGAGAGCAGGTCCACCCGAACGAAGACGGCGGCCATCGCCCACTCAGTCACCCGCGCACCGAGCCGCTCGAACCGAGCATCTTCCGCGCGCTCGTGCCGATCTCTGCACAGTTCTTGGGCAAGCCCTGCCCAGCCAGTGCGCAGCTGCTCGGGTGCGCGCCACGCGGTCGAGACGCGTCCGCTCGCCCTGGCTGGCTGCGGACGGGCCATGAGTGCCGCGAAGCAGCTCGCAGCAGATCCGCGCGCCCGGTCCGACCAGCCCTCGAATCTGGGAACGGCCCTTGCAGAACCGGGGCTCGGGTCGGGCCGCCTTTGCGCGGCTCGACTCGGGGCGCTTCCGGAGACGCCCCGCGAAACCGGGCCAGGGTCGAAGCCGCTCCCCAAGACCCCCGGTCCCACCCGAGGATCTCGCAGTGAGCATGAGCAACGACACCCCGTTCGAACGAACCGCCACCAAGCCGCTCCGCGTCGTCGAGGACACGGCACGCGCCAGTGTCCCCTCCGGCGCGGGCCCGGCGGCGGGCGACATCAGCACCAGCGAGGAGTTCGCGCGCTTCCTCCAGCACGCCACGAAGCTCGAGCGCGAGGGCGAGGCGCCGGGCACCCTGCGCGCCTGGCTCGATCTCGCCGAGGCATGGCGGATCACCCAGGCGCTACGCGCGTGCAAGGGCAACCGCTCGGCGGCGGCGCGCATGCTGGGCATCGGCCGGCGGACGCTCTACTCGAAGATGGAGAAGCTCGAGATCACGCCGACCTGGTCGATCTAGCGAGCCGATCCCGACGGCGCGCGCGACAGCGAGCGCTCGCCACGAACACCGAGGGCGCTCTGCGCCGCCCGTGACACCCATCCAAGGGTTCACAGGCGGCGCAGAGCGCCCTCGTTCGCTTCGGGATGATGTCTGGTCGAGCGAGAGTCCGTCAGCCAGCGGGCTCGGGCGCCGCGCATCGAGCATGCGGAGCGCGGGATTCGGTGAAGGCGCGACGGGGGAGAGACCCCGCCGCGCCCACACCAATCCACCTCGGGCTGGCTAGAACTCGTACACCAGCTGCAGGATGCCGAGCACCTGGCCGTCCTGGCTCGCGGCGGTGCCGTCGCCGTTCCAGAAGCCGCCGCCCGACGGCATGTCGGCGCCGTCGTACCTGATCTCGACCTTCGCCGTCAGGGTATCGGTGAGCTCGTGGTCGATCGTCCCCGTGACCGTCCAGCCATTGCCCCCGCCGCTGCCATCGTTGAGCAAGATGCCATCGTCGTCCTTTATGTACTCACCGCGCACCGCGATGCCCGTGGTGTCGAGCACGGCCAGCCGCGTCGCGACCGAGATCGCGTGGACCATCGAGTCTGCGCCACCCAGATCGCCCACGTTCATCGTGTAGTCGACGTACGCGGTCAGGTTGTCGGTCGGGTCGACCGAGAGCAGCGCGTTGAAGAGCAGGTGATCGCCGCCCGTGACGATCTCGTTCTTGCTCCAGTTCACGCCGGCGCCGATGCTGAACTTGTCCGCGCTGTAGTTCACGCGCGACGTCACGGCCTTGTTGTTGTTCGAGTCCTGGGGACCGTCGAGACCGAGCGAGTTGTTCAGCATACCGACCATGACCACGAGGCCGCCGCCCATGTCGAGGGCGCCCGTGAAGCCGAGGTTGGTCACCGGCTGGGTGTTCCACTGGATGCCGCGCGTGATGTTGAGATTGGCCGTCTGCTGCAGCACCTCAGCACCCTGCCACGTCGCCAGGAGACCGCCCTCTATGGTGAATCCGTCCATCAGCGGCATCATGTAGCTGGCCGAGCCGGCGTACACGCCGATATCATAGGGACCCGAGGGCTGGCCGTTGTTCACCGCGCCCGCGACGAGGTCGAGGTTGTAGCCGGCGCGGCTCTCCTCGGTCGGCGCCTTGTTGATCCCGATCCATGCCTGGTCGAACTGGACTGTGTTCGACTCGTTGTAGAACAGGTTGTAGGTGCCGTTGAAGCTGCCCTGATTGGTGATGCCGGCGGCAGCCCCGGACTTGCCCGGGTTGCGGAAGTTGATGTTGTAGCTGGCCGCGACCCACGCGCTGATCTCGGTCGACTCGATGAAGGGCGACAGCGCGTTGCGGCCCGGGCGCTCCTCGTCGAGCTGGGCGTCCCGGATCACCTCTTCCTGCGCTTCCACGCGGGCGTTGGCGTCCTCGAGCTGGCCCTCGAGCTGCTCCATGCGGTCGTTCAGCTGCTCGAGCTGAGCCTCGACGTTTTCGTCTGCGATCGCCACACCGGCGACTGCCAGAAGGCAGGCACCCGTGAGAGCAACCATCCTACTCATGAATCGCATTGCGTTTCTCCCTAGTGGATTGGATCTGGCCGCTCGTCATTGAACGACCGTTGCGCCCTCGCCACCGGCAATGCCGGTGATCTCGAGGACACCCTCCGGCTCTCCGACGTGGAGAGCGCGAAAGCCATGCAGCGGGGGGCAGCAGAGCTCTTGTCTCGCACTTGCATTTGCAAGGGGGGTGCCGATTCGCAGGACGCTCGACCCTTTTTCCACGCGGACCATCTGGTCCCAGGGATCTCGCGCTAGCGCTTCTTGGTACGGGAACGGAATCGAGCCGTTTCCGATCGAAGACCGTGAATGCGTTCGGCACATGGGAACTGCCTGGCGCGTCGCGGTCTCGAAGGAGTGATTCAAGCCATTCCATCCCCAGTCACCAGGAACAGGCGGTGACAGGCCTTCTAGCCGGGCTCGACGTTCGTCGCGATTCGTCGCGTCGTTTCGTACCGGACGACGAATCATTGTGACGTGCGTCTCACTTCGCCCGTCGTGCATCGAGTGGGAACTCTCCCTTGCCTCGTTACACGACGCGCAACCATATCCGCCCCCTGCAAGCTTGAAAAGACGTTTCGACCCGCCGCGGGGCCATCTTTCGTCTGATTCGGGGGTTCACCTCATCTTCGGAATCGGTGAGGCGAATGGGCAACGCTCGCGTTCCGAACATCCATGCGATGGCTCCCAGCGTGAGGCTGAAAGCTCCCAGACGTTCGAATCGAAAGCGAAAGCTCGCTCGCTGCTGTAGCGATTGCGGCACATACGAGAACGTGTTCGCCTACGTAGTCGGGCGATCTTCCACTACGCCGGCCACATCCCGTGATCTTCGACCCATGCGATGGTACGTGCACACGTGTGCGGCTCACGGCTCATGCGCCGCCACTCGTCGAGCCGAGTGAGGTCTTCGATCGAGTCGAGGTCGAAGCTCTCCGGGCCGAGCGCCACATCGACGCCCTGTGCGCGCGCGCCGCGCACGGTGTCGTCGAGGAGATCGTCGCTGCTCATCGCATGGTCGAAGAGCCCGTCGACGGGCGCCCTCACGCCGACGAGGCCGTAGCCACCATCACGATCCGGTGTCAATACGACCTCGTGTCGATCGAGCAGATCGAGCGTCGTGCGCAGATGCACACTCGACACCGTCGGGTTGTCGCTGCCCCGCAAGAGCACCCGCTCGTACCCGGCCGCGCAGGCCTGTCGGATCGATCGGTCCATGCGCGCACCGAGCCCATCGCCCCGCTGCGCGATCACGCGAAACGGCGCGGGCGCGCGGTCGGCGAGCTCGATCAGGGCATCGTGAGGATGGACCGCGAGCAGGGTCTCGAGGCCGAGCTCCAGGGCGTGCTCGGCGGTGGCGTGCAGCACGTCGTCGAGCATGCAGCCGTATAGCTCGGCGGCTTGATCCGGTGAGAGCGGCGGGCACATGCGCGTCTTGACGAGCCCGGCCCGTGGCGCCTTCGCGAAGACGATGAGGGCTGCAGACCGGGCGCGCGCACTCAAGTGATGGTGTCCCGGGCGTCGCGCAGTGGTGTCGGCTCGACGAAGGGCAGAGCGCGCACCTCGCCGTCGCGCCCCTCGGCGTCGACCGCCGTGCCGGGCTCGCTGTGCTCGCGGCGGACGTAGCCGAGCGCGATCGCCCCCGAACGCGGCGAGTCGGCCACACTCGTGATCTCGCCGGTGCGCTTGTCGCCGACCGTCAGCACCGTGCCCGCAGCCGGCGCGGCGCCTTCGAAGTGAAGCCCGACGAGCAGATGGTTGACCTGCCCCCGGGAGCGCAGGCGCGCGACGATCTCCTGCCCCACGTAGCAGCCCTTGGTCGTCGAGATCGCCGACTCGAGGCGAGCCTCGTCGGGCAGTACGTCCTCGTCGAGCTCGAGACCCTGGCGCGGCGTGCCCGCCTCGACGCGCAGCACCTCGAGCGCGACGTCGCCACCGAGCTCGAGGCCGATGCCGGCACCCGCCTCGAGCAGCGCCGCCTCGACGGCGTCTCGCGACGCCGCGGGTGCGATGATGCGCCGCGCCCACTCCCCGGACAGGCCCACGGCGACGAGCACCACCGGCACGCCCCCGATCTCGGCGTCTGTGGCAGCACCGCCCGCGAGCTCGGTCGTGTCGACGCCGAGCGCCGCGAGCACGGCGGGCGCCGCCGGACCTTCGAGTGTCCACTGCACCCGGCTCGCGCTCGCGTCTTCGAGGCTGACGTCGTCGGCCACGATGAACTTCTCGAGCGCCGCGACCGCGCCCGAGAGAGCGCTGCGCTCGACGAGCAGCCAGAACCGGTCGTCGCGTGCGACCACGTGCAGATCGGCGACGATGGCGCCTCGATTCGTGAGCAGCGCCGCGTGGCAGCCCGAGCGCTCGTGGCCGGGCTCGAGCGCGGCGACGTCGTTCGAGACCATCCCGTTCAGCCAGCCCACGCGATCGCTGCCCGTCACCTCGACGAGCCCGAAGCGCTCGAGCCGGAATAGGCCCGCTGTGCTTCGGGGATCGCCGCTCGCGTCGATGTCACTCACACCTGGTCTCCGCCGGCGCCGCCGTCACGGCGGGCTCCGCCTTCGATGCCGGCCGCGTGGGGCGCGGATCCATCGGCCAACGCAGTCGGGGTCGCGCCGTCCAGCCGCGCCGGCAGTCCGGGCGGGCCGTACGTCTCCGCGGCGAACGCCGTCTGCTCGGCGCGCCAGCGCCGGAAGTACTTGCGGGCCGCCGCGTACTCCTCCTCGGTATCGATGTCGATGCCGGCGCCGCCGACCGGGGGGGCGGCGAAGCGGAAGCGCGTCTGCATCATCGCGCCGACCGCCTCCTCGTTCATGCGGATCGTGACGATGCGGAACGCATCAGAGAGCCGCCGCCAGCCGTGGCGATCGAAGAGACCCGACAGGTGCATGATCGAGTAGAAGAAGACGACACGAAGGCCACCGCCTTTGGCCGTCATCACGGTCCAGGCGAAGCCGAGCATGTTCCAGAACTTCTGTTGATAGCGGCGCTCGTACATCTCCTCGACGGCCTGGAGCACGCCGATGCGCGCCGGCTGCGCGTAGTGGAGGTTGTTCTGGCGGAAGCGACCGTCGCGCAGGTTGAAGTACGCGACGTCGATTCCGTCGCCGCCCATGTGGTCGCTGCTGAACGACGAGAGCGCTTCCTCCGTCGTCAGTCCGCAGGTGTAGTTCGCACCGTTCGCCCGGCTCATCTGGATGAACGCCGATATCTCCTGGGGCGTGGCGAAGGGCAGATCGCCGGACAGGTAGAGCACCTCGGTATCACGGTCGGCCTCGGTCTCCGGGTCGCGCCCCTCTTCGGGATGGCCCGAGAGGACACAGCGGTAGCCCTCCCACGCATTCGCCAGCAGGCTCTCGAGCTGCGGGATCACGTAGAGGGGCTTCGTGAGTCGCTCGCGAACGCGCCGGTCGTCGAACACCTTCGCGAGCCGCTCGCGATTGCCGACGACCCACACGCTGTCGATCTCGGGCACGTCCTGGAGCACGAGGACGACGTGCGCGACCAGCGCGAGCCCCTCGATCTCGAGGAACACCTTGCTCTCGCCGTTGATCGCCTTGGCGGCGCGGCTATCGCCCGCCGCGACGATGGCGGGCACCGTGCGGATGGCGGGGGCTTCAGTCGTCATCTTCCAGCAGAAAGATCACCTGGAGGGTCACGAGGAACTCGATGATCTCGCCGTCGTCGACGCGGGCTCGCTCGTCGATCACCTTGATTCCGGTGATGCCGCGAAGCGTCTGCCGCGCGCGCGCCAGGCCCGTCTCCACGGCGTGCTGCCAGCTCTCTTGCGAGGCCGCCGTGATCGTCGAGACCGATGCCACCGCCATGAAGCCGCTCTCCCTTTCTCGTTGCCCTTCGACTATGGCCCTTTGACTATGGCGCTTTGACTATGGCCCTTTGACTGTTGCCCGTCGCCCGTCGATTCGCCGACGCGAGCGTGACCGGCCGGTGGCGCGGTGGCTACCAGTGCTGGTCGGCCCTCGGCGCGACCTCGAAGAGCAGGCGGAGCTGCACGCGATACTCGGAGATCTCGCCGTCCACGACCTTCACCTTCTTCGACAGCACCTCGATGCCCGTGATCCCACGGAGCGTGCGATTCGCGCGTTGGAGCACGGTGCGCGCTGCGTCCTCGAAGCTCTCGGTGGACGAGCCGATCAGCTCGCTGACCTTCGATACCCACATGCGTGGCGCCTCGCCTCCCGGGTCGAATCCTGCCTCGGCGATGAAGACTAGCCCTTCACTCCAGCGCGTCGCCTCCCGCAGCGGGGTGACGGCACCGCGCACGGCAGGCGATCGGGTAGTCTTGGCCTCGCCCATCCACCGCGCTCCGCGCAAGGAGCCTCCCTCATTCGCTCCGCGCTGCTCGATTCGCTCGCCTTCTCGGGCCTGGTCGCAGCGGGCGTCGCCGGCGCGCTCGTCGCGCTCCACGCACGTCTGCTCGCGCCCGGGCTCCGCGGCTCGGATCTCGCATCGCTGGTCGGGCTGGCCGCCGCGGGCACGTTCGTCGTGTACGGGCTCGACCGGGTGCGCGGTGTCGAGACGGACCGGGCCGCGTGGCCCGATCGCAGCGCCTTCGCCCAGCAGCATGTCCAAACGCTCTGGCTCGCGATCGTGATCGCGGCGACGATGGCGGGTGCCTGCGCCGCGGTGCAGCCCCCCGCCGTCTGGCTCGTCTGTGCGGCGGTCGGTGCGCTCGGCGTCGCGCATCGCCGGCTGAAGACGCGCCCCGCGTTCAAGATCGCCTACCTGACGCTGGCCTGGTGGGCCGTCGTGGTGGGGCTGCCCGCCGTGCGCGCAGACGCGAGCCTATCACCGGAACGCCTCGCCATCGCGGGGGGTGCGACGGCGGCGGCCCTGATCGCGAACCTCGTCGGCTCGAACGCAACGAGCGAACGTCCGTCCCTCCGGCGTGTCGCCCTGATCGTGGCGGTCGTCGGTGTGGGGGTCGCGCTCACGGGCGGGCCCGGAGTGCGGAGCCTCGCCTGCGTTCCCGCCGCCCAGGGCCTCGCGCTCTGGCCGGCAGTCGCGAGCGAGCGGGAGCGGCTGTGGCGCATCGACGGATCACTCGCGGCCGGCGCGGTGATCGCCCTGCTCGCTGCCTGCTGTCGATGATGATCGGCGGTGGGGGAGGTGAAGGGAAGGTGGTGGAGCCGAGCGGGATCGAACCGCCGACCTACGCGTTGCGAACGCGTCGCTCTCCCAGCTGAGCTACGGCCCCAGAACCCTTCGCTTCTCTCTGTCTCCATTCTCTTCGATCTCTGGATCTGCTCGAAGAGAGGCAGTGAAGGACATCGCCCACACCGCAGAGAGGCGGCCTCGCTGACGCGAGGCCCGGCAAAGTAGGGCGAGGCCTCGGGAGCGTCAATGCCCGGCGGCCCGGGGGGCATCCGCCTCGAGCCGCGCTGCCGCTGGCCTGCCGGCGAGCTGCAGCTCGCGCCCGTGCGCCGCCTTTCTTCTTTGACATGTGGCGATCGAGCTTGCACGATTCCGGCGTGGATCCGACGGTGCGCCGCATCCTCTGTCCGATCGACCTCTCCGAGCGAGCCCTCGAGGTCGTCGACTGGGCCATCCACCTCGCCGAGGAGCACGACAGCGAGGTCGTCCTCCTCCATGCCTACCACCTCCCGGTCGAGCTGCAGCAGATCGAGGGTGCGTTCATCCCCGACCCGTTCTGGGCCGAGGTGCGCGCGGAGGCCGAGCGCGGCCTGCACCCCTACGCCGACCGCGTGCGCGCCGCCGGGCTCGCCGCCACGGAGGTGACGCGCGAGGGCCCACCCGCCCAGGTGACCCTCGATGAGGCCGAGCGCCTGCACGCCGACATGATCGTGATCGGGGCCGCGGGTCGCCACGCGCTCCGCGACCTGCTGCGTGGCCGCATCACCGAGCACGTGGTCGCCCACGCGTCGTGCCCGGTGCTGACCGTCAAGACGCACTGACCACCGCGCGAATACACGCTGCGCCCGAAACGACGCACTGACACGCGCTCGCGTCACCTCGACTCGAAGCCAGAAACGAGAGCGGGCGGATGACCGAAGCCATCCGCCCGCGTGTTCATTCGATTCGAGATGCCCGAGTCGGGGGTTTCTCTGGCGTTCGGCTCGCCGTTCAGACCGTCTCGAAGAAGTACGTCATCGGCACGCCGAGCGCCGTCGACAGCTTGTGCAGCGTCGACATCGAAGCGGCGCTCTTGCCGAGCTCGATCTGCGAGATGAGGCTCACCGAGAGACCCGTGCGGTTCGCGAGCTGCTTGAGCGTCAGCGGCTGGGCGTGGCGCCGCTCGCGGATGCGTCGGCCGACCTCGGCGTTGAGCCGCGTCTCGAGGTCGACGAGCAGGCCCTTCTCCTTGATGGCCTCGCGCAGCACGGCGCGCAGCTCGTCGTCGTCGATCGGCTTCTGCAGATAGTGGAACGCCTGGTGCTTCATCGTCGTGACGGCCATCTCGACCGACGGCATCGACGTCGTGGCGATGACACACAGGTCGGTGTCGACCCCGCGCACGTTCTTGAGCGCCTCGAAGCCCGACGGGTTGCCCGGCGACACGTCGATGATCACCAGCTGATGCGTTCCGGTGCGCACCTCGTCGGCCGCCTGGCCGGGATCGGAGATGCTCATGACCTGGTAGCCCTCGTCCGTGAGAGCCTGCTTCAGCTGGAGAGTCGACTCCTCTTCCGGATCGACCACGAGCACGTTCAGTCGCTGCGGGTTGCCCATCGTTCCATCCCCCCTGGAGAATTCGCGCGCGCTGCCGGCTCCGGAACACGCCCCCTGCGGTCCCGGGCGCCTCGAGCGCGTGTGAGTCTTTCGACAGGAGCCTTCTTCGGCAGGCGCAGCCGTTTCCATGAGGGCGGATTGGCCCATTCCAGGATTTTTCCGCCCCGGTAGCGAGAACCCCACGCCAGCACCCGATCGCGTCGCGAGGGCGCGCAGCGTGGTGCGGATTCGGCGCCCTCGGACCGGAGCCGCCCGCAGGCGTACTCAGGTACGCCGAGGAGCGGCGCAGGGAGAAGCGCTCGAAGCCGGGCCGCTATCGGCGCCCGCAGCAGCGATCAGGGGGCGGGAGCGCCTGGCTGGCTCCTTGGAATCACCGGGGCGTCCAGCCACTCCTCGTCGAACGCGCTGGCGGGGGCGTTCACCTGGGTGGCGCGCAGCACGTTGAACTTCACGGGCAGCTTGCCGGGCTCCTCGATGCGGATCCACGAGGGCACACGGAGGTCACCGAACACGGCCGCGGGCCCGAACGTCACACGCACGCCGCCCCGCGAGCCGAGCCGGCGGATGTCGTAGCTCTCGAGATCGATCCACAGCGTCCCCACGCCGATCGGCATGCCGGCCGAGAGGTCGACCAGCTCGAACTGGGTGCGCTCGGCCGCCTCGCGCTCGTCGAGCAGGGTGCCACCGCCGCTGAAGCGGATGCGCGCCGCGAGCTCGTCGTCCGAGCCGTCGGCGCGGGCAGCGTCCTCGTGCCCGGCCTCGCCCGCTTCGAGCCCGCGAATCGGCGGATAGGGCGGCCGCGGCACCGCGCGGGCCGGATCACCGAGCACGTAGCAGTCGAGGTCGCCGCAGGGCGCGAGGCCGACGAGATCGACGGCGATGCCGAAGCTCTCGAGCGCGGCGCGCAGGGTGGCGCCGCTCTGGGCCTGCAGCAGGAACACGGGAGGAAGGAAGAAGCGCGCGTCGTCGATGCGGTCGCCGTTTCGTGTCGCGAGCCGCTCGGTGCCACGAAGCAGGTGCCGCTCGACGAGCCCGCCGCTGCCACGGAGCTCGAGCCGCGCGAGGCCCGTGGGATGCGAGACGATCTCACCCTGGCCGATGTCGACGCGGTCGCCGATGCCCATCGACACCTCGAGCTTCATCGACTCCTGGCGGCCGGCCGCCCTGTTCGTGTCGGCGATGGCATCGGCCAGGCGCTCGGGCGCGGGCACGAATGCCGCGGCGTGAAGGGGCAGCCCCACGCACGCGCACGCCGCCAGAGTCGCCCAGGCGCGGCCGACTCGGCTCACGAGCGCGTCGCCCCCGCGAGCTTGCGCCCGCCGGCGTACTCGGCGCGTTCGCCGAGCTGCGCCTCGATGCGGAGCAGCTGGTTGTACTTGCAGATGCGGTCGGTGCGACACATCGATCCCGTCTTGATCTGGCCGCAGCCGGTGGCCACCGCGAGATCGGCGATCGTCGTATCCTCGGTCTCGCCCGAGCGGTGGCTGGCGATCGAGCCGTAGCCCGCCGCGTCGGCCATCCGCATCGCCTCGAGGGTCTCCGAGAGCGTGCCGATCTGGTTAACCTTGATGAGGATCGCGTTCGCGACCCCTTCGTCGATACCGCGCTTCAGGATCGCCGGGTTCGTCACGAACAGATCGTCGCCCACGATCTGCAGGCGATCACCGACCTCGTCGGTCATCTGCTTGAAGCCCGCCCAGTCGTCCTCGGCGAGTCCGTCCTCGATCGATACGATCGGGTAGCGCGATACCCAGTCGGCCCAGAAGCCGACCATCTCGCTCGAGTCGAGGCTCTTGCCCTCGCCCGCGAGCTCGTAGCGGCCGTCCTCGAAGAACTCGCTCGCAGCGGGATCGAGCGCGATCGAGATGTCGTCGCCGGGCCGGTAGCCCGCCTTCTCGATCGCCTTCAGGATCAGGTCGAGCGCCTCGTCGTTGCTGCCGAGGTTCGGAGCGAAGCCGCCCTCGTCGCCGACCGCGGTCGAGTAGCCCTTCTCACCGAGCACGCCCTTGAGCGTGTGGAAGATCTCGGAGCCCCAGCGGATCGCCTCGCTGAAGCTCGGTGCGCCGAGCGGGTAGAGCATGAACTCCTGCACGTCGACGTTGTTGTCGGCGTGGGCCCCGCCGTTCAGCACGTTCATCATCGGGGCGGGCAGCAAGCACGCGGCGTCGCCGCCGAGGAAGCGGTAGAGCGGCGTGCGCGCGTCGTTCGCCGCCGCGTGTGCAGCCGCGAGCGAGACGCCGAGCAGGGCGTTGGCGCCCAGCCGCGACTTGGTGTCGGTGCCGTCGAGGGCAATCAGCGCGTCATCGAGGCTCTTCTGCTCGGCGAGCGAGCCGAGCTTCGTGCCGCGCACGTGATCTGCGATCTCGCCGTTCACGTGGCCGACGGCCTTCAGCACGCCCTTGCCCTTGAAGCGCGCGGCGTCGCCATCGCGCAGCTCGAGCGCCTCGCGGGCGCCGGTACTCGCGCCCGAGGGCACGGCCGCGCGACCGAGGGTGCCGGTCGAGAGCTCGATGTCGACCTCGACGGTGGGGTTGCCGCGGGAGTCGATGATCTCGCGGGCCTGGACGCGCTCGATGGTGGCTTCACTCATTGGGTCGCTGTGTCTCTCGCCTGCTCGGGGCCTGTTCTTGGCCTGTTCTTGGCCTCTATGTCGCCGTGCACCGCTCGCTCGGGGAGCTGCGCGCGCGAGGCAGTGAGCACCCTTCACACCTTCGGCGCTCGCGGACGGCAACAGTAGCAGTCCCCCCGGATCTCGACGCGTCAAGCCATGGTCGGGACGACGAGCGGCAGACCGTCGCCGCCGCGTACGACCTCGGCCTCCATGCCGAAGGCGGTGCGCAGCAGCTCGGGTGTGCAGATGTCCGCTGGCCGACCATCGGCGTGCACGCGCCCACCCAGCAGCACGACCCAGCGGTCGCACGCGCGCGCCGCGAGTCCCAGATCGTGCGAGACCACGAGCGCCGCCCGGCCCTCGGCCGCGAGCTCGCGCACGATGCCGAGCACGTCCACGCGGTGGCGCAGGTCGAGATGCGACGTGGGCTCGTCGAGCAGGAGCACGTCCGGGTCCTGGGCGAGGGCCCGGGCGAAGACGACGAGCTGCCGCTCGCCGCCCGAGAGCTGGTCGAGGCGGCGATCGGCCAGCTCGAGCGCACCGACCCGCTCGAGCGCGCGCCGCGCGCGCGCGACGTCGTCCGCCGACTCGAGACCGAGCAGGCCCTGATGGGGCGCGCGCCCCA
>CAYYSY010000268.1:0-17913 GCA_964474355.1 uncultured Spirochaetaceae bacterium | reverse complement strand
GGGCCTGGACGAACTCGTGCGAGAGACGTGGGCGCCGCGGGATTGGAACGGCAAGCCGGGGCCACAGTACTACGGGAGGTCCGAGCAGAAGGAGAAGAAGACCGAATACCTGGAGCAGGAAGAGCTGATCCAGCGCGTGCTCATGTACGGCATCTACAGCGACTTCACGCCGAGCGTCGACATTCCAATGGGAGAGGCGCGCGGCTGGGATACCGGCGCCGTGGGACAGATCAGCATCGGTCTGGACGGCATGGCGAATTCGTACCGAGAGAACGATCGACGCCCGGAGCATTGGTAGTGGATCAATGGAATTGAATCGAAGCCAGCACATCCTGAAGATCTCTGCCGCGGTGGCGCTCGCGCTGCTGGTGAGCGCTCCTGTGATCGCCGACAGCGATTCCTTCGAGCTCGGTGTGCGCCGGATCCTGCTGCGTCGCCATCCGGATGACGGGGTGGGGAGGGTGGGGCAGCTCGAGCGGTACGTGGAGCGCTCGGGAGAGACCCGGGAGGCCCTCGAGCAGGTGCTCATCGGGTTCGTGGAAGAGGGCTCCTCTGGGCGGGAAGGCAGTTCTCATGACCGGATCCTGTCCAACTTTTCGATCGAGGTCCTCGGGGCGCTGCGGAGCCGATCCGCGATTCCCGTCTTGAGGAACGTTGCGATGTCGAGGAATGACGCCACTCGCAGGAGGGCGGTGCGTGCCCTCGCGAACATGGGAGGCCCCGAGACGATCGCGTTCGCGCGCGAGGTCGAAGCTGACGGGTCGTCCTACAGCCGACTGGACAGATTTGCACTCTACGAAACGCTGATCCGAAACCTTCGAAGCGATCCCGTACCGGAGTGGGAATCCAGCCAGGATGAGCTGGAGCGCTTCTTGCTCGGTGCGATCGAACGCGAGACGAGCCATGCAAACGTGGTCTTGATCGATGAGGGGCTGGTCGTAACGAGCCCCGCCTATCGGACGAGCTACGAGCGGGAGGAGGTTCTGGAGGTGGTGCTGGGGTCTCCGGTGGAACGCCACAAGGACTACGCGAGGCGCGAGCTCGTGGAGCTGCGCCGCGTTCCAGTCGCGTCTCGAACACACGTGGACGTGGGGCAGTGAGGGGGCGCGGGGCGACTTTCGGGGCGAGTCGAAGGTCGCGATCGCGGTCGAGGAAACTGAGGGGCAGACGGTGAGAACGTTCTGGCGAAACACAGGAGGGAGAGGCGCTCGGAGTGGACTCAGCTTCGGCTGGGTCGGTGCCCTGCTGCTTCTCTGCCTGGTCAGAGCCGTCAGTGCCACCGAGATCGATCCGCCTCGGCTTCCCCGAGTCATCTACGACCTCACCGGCCTCACCTTCGAGGTCTCCCCCGACACCCTCACCGTCCCCCGCGGCATCGCCACCCAGCTCGACACCACGATCGCCGGCGCCGACGCGCTTCCGCCCGACGCCACCGTCCTCGCTGTCGTCCGCGGCCCGAGCTTCCGCGACCCCCTCGAGATCCGCGCCACGCCCGGCGAGCCGATCTTCCTCCCTCCCTTCTCCCTGCCCGGTACCCACTTCGTCGAGGACATCCGCATCGACGTCGACGGGGAGAGCGTGCTCTACGCGACCCCCTCGGATGTCACGATCAACGTGCTCGAAGAGCTGCTGGTCACCAGCGTGACGTCGCGGCCGCTCTCGCTGGACGAGATTCGCGACCTCGGCATCGAGTTCGACGAAGAGAGCTTCAAGGTGCTCAACTTCACCTTGGCGTTCACCACCGAGAGCCAGGTCATCGAGATCGACTACCCCGTCCTCGTTCCGTTTACGGGGGGGGACACGAACAGGCCGCGGGTGATCAACACGCCGGGCGCGCCCGGTCGTTCGCAGCTGCCCGGGCTCGAGTTTCCCAGTATCACGATCCAGCCGTTCATGCTCGAGCTGGCCCTCAACGAGAGACCGGACGACGACGCCCCCACGATCCCCGGCATCATCATCATCCCCGGCAACGTGGCGTTCCTGAACCAGTTCTTCAGCGTGTTCGTGGCGGTGTCGAACGAGGCGCCCGACGGCACGCCGCTCGTCGTGCACGAGCTCGAGGCCGAGGTCGTTCTGCCGCCCGGCGCCGACAACGTGCTGGGCGACGTCCTGCGCGATCCGCCCTTCGTGCCGGGTGAGCCCGAGTACGACAACCCGCTTCGCATCGCGCGCACGGCCGAGGGGCGCGAGAACGTGAAGCCCGTGCTCTCCGCCGGTCCCGACGCATTGAGCGGCACCGACGACGACGTCGACGAGCTTCCACCTCAGGGCTCGGGCGAGGCCGAGTTCCTCGTCGAGGGCGTGCGCGAGGGCGGCCACGTCATCGACGTCGAGATCCGGGGCATGCTCCACGGGCTGCCGGGCGGTCCCGTCGCGGTGACCGGCCGCGCCGAGGGCGCGGTGGTCGTGCGCGACCCGAACTTCGCACTGACCTTCATCCACCCGAACGTCGTGCGCGCGGGTGAGATCTACGAGCTGCAGGTCGAGCTGCGCAACACCTCGCAGGTCGACGCCAACCTCGTGACCGTCGGCATCGATCCGCGCAACCTCACGGGCGCGCGCTTCGTCGATCCCAGCACCGCGTCGCGGCTCATCGAGCAGATCCCGCGCGGTGACTCGGCGAGCCTCGTCTTCGAGCTCGAGGCGCTGCGCACGGGCCAGGTCACGGCGTCGACCCTCGAGCTCGACGACCCGTCGGGCATCGTGAGTGGCCGCCGCCTCAGCCTGCGCGCCGGTGTCAGCGAGCAGGGCGTGCCGCTCTCACCCGATACGCTGCTGCTCCCCTCCGAGGTGAGCCGGCTGCGCGAGCGCGCGGCGAACGTCGATCTCACGTTCCGCGCGCTGGCGTTGCTCGGCCAGGCCCACTCGATCTCGAACGCGCCACGCGGCAGCCTGCCGACGGGCCTGCTGCCCATCAGCCCCGACACCGTGATCCAGCGGGCGCGCGAGCTGACCGAGGCGGCCATCAGGCTCGAGTTCAGCTGGCAGACCGCGGCCGACGGATCGTCGGAGCCGATCCCCGAAGGCCTGCTCTGGACGCTGCAGGATCTCTACTTCGACTTCCTGGGCGCGGGCTTCGAGGAAGAGGGCTGGGACGCGCTCTATCGCGACTCGCGCCAGGCCCGTCTCTTCGGCGCCGCGTTGGCCGAGGTCGTGGGGCGCGAGGCCGAAACGATCGGTTCGATCGACCTGATCGATCTGCAGCAGCGCTGGGCCGAGACCGAGGCCTATCGCGGGTCGCAGATCACGGTGATGACCCAGGCGGTGGGGCTCGAGCTGCCGGTCGTCTTCGAACTCTCCGACGACCAAGGCCGCCGGCTCGGTGGCTCGCTCGATCCGCAGGGCGGTGATCGTGAGATCACCGGCGCCGATGCCCTCGTCTTCGAGCAAGGGGCTGCGCCGATCGGGCAGCTCGCGGTGCTCACGCAGATCGACGCCTTCTCGTATCAGGTCGAGCTCGACGCGATCGAGGCGGGCACGTTCGATCTCGGCCTGGTCGTGCCGGCGGGTGCGGGCCAGCTCCGCCACGTCGTGTTCTCATCGCTCTCGGTCGTCGCGGGCGAGCGCCTCGTCCTGAGCATCCAGCCCGATCTCTCGTCTCCCGTCGATCTCCGTCAGGGCGGCAATCCCGTCACACCGACGTCCGAGACCCTCGTCGTCGACGGTCCGCCCGAGGTCCTCGCCGTCGTGCAGGACGCCGATCCGGACATCGATCGCTACGGTCGCGTCGTGGTGGTCCTCTTCGACGAGGACGTCGATGCCGAGTCGGCCGACGTGCTCGCCGCGTATGCGATCAGCGACGCGTCGATCCCGATGATTCCCGGCCCCGAGCTCGTCGACTCGAACCGGATCGTCGGTGCGGCGACTCAGTTCGGCGAGCGCATCGTGTACGTGGGGCTTCGTGACCCGGTCGGGCCCTTCGTCGATCGCAGCCTCGACGTATCGGGTGTGCGCGACCTCGATGGACAGGAGATGCTGCCCGTCGTCGCCCGACCCATCGTGCCCGATCCCGAAGGAGGCGGAGGCGGTCAGCTGACTGGCCGCATCATTCGCTCCGACGGCACGCCCGTGCCCGGTGCCGAGATCACCTACTTCCCGTCGGTGCTGCTCGCGACGGGCTGCTCGCTCGATGTCCCGCTCGTCGTCAAGCCCGCGGACGAAGAGGGTCGCTACGGCATCGACTTCGTCGCGCTCGAGACCTGCGGAAGCGGACTCTTCCGCATTCGCGCCCGCGATCTCGAGACGGGCGAGGAAGGCGAGCTCGTCACCTTCGTACGCGCCAATGCCGAGCGGATGACGCTCGACATCGTGCTGGTCGGACGCGGCTCGCTCGAAGGCGTCGTGCGCGACGAGACCGGCGCACCGGTCCCTGATGCGCTGGTGAGGGTCGTGAGCCTGACCGACCGCACGACCCGGGGCGCCACGGCCGACCAGTACGGCTTCTACCGGATCGAAAGCATCGCAGCGGGGCCCATCGGCATCCGCGTCGTGAGCCCGGTCGGGCAAGCCCTCGCCTCGAGATCGATCGTCGCCGACACCGTGAGTCGCGTCGATCTGACGCTCGTGAGTGAGGTCTTCGACGGCGTGCTGACGGGCGAGGTCCGCCTGCCGGACGACACGCCGGCCGCGGGCGTGCGGGTCCTGATCCGTGACGAGCGCGAGGGCGAGCCGGGCGCGTCCTTCGAGGGCTTCCTCGAAGACGCCACGACGGACGAGGCCGGCACGTTCCGCATCGAGGGGCTGCCCCCCAGCAGCTACCAGGTGCGCGGGCTCGACGTTGGGGCGGGGTTGATCGGCGACGCGCGCATCGAGGTCACCGACCTGAACGACGCCGACGCACCGGCGTTCGTGCAGGTCGTCCTGAACGGCACGGGGAGCGTCGCGGGCACGGTGTTCAGACGCGTGGGCGAGACGCTGGTGCCCGTCCCCGGCGCCCTCGTCGCGGGCGGCCTCCAGCTCGCGACCGCCGACGAGAACGGCGACTACCTGATCTCCACGGTGCCAGTGGGCGTCAGCGCGATCACGGCCGCCGATCCGGTCAGGAACGAGCGGGGCTCCACGCTGGTCACGCTCCTGAGCGCCGGCCAGGCTTCGGTGGGCATCGACGTCGTGACCGAGCCGCTCGGCACCGTGAGTGGCGTCGTCTATGACCCGGACGGGATCCCCGTGCCGGCAGGCCTGGACGTCATCCTCGTCGTCTTGCAGGGCGGCGATCTGCTCTTCATCCGGCGGGCCCAGACGGAGGTCGGCGGCAGCTATCTCTTCGATCGGCTCGAGCTCAAGGACTACCCGGTCACCGTGGTGAGCGGTAACGCGGTGGCCAACGGCAAGGCGCGGCTCTCGAAGAGCGTGCGCGACGACGTCGTCGATCTCCGGCTCGTGCGTCCGGCCGGCAGCGTCACGGGCCGTGTCATCGACGAGACGGGCCTCGCCGTCGCGGCCAAGGTCGAGATCAAGGTGCTCGTCCCGAATACCATCGGTCTGCTCTCGTTCCGCGAGAAGGCCACGATCATCAGTGACCCCGACGACGGGTTCTCCGTCCAAGGCCTCTTCCTGGGGCCCTACTCGGCGACGGCGTCGTCGTTCTTCGCTCCCGAGAGCGTGACCGTGTCGGGGGCGTTGACCGAGGGCAGCCCGGCGGCCGACGTGACGCTCGTCCTGTCCAAGAACACCGCGACGCTCAGCGGCTGTGTGCTCGCGCCGGACGGCACGCAGATCACGCCCGTGCTCGACGGCACCGGCGTGCCGCGCCCGCTTTCGGTCTTCATCAGCTCGCCGCGCCTGCGCAGCGAGCTCAGCGAGGACACCCAGAACCCCGAGCCCGATGGGATCCGGGTCGATGCGAGCACCGGCTGCTTCGCCTCTTCGATCCCGCTCCCGCCCGACCTGTACAGGATCGAGGTCACGGACGATCGCCTCGGCTCGCCGACCTTCGGCCTGACGGGACGGGCGACGGCGAACATCGAGCGGGGCGAGGACGCCGAGCAGGACGTCTCGCTCCTCGGTCTGGGCACGCTCTCCGTCGAGGTCGTCGACGCGTCCGGCGCGACGTTGCCGGGGATCGAGGTCGCGGTCCAGCGCACGACATACCCCGACGATGTGCGCGAGGCGCTGCTGCTCGACCCGACCGACGTCAGCCCGGCGCTCTTCGCCGATCTCACGGAGGGCCCGGTCACCGTCTCCGCTCGAGTCTCGTCGGAGCCCGCGGTCGACGTCGGCGGCCGCGAAGAGCTGCGGGGCTTCGGCGGCAACGTGTCCGGGACCGTGGTGCGCGACGGCGTGCAGACCCTGCGCGTCGTCGTCGACGCGGCGGGCAACGTCAGGGGTCACTTCCTGATGCCCGACGGCGTCACGCCCGTCCCCAACGCGCAGGTAACGCTGCTCGGAGAGGTCACGCCGGGCGAGCTGCCGCGCTCTGCCTCCGACGTGACCGACGCCGACGGCGCGTTCGAGTTCGTCGGCATCCCGGCCGGGCGCTTCGGCCTCGAGGGCTTCGACCCCGTCACGTCGCGTCGCGGCCAGGTCGAGGGCGAGCTCGACTTCGACGGCCAGCAGGTCACGCTCGACCTCGTGCTGGGCCCCCTCGGCACGGCCCGGGGCACCGTGCTCGAGGCGGATCGCGGCGAGCCGGTCGCAGGCGCCGAGGGGCGGCTGTTCACCGACCCCTTCGCGACCACGCCGCGCCTCGCCACCACGGAGCCCGACGGCAGCTTCGTCTTCGAGAGCGTGCCCGGCGAGACCTTCTCGGTGACGGCAATCTCGTCGGACGGGCTCTCGGGGAGCGCCGAGGGCACGATCTCCTTCGAGGGCGAGGTCGCATTCCTCGACGTCGTGCTCGAGGGCAGCGGCCGCATCGAGGGAACGGTGCTCGACGCCTTCGGTGGCCCGGTGGCCGGCGCCGACGTGGCGCTCGTCGATGGCGATCAGGTGCTGCGAAGCACGCAGGCGGGCACCGCCGGCGCCGACACGGGGCGCTTCGCCTTCGACCGCGTGCCGTTGGTCACACTCGCCATCGAGGCGCGACCACCCGGGGCCCTGCCGCTCGGCGACGGCGGCAAGAGCCTGGTGACACTCGATTCTGCGGGAGAGACCGTCGACGTGGACGTGCGCTTCCAGGGCACGATCACGGTCGGAGTCACCGTGTCGGGTGAGCAGGGATCGGCTCCGATCGAGGTGCGCCTCACCAGTGATGGCCTCTTCGGCGGCGTCGCCGTGCCGACGACGGTGGAGAACGATGTCTACCTCTTCGAGGGCATCCCCTGGGCGCCCTTCACGGTGGCGGCGCGCCAGGAAACCCAGCTCGCGACCGAGCGCGCGGCGTCGGCCTCGTTCGGCGAGGGCGAGCTGCCGCCGGTCGGTACACGGCTGACGCCCGACGTCTCGCTCGAGCTGAACGAGCTGGCCAGTGTGCTCGGCTTCGTCGAAGACGCCGCTGGCGTGCCGGCGCCCGGCGTGCGTGTCTCGGTCCTCGCGGGCAGCGTGAGCGCGTTGGCGCGGACCGAGGTCGACGGCCGCTTCGAGCTCGTCGGCCTGCCGTTCGGCGTGCCGCTGAGTCTGCGCGCAGAGACCGGTGAAGAGGGGCTCGCGCTCTTCGAGGGCAGCATCGACGCAACGGGAGCCGTCCTGGACGAAGGCGGCGCCGAGCTGGTCGAGGTGCTCATGGTGCTCGACGAGGCGGCCCCGAGTGTGGTCGAAGTTGTGCCGCTGTCGGGCGCGAGCGGTGTCACGACCTTCCCGAGCCTCGTCGTCACGTTCTCCGAGCCGCTCGATCCGACCAGCATCGAGACCTGTCCGCCGGTCCTCCTCGACCAGCCGCCGGGGTTTAGGCTGTTCGAGTCGACGGGGGGCATCCCGGACGCGGGTGATCCGGCCGACCCCTGCGACGACTCGAACGTGGTGCCGCTCGATGCCGAGCTGTCACCCGATGGCCTCACGGTCACGCTCACCCCGCTCCGCGAGCTGACGAGCGTCACGCGTCACGAGGTGCAGATCAGCCGCGGGGCGATCGACGTGAACGGCCTGCTCCAAGGGGGGGCGCGAGACCTCGTCGGCAAGCCCCTCGACGAGGACGTCGTGTGGTCGTTCGTCACACGCGACAACGTCCCGCCGACGGTCACGCGCGTGAGCCCCCTCGATGGCGCGCTCGACGTCCCGCTCGAGAGCGTCGTGCGCATCACGTTCAGCGAAGCGGTCGATGCACGTACGGTGAACGGGGGCTCGCTGGTCGTGACGGGGCCCGTGGGCCCGATTGCCGGTCAGATTGATCTCATCCTCGGCAATACCGTGGCCGTGTTCACGCCCACCGACGGGGGCGGCGCGCGCGCCTTCCTCGCGGACAACGCGACATTCCAGGTGGACGTCAGCGGCGTTGCCGATCCCGCCGGCAACTTGCAGCGTGCCGAGGACGAGCTGAGCAGCATCTTCCGCACGTACGACACGATCCCGCCCTCCGAGCCGAGCGCCGATGCGCCACCGGGGGCGCGCCCGGGTGAGCTCGTGGCGGTGCCGATCGAGGTCACGGACCCCGACGTCGCCGTGGTCGAGCTCTACGTCGACGGCGTGCTCGTCGACGTGGCCACCAGTCCGACTGCGCCCGGGCTCTTCACTCTGTACCTCACGATGCCGGAGGGTCCGGTCGAGATCGTCGCACGCGCGATCGACTCGTCGGGGAACATCGGTGTGCTCGGTGCGCCGATCCCGATCGTGCTGCTCGAAGACGAGCCCCCCGTCGTCGCCATCACGGAGCCCGCGGCGGGCGCGACCCTCTCGAAGGGCACCATGGTGCGCCTCGAGGTCCAGGCGAGCGACGACGTCGACGTCACCCGGGTCGACGTGGCCCTCAGCGGCGTCCTCACGGCGTCGCTCGGAGGAGAGATCACCCCGGTGTCCGGTGTGACCATCCCCTTCGACGTCGAGATCCCGGCTGTGACGCCCGACGGAGCGCTCACCTTCGCCGCGGTCGCCACGGACAGCGCGGGCCAGACGAGCCCGGCGGTCTCGGTCTCGGTGGTCGTGACGGATGCGACGCCGCCCACCGTCGCGATCGCCAGCCCGGCCGACGCCTCGGTCGTCATTCCCGGCGAGACCCTCGACGTGCGCGTCCTCGCGAGCGACGAGGTCACGCTGTCGACCGTGAGCCTCGAGGCGACGGGCGCGGTCGGCTTCTTCGAGAGCCGACTCGTCTCGCCGCCGGCGGGCGACTTCGATGGGACGTTCCAGATCGCGATCCCCGCCGACGCCAGCGCCACAGTGCCTCTGACACTCGTGGCGCGCTCGCAGGACGGCTCGGGCAACGTCTCGCCGATCGCGACGATCGAGCTGAGCGTGCTCGACCTGATCCTCCCCGACGTGAGCCTCGTCGTCGAAGGCGGTGTCACCGAGGTGCGTCGGGGTGACACCGTGAGGGTGACCGTCGCGGCCACCGACGAAGTCGGTGTGGCCGAGCTGGGCTTCGAAGCCAGTGGTGCATTCGACGAGGCGGGCTTTGCCAACGTGAGCCCGGCCGAGCCGACGAGCTCGAGGGAGTTCGTGATCGCCGTGCCCGGCACTGCCTCGCTGGCCGTGCCCCTCGACCTCGTGGGGACCGCTCGCGACGAGGCCGGAAACGCAGCGACCTCGGCGCCCGTCTCGCTCACGATCATCGAGAACGAGCCGCCGACGGTCGCCGTGACGGCGCCCACAGAGGGCAGCCTCGTGGTTTCGGGCACCGTTCTCTCGCTCGCTGCCGACGCGAACGACGATCTCGGGGTGGCCCAGGTGGAGTTCTTCGTCGACGGCGTGGCCGCGGGCACCGCGACGCTGCCCCCGTACGGCGTCGACTACACGCTCCCGTCCGAGCCGGGCACGCGCTCGGTCGTCGTCGAGGCCATTGCGAGCGACAACCTCGGCCAGACGGCCAGCGACTCGGTGACGATCACCGTGTCGTCGGATGTGACGCCGCCCCAGGTGACGAGCGTGTTCCCTGCAGACGGCGCCATCGACGTCTCCATCGCGACGATCGTGCAGGTGACGTTCAGCGAGCCGATCGACCCCGCGTCGGTCTCGGCGACGTCCTTCGCCGTCGAGGCCGATGGCGCACCGATCCCGGGCAGCTTCTTCGGCGCCAACGAGGTCGTCGGCTTCACACCGGAGGCTCCGCTGCCCCTGGACGCGGCCGTGACGGTCGATCTCAGCGCAGACATCGTGGACGAGGTCGGCAACGCGCTGGTGGACTCGGATGGCAGCCCGCTCACCGCGCCGCTCCGCTTCACCTTCACGACGGGCGGCTTCGCCATCACGAGCCCCGACAATGGCGGCACGGTCCTCGAGAAGAGCGAGATCGTGCTCGAGGCGCGAGCCGGCGCGTCGCTGGGCATCACCGAGGTCACGTTCGAGGTGAACGGCGAGGCGCTCCCCGCCGTCTCGGGCACCCCGTTCATCGCGACGTTCACGACGCCGTTGGCCGCCGAGACACCGACGCTCACGATCGTGGCCACCGCGAGGGACTTCATCGGCAACGAGGTCGCGCAGGATCAGGTCACGGTCGACGTCGTGGTCGGTCTCGACTTGCAGCCGCGACTCGTCGGCATCCCGGTGGGTGGCTCCGCGAGCCTGCGTCTCTCACTGTCGAGTCCGGCCGCTGCGGACGTGCCCGTCACGCTGACCGCAGCCGACCCGACCGTCGCGAGCGTGCCCGGTGAGGTCGTGCTGCTGGCTGGCGCGACCGAGGCGTCGGTGCCGGTCACGGGCGTGGCGACGGGCAGCACGTCGATCCTGACGAGCTCGAGCCGGGGCGCACCCGCGGCCATCGTCTCGGTGAGCGAGCCGGTGTCGCTGCAGCAGCGGACGGCGCTGGCTCCAGCGGTCGGCGTGGCGCTCCTGACGCCGCCTTCGGCCGGTCGGCTGACGCTGGGCGTGGCCGAGCAGCGGAGCGTCGAGCTCCGGCTGCTGACCGCTCCGGTGGTCGTGGACACGACCGTCGTCGTGACCAGCAGCGATCCAGGCGTCGCCGCGGTCCAGGGCGCCGTCGTGATCGCAGCCGGAGAGCAGGTCGCGCCGCTGACCCTCGTGACGGGCTCGGCCGGCGAGGCGACGCTCACGCTCCGGATCGGCAGCGAGGTGCGCCAGCTGACCGTCTTCGTCGGAACGCCGCCGCCCGGACGCGTCCCGGCGATCGTGGCCGCGCCGGTCGGCGTCGCGCTGCTGAGCCCGCCCTCGGCCGGTCAGCTGATCCTGGGCGTCAGCGATCAGCAGACGGTCGACGTGCGGCTGCTGACGGCCGCGGTCGGTGTGCAGACGCCGGTCGTCGTGACGAGCAGCGATCCCTCCATCGTGACGGTCGCCACGCCGGTATTCGTGGAGGCCGGCGATCGGGTGGCCCGGCTGACGCTGACGACGGGCGCGACCGAGGGTGAGGCCACGCTCACGCTGCGCGTGGGCACCGAGGTCGCCGAGCTCAGTGTCTTCGTCGGCCCGCCGCCGCCGGGACGGCTGCCGGCCATCGTGGCCCCGATCGTCGGCGTGGAGGTCACCCCGTGAAGCCCAACGAGTTCGATCCTTCCTCATTGGAGGCCGAGATGATGTGCGAGCGAATAGACGGAAATACGAGAAGAGGGCGCCCTGCCTCGCCTATGCGCGACGGCTCATGGCGAGCGGTGTTGCTCGTAGCCGTGTTCGGGCTCCTCCTGGGACCATCGGTGAGTCACGCCCAGCTCGACATCTGCGGCTGCGAGGCGGCGCCGAGTCTGGGCACGTTCGATACCAGTGATCCGACGACGTATCCGCCGGGCACGACCGTCGTCAGCGGCTTCAACATCATCATCCCTCTGCCCGAAGACGGCATCCTGATCTTCGACGCCTTCTCGGTGACGACCAACGAGTTCGGGGGCGCGGTGAGTGTGCAGTTCGAGCCGAACGCGGCGAACACGCCTGTCACGGTGCTGGTCAAGGGCGATGCGACGATCGGCGGCTCATCGAGCATGACCCTCGGCGGCCAGGCGGGGACGCCCGGCTCCTTCGGTGCAGCCGGCGTTGGCGGTCTCGGTGGCCCGGGAGGCTTCCGGGGCGGCGACGCTGCCTTCGAGCTGGTGAATCTCGCCAACGACGGTGGAGCGGGCTTCGGCCCCGGTGGTGGCGCTGCGGGTACGGCCTCGCCGCTCGCGTTCGGTGGCGACGGCGTCGTCGTCGGGGCGGTCGATCTCCTGCCGCTCGTCGGCGGATCGGGCGGAGGCGGTGGCGCCTCCGCCGATCCGGACGCCGCCTGTGCGGGCGGCGGTGGCGGCGGCGGTGGTGGTGCGATCCTGCTCGCGGCCAATGGCACGATCACCATCAACAGTGGCCTCTACGCACAGGGTGGCGTCGGTGGATTCGTGCCGTTCAGCAGCACATGCGCGTCGAGGGGTGGCGACGGCGCGGGCGGCTCGATCCGGCTGCTGGCCGATACGATCGGGGGGTCGGGCTTCATCTTTGCGGGTGCGATCCGCATGGAGGCCCTGAACGACGCGTTCCCTGCGAACAACACGACGCCCGCGGCCTCACGGGTGCCCGTGCCCGGCCCGCTCACCGATCCCTTGATGCCCAGCATTGCCTTCACGGAGGTCAACGGAGAGACCGTGTCGGTGGCCAATGGTGCGCTCCTCTCGGAGAGTCCACAGGGCGTATTCGGGGTCGTCGACGTGGTGCTTCCGGCGCCCGGTGTGGCGACGTTCAATTTGGCGACGTCGGGCGTACCGACCGGGACCACGGTCGAGGTCACGGCCAAGTCACGTCTCGGCGGGGGGGTGGTCGTAACGAGCACGACCCTGGCGCCGGGAAGCTGCAACGGGGCAGGGGACTGCGCCTCGGCCGTCGCGTTCGATCTGCAGGCGGGCGCATACGTCGTGGAGGCGCGCGCGACCTTCGAGGTGCCGTAGATGCGTGGATACGCAGCCGACATGCAGGAGCGTCTGCAACGGCTGGTGAAGGAGCGGGTTCCCCGCGCGCAACAGATGTGCAGGAAGCCGAGGCCTTCGGTGACGGCGGGCGAGGTCGAAGAACGCCAACGGAGCACGAGTGGGCTGTGATAGGGTGCAAAGTGCGGATCGCGGGTCGACGTTCGGTGACGCGCGCGTGTGTCAACGCCCGAGCCGTGGCAGCCGGTGCGCTCCGCCCGAAGCCCGTGCGAAGAGGAAGATCGAGATGAGGCGGATCCTTGCAACTGCAGTGCTGCTAGGCGGTCTCGCGGTGATCCCGGCGGTGGATGCGAGCGCGATCACGATCGCGCTCGAGACCTCGTCGCCGGTGGTCGACCTCGGTGAGTCCTTCGATGTGGACCTCACGATCTCGGGGCTGAACGCAGGCGCGGCCCCGTCGCTGGGCGTCTATGACGTCGACGTCCTGTTCGACGCTTCGGTCGCGGCCCTCACCGGCGTCGCGGTGGGCGATCCGGTCCTCGGAGATCAGCTCTCCTTCGTGTTTCCCAGCATCGCCTTCGATCAGCCGATCGGCGGCGGAGTGAACGTCTTCGAGCTGTCGCTGGACCTGTCGGCTGACCTGGTCGCTCTCCAGGCGGATGCCTTCACGCTCGTGAGGCTGACCTTCGATGCCGTGGCGGTCGGCACGACCGAGTTCGTGCCCGGCATCGTCGTCGCGGGCGACCAGCTGGGAGACCCGCTGTCGATCGACACGCTGATCGGGACGCAGGTCCGAACACAGACCGGCACGCAGGGCCCGGTGATCCCGGAGCCGTCGGCGCTCGTTCTCTTCGGCCTGGGGCTGGCGGTGCTCCACGTGCGAAGAGACCGGGCGCTCGCTCGATCGCCGATCACCTGAAAGCGACGCCTGCGCTCGATCGGTGTTCTGCTAGGAACTCGCCGCAGGCTGCGACACGGCGTGTGCCAACGCCGCGCGCAGCCGCATGACAGGCACGGGCTTGCTCAGGACCGCGTGGCCCGTCTCTGCGAGCTCGGCGAGCCGCTTCGGATCGGTGTTGCCCGTGACGAAGACGAACTCGGGCAGGGCCCCGGCCGCCCGCGCCTCGAGCTCGTCGGTGAACGCGTCGACCACGTCGGTGCCCGACTCGGAGCCGAGCTGATCGTCCATCACGACGACGTCGGGTGGTGCGGTCGTCGTTTCGAGCTTCGCGAGCGCCTCGGCGCCGCCCTTCGCAGTCACGACCTCACAGCCCCACGACTGCAGCAGCGCCTCGAGGCCATCGAGCACCGAGGCTTCGTCGTCGACGACCCAGATCGATGCTCCCGCCAGCTCCGAGGGTACGATCGGTGCGGCACTCGGCGCGGCCACGGCTTCGTCGGGTGCGTCGGCGAGCGGCACCTCGATCCAGAACACCGAGCCTTCGCCCGGCGTCGAGTCGAGACCGATGGGGTGGGCGAGCAGGCGCGCGAGCCGGTCGACGATCGAGAGGCCGAGTCCGAGACCCTCCGGCACTTCGTTCTCCGCGCCTTCGCTCGTGCTCCCTCGTGATCGACCGCGAGAGAACTCCGCGAAGATCGAGTCGAGCTCTTCGGGTGCGATGCCGGGTCCCGTGTCATGCACCTCGATGCGCACCCGGCCGTCGAGGCGCCCGACCTCGATGCGGACGCCACCCTCGGTCGTGTAGCGCAGCGCGTTCTCGGCGAGGTTGCGCACGATGCGCCCGAGCAGCAGCGGATCGCTCTCGACCCAGAGTGCCGTCGGCGTCGTGCCCAGCTCGAGCCCGCGTGACGCGGCGACGGGCGTGAGTGACGCGGCGAGCGAGTCGAGCATCGGCCCGAGCGCGAGGCGGCCGACGTTCGGCTCGACGACGCCCGCGTCGAGCTTCGACACCTGCAGGACCGACTCGAACTGCTGCTGCAGCTCGTCGAGCGAGCGGTCGAGCTGACCGACCAGGTGACGGGCCTTCGGCGAGAGGTCCTCGCCCGAGAGCGCGCCGAGGTGCAGACCGAAGCTGTGGAGCGGCTGCCGCAGATCGTGGCTCGTGGCCGCCAGGAACTTCGAGCGCTCGACGTGGATCTGCCGCTCGGCGCGGTTCTGCACCGCCAGGTCGGCTGCGCGGATCCGCATGAGCGCGAGGGCGGTGCGTCCCGCGATCTCTGCGAGCAGCGCCATCTCGCTCGGCGGCACCACGTCGTCGTTCGTCTTGACACCGAGCACGACCAGCCAGGTGGGCTGGTCGGGTACGTGGATCGGCAACGCCACCGAGGCGCCCGCCGACTCGAGGCGTTCGCGCGCGGCGTCGTCGAGCCAGCCATCGCTGCGCGCGAGCGTCCCGCGCTGTTCGATTCGCGTGGGCGCCGTTGCCGCGAAGAGGGCAGCGAGATCGGTGGCGTCGAGATGGGTGACGCCGGGCGGTCGGGTGTCGAAGAGGGTCGTGAGCTCGCCATCGATGTCGCGTACGACCGCGAGCTGCCAGCTCGGTCCGAGCAGTGAGCTCAGCCCGGTGCGGAGCGCGATCGCGAGCTCGTCCTCGGACTCACACCGCGCGAGATCGGCGAGCACGCGATCGCGTTCGTCGCGGGCTCTTGTGCGCGCGGGAAAGAAGTAGGCGAAGAAGCGCGGCTGCAGGGCGCGCGTCACGGGAAGGACGCCGAACGCGAGGGCGACGAGCAAGCCTGCGTGAGCTGCGTCGTCCGAGACGTCCAGGAGACCCGCGACGGTGTGAGAGGCGGGCCCGGCGATGCCGAGGGCGATGGCGACGCCGACCGCGACGGCCGCCGCGAAGCCGAGCGCGGTCGCGACGATCCGGTCGAAGTCGAACGCGCCGTAGCCGACGATCGCGATGATGAAGCAGATCGGGATCGCCATGAACGAGAGATTCGCGACGACGAAGGCGCCGAAGGCGTTCGGCTCGATCAGGACGAGGATGCTCATGAAGATCGTCGGCAGCAGGCCGACGCATACGCCGAGCGCGATCCAGCGCACCTGGCGGCGCCCAGCCGGCCCGGCGCGCCGGTAGTTACGAACGATGATGGAGATGCCGAGGGCGGCGACGGCGACGTTGCCCAGCATCGAGACCGGGATGCCGAACTTCGCGTCGAAGGGGAAGCCGATGATCGCGCTCGGGTAGGCCACGCCGCTCACGAGGAAGATCCACGGCCAGGTGCGCGACCACGTCGAGAGCGGCTCGTGCTCGGCCGGGATGCGTTGGAGCGCCAGGAGCGCGAGGGGGCCCACGAGCACGCCCCCGGTGATGAACGTCGCCAGGCCGAGCGCCGACACGACGTAGGACGGCGAGTCGAAGAGCATCAAGTGTGAGCCGAACGCGAGGCATGCGAAGAAGAAGGAGCGCGCGTGCCCGGCGCCGCCGGAGCCGATGAACGCGAGGATGCCCGCGACCCCGAACGAAAGCGGGAGCAGCCAGCCGAACCAGCCCCACATCGTGATCGGCTCGACGGTCACCTCGAGCCGCTCGCCGTCGCGGATCAAGGTCGTGGGGACGAGGCCATCCGCGTCCGGAGCCGTCGCCGCCGTCACGAGCGTGTGCCAGGCGCCGGCGCCGCGCAGCGAGACCCCCGAGAGCTCGACGAGCGCGTCGCCGGGCTCGAGTCCGGCGGCGAGCCGGCCCATCTGCATCACTTCCTCGGTGACGACCGGGTAGTCGTCCGGACTCGCGGCGGCGTGGACCTGCAGCCACTGTGGATGGAGATGACCGCGCGTCTGCTCGTAGAAGAAGAGCGAGAACGCAATGAGATAGAGCCCGCCGAGCACGACGAGGAGCGCGCGATCTCCCGGCTTCATCCTCTTCCACATGCGGGCATTCTCGCCGTGGGGCTGGTCGAAGTCGATAGGCCCGTCGGCCTAGGCCGATCTCGGCGCAGGGCGGCGCATGCTTGTAAACGCCCGAAAGCTAAGGGATGCTGGCCCGCCATGGCGGGCTCCGGGCGATGAACATCCTCTGCTGCGACGACCACGACCTGTTTCGCGACGGGCTGAAGGCGGTGCTCGAGGGGCTCTCGGCCGAGCATCGTCTGCTCGACGCGCGCAACGCCGCCGAGGCGCGTGCGGCGCTCGCCGATCATCCCGAGATCGATCTGGTGCTGCTCGACCTGGGGCTGCCTGATGCGGACGGCCTCGACTTCCTCCTCGAGCTGCGCGAGCGGCACGCAACCGTCGCGGTGGCCGTGGTGTCCGGTCGTGAGACGCCGGAGGCGGCGCAAGCAGCCCTGTCGCGCGGCGCCGTAGGCTTCATCCCCAAGTCTTCGGATCGGGCGCTGCTCTCGCGCGCGCTCGATCTCATCTTCGCGGGCGGGCGCTATGCGCCGCCCGAGCTGCTCGCAGCAGCCCATGCGGCGGCGGATGGGCCCGCGGCAGCCACCCCGCCCCAGGCCACGCCCACGACGAGCACCGACGACTGGCCGCTCAGCGAGCGGCAGCGCCAGGTGCTCGAGCTGCTCGCCCGGGGGCTCACCAACCCCGAGATCGGCGACGTGCTCGGCATCCGGCTCGGCACCGTGAAGGTGCACGTCGCGCGCATCTTCGAGGTGCTCGATGTGTCGAACCGCGCCGAGGCCGTGCGCGTCTTCACCGAGCGCGAAGGCGAGCGCAGCGGCGCGGGCGGCAGCGAGAGCTGAGCTGCGCCGCCTGAAACGCCGCCCCAGCAGACTCGCCCGCGACCCACCCACCCGACTCGACCACTCGGCCGACGCGGCCTAGGCCGGTCGGCTGATTCGCTTTGTTTCCCGCGCACTTAGTCTGATCTCGTCGCTCGCGAAGCCCGTCACGGAGGCGGTCGGAACGCGAGCCAGGGTCGCCCGCGAGGCGACGGGAGAGACGAGATGAGCGATCGAAACGGATTCGAGCGAGTCGTGGCCAAGGATCGAAGCGGGCATCGGTGGGCCATCGGGGGAGCGGTCGTCGCGGCCGCCCTGGGCATCGGCTGTGGTGAGAGCGGCTCGTGCGGTGGCACGGGCGCCATCGACGGCACCTACGTATCGACCGACCCCACCGTGACGATGGCCG
>CAYYSY010000267.1:0-12480 GCA_964474355.1 uncultured Spirochaetaceae bacterium | reverse complement strand
GGACCCGTCCGGGGCGCTCGTGGCCGTGATGGTCGTGGGCCCGGAGGCGGGGAGCGATCTCGTGGGCGAGGCGCTGCACCGACTCGGCTGGGTCCGCAAGCACCTCGCGAAGAACGATGAAGACGTGCGAGGCGTCGTGCTGACCGATCACCTCGAGGAGCAGGTCGCGTATGCCGCGGCCGCCGTGTCTGGCACCCTCCGTTTCAAGAGCTACGCGCTCTCGCTGAGCCTCGTCGACCTCGAGGTGTGAGCGACACGGCCCGGGAGACCGGGTGTGCCGAGATCGGCAGACGACCCGCAACAAGCCCGAGAATCCCCTGGAATTGACCGGGATACGCCTCGGTATCGAGATCGTTTGACGGCTCGTCAGCGCCCGGCGCTATCCTGAGGGCCACTCACCGAAACGGGATCGTCGCGACGGGGAGGGCCGGAGCGGCCGGCCTGTCCGAGCGATTCCTCCCGCGTGCGCCGCACCCCAGGCGGGGCCGGAGTCCATGACACCGTTCCGAACCGCTCACCGACCGTGCTCCATGCATCGCCGCGTACGGCAGTGCGGCGAGGTGGTGGTGTGCGTGGTCGTCGCGCTGGGCTTCGCAACGCAGACTTCGATGGCGGACCCGAATCGCACGCCCGAACCACTGCGTGTGCCGCTGGCGCTGTGGACGCCGGCCGATGCCGCGCCGGCCACCGAAGAGGGCGTCCCGAGGTGGCTGCGGCGCAACCCGCTCGCCGATCCGGCCGAGCGCGCGCGTGTGCTCGACGAGTCGTTGCCCGCGGCGGGCTTGGCAACGGACCTTCCGGACGCCGAGCGCGCCGCTCGCCGCATCGCGTCGCTCGAGGCCGCGGCCACCTTCGAGGCGGCGGGCGATCACGAGGCCGCCGGCTATGCGCTGGAGCGTGCCATCGCGCTCGCGCCCGACCGCAGTGGTGTGGCGCGGCCGACCTGGCGAGCACTGGCGCGCGCCCGGCTGCGAAGCGGCGATCGCGAGGGCGCAGCAGCGGCGCTGCTCGCGGCGCTCGACACCGTGCCAGACCCCGACGCCGATCCCATCGGCTTCATCGAGATCAGGGGGCGGCTGCACCGCGACCTGGCCGTCGTCTACGCCCTCGATGGCCGCGAGCGCGAGCTGGCCGATGCGTTCGCCTCGGCGTGGAGCGTCGCGGGCCACGACCTGGCCTGGATCGAGTGGGAGCAGCGTCAGCGCCTCGGACTCCCATGGTCGCCCGCGCCCGCGCTCGGCGGTCCCGTCGACTGGCCGGCGCGGCCGGTCTCGGGGCCGTGGGCCGACGTGTTGGCCGCCGCCGATCGGCTCACGGCGGCCGTGCCCTGGATCGACCGCGTCCGTGCCTTCGTCGAAGAGCAGGGCGTGCGGCGCGTGGGCGCGTGGAGCGCCGTGGTGGTCGTGGTCGTCCTGATCCTCATGCTGCTGCGCCAACGCGGCGACGTCACGGTGGCGATCGAGTACCCGGACGAGCTGCGCGGCGTCTTCCGCGTGCGGGTCGCGAGCAACGCGGGTCGCTGGCGACGCACCCAGCCGATGACGCGCGAAGTGATTCGCAAGGGCGGTCTGTCGTCGCGCACCGAGCATCATCTCGTGAATCGGGAGACGCACTTCCAGCGACTGCGAACGAGGCGCTACTGGGTCTCGATCGAGGGGATGCTCTTCGACCCCGAGAGCGACGAGGTGCTGTCCGACGTCGCCGACGAGCAGGTCGTTCGCGTTCGGCATCGCCGCACCGTGCGCCTCGAGTTCGACGTTCGGCCCGGGAGCTGCCCCGTGGACGTGCTGATGAGCTGGGGCGAGAAGCCGGCGGACGACGCGGTCGTCGTCGCGCCGGACGTACCCGGGTCGATGGTGCGCAGCTCGGGGTCGCGCGCGCGTGTGTGGGTGCCGAGGGGCAGACATCGACTGGTCGTCGGCTGCGGCGATCGCGTGATCGAGCGCGAGGTCGACGTGGCCTCGTACCGCCCGACACCCGTGCGGCTCGATCTCGCTGGCGTCGACGTGCTCTTCAAGGGCTGTCCGCCCGCCGTCGATCCCTACCTGCGCGGCGACATCGAGGAGACTGCGAGGGCCCTCGAGCGCGACGGACAGGCGACGATGGCCTACCAGCTGCTCGCCGAGCTGCATCGTGGCCGGGGCGAGCTGTCGCGGGCGGCGGACTACTACGAGTCGTCCGGTCTCGGCCTGGAGGCGGCGACGCTGCGCGCGCGTCTCGAGGACTACGAGCGCGCCGCGACGCTCTTCATGGAGAACGACGAGCCGCTGCATGCGGCCGAGATGTACGAGAACGCGGGTGCTCTCGTGCACGCGGGCAGCGCCTACGAAGAGGCGCACGAGGTCGATCGCGCGATCGCGTGCTATCGCAACGCCGGCGAGGTCGACAAGTGGATCAGCGCGCTCGAGCGACGCGGGCGCGTCTTCGAGGCCGCGCAGGTCGCGCTCGAGAACGGGCGCAGGCCGCGGGCGATCCGTCTGCTCCAGTGCATCCCGGCCGAGGACCAGGACTACGCCGAGGCGAGCGCACAGCTCGCCGACGCGTTCGAGGTCGAGGGTCACTTCGATCTCGCAGCGAAGCGGCTCGAGGACTACATCGGCACGTTCCCGATGGGGCAAGGGCCGGCGGACAAGTACGCGCGGCTGGCCACGCTCTTCGAGAACGCCGGACACATCGAGCGGGCCATCAGCGTGCTCGAGGAGCTCCGGCGCCAGGAGCCCACGTATCCGAACGTCGCCTCGCGCATCGAGGTGCTCCGGAAGCAGCTCTCGGGCGACGACCGTGGGGCGCGCACGACGCAGACCGTAATGGCCACGGACGTCGCCCCGACGGAGTTCGTCGTCGAGTCACGCTACGAGCTGATCGAGGAGATCGGACGCGGCGGCATGGGCGTCGTGTTCGAGGCGCGCGACCGCAGGCTCGATCGCGTCGTCGCGTTGAAGCGACTGCCCGAGGATCTGCGCCGCCACCATCCGCGTGCGCTGCAGCTCTTCCTGCGTGAGGCGCAGTCACTCGCCAAGCTGAACCACCCGAACATCGTGACGTTGCACGACACCGATCAGGAGGACGGCGCGTTCTTCATCACGATGGAGCTGCTGCACGGTGAGCCGTTCAATCGCATCCTGCGCGAGCGTGGACGGCTGTCGAGCGAGAACGCGATCGGGATCGGCCGCCAGGTGGCGTCGGGCCTTCAGTACGCCCACGAGCGCGGCGTGATCCACCGCGACATCAAGACCGCCAACCTGTTCCTCACCACGGACCGGGTCGTGAAGATCATGGACTTCGGTCTCGCGAAGGTCTTCGAAGAGATGCGGGGCAAGACCACGGTCGTCTCCGGCACGCCCTACTACATGTCGCCGGAGCAGGTGCTCGGCAGCGACATCGATCACCGGACCGACCTCTACTCGCTCGGCGTCACGCTCTTCGAGCTCGTGACCGGCCGCGTGCCCTTCGATCAGGGCGACGTCGCATACCACCACCGGCACACGCCGCCGCCCGATCCGCGCGAGCTCGTGCCCGACCTCGATTCCGATCTCGCGGCGCTGATCCTGCGCCTCCTTGCGAAGGATCGCGATGACCGTCCCGAGTCGGCGCAGGCCGTTCTGGACGAATTGCGCGGCATCGCCGTGTAGTCCTGCGCAGCAGCGAGCTGCGGGTGACTCGGGTCACGTGCACGTCGCCGTGAATCGGTGAAGTTCCGCCGCGTCGAATCGACCCGGGCGTCGATTCGATCGGGGGGAACCTTTGGCGGTTTCGGAACGCGAGCTCGACGAGCTCGTCGCACGCTACGCACATCGAGTGCCGTACTTCACGGGGCAGGTCCAGAAGCGCTTCATGCTCGGCGACCGCTGGCATGACGAGCTGCTGTCGGCGGGCTACTGGGGCCTGTTCAAGGCGCTGCGAAATCGTCGCGACGACGCACACGAGCGTGAGCTCTCGGCCTACGTCTCACGCCGCGTCGAGGGCGCGGTGATCGACGAGGCGCGCAGCTGTCTCGTGCGATCCACTCGGATGGACGGGCCTCCCAACTCACGTCTGCATGGACTCGAGGAGGAGGGCGAGTGGAGTGGAGACGTGGGTGGGACGCTCTACGCTTCCGTCCACGACGGCAACGATTGCGCCGGGGATGATCCCGAGCGGCTGGTCGAATCGCGGCGCCGCCTCGCTGCGATCGACGCCATGCTCGACGCGCTCGAGCCCGATCAACGAGACGTGCTGCGCGCGTACATGGACGGCGAGTCGCTGTCGGAGATCGCGCGAGCCCGGGGTGTGTCGGCCGGAACCATGCAGACCCGGTTCCAGAAGCTCACGCGCCGGGTGCGCGCCGGCGCCCCGACGCTTCGTCACATCCTGCTGGAGAGTGATCTCCGCTGATGCGGTGAACGGCCTGGACGCGCACTGCGTCCACACACCTCCCCCATCGCACGCGCCCACGCGTTTCGAGACGGTTTCGGGAACGCGAACCCCACAAAAAGAACGGGCCCCAGGAGACCGTCGTCTCCTGGAGCCCACCGGGTCCAGCGACCATGCTCGATCAGGTCTTGCCAGCGGTCCCGCCCCCGCCGCATGAAGGGACGGAAACCTCCCGAGAGCGATCAGACCCGGCACAAAACGTCCGTTCGACCGGGAACGAGATTCATTTTGCATGGATTGAGTCGAGAGGTGTTGAACAAAAAACACCAATCGAAACTCATGGATTCACCTCAATCACGGAGCGCGGGAGTCGACACGAATTCGCTTCTTCTTTCGAGGCTCTCGCGCTCACGTGGACCTCGGTCCACTTCGTCGATCGAGCGAACACGTGTCGGGTCGGACTCATCTATGTATGCAGAAGAGCGCACGTGAACAGCGTCAACCGCGCGCCGGACGCGATCAGTGAATCGCGGTGGGCAGCACGAGCTCGAAGAGCGCGATCTCTGCCTCGAAGCTCAGGCCATCGCCTCGCTGCATCTCGTACGTCCCCGACATGCTGCCGAAGGGCGTCCCGAGCGGACACCCGGACGTGTACTCGAAGCTCTGGCCGGGCTCGAGCGTCGGCTGCTTGCCGACGACGCCTTCGCCGCGCACCTCTTCGATGTGTCCCGTGCCGTCGACGATGATCCAGTGCCGATTGAGCAGCTGCACCACGGCCTCGCCCTCGTTCGAGATTCGAATCGTGTAGAGGAAGAACCATCGGCTCTGAGCGGGGTCCGAGTGCTCCGGCGAGTAGCGAGCGCGCACCTCGACCCGGATGCCCCCGGTGAGGGCTTCGCTGCCGGTGACGGGCGCGTCGGATGTCGATTCGGCGGGGCTCATCGGGGCCGGACAGTAGCCCGGATGTCGAGTCGCACCGAATCGAGCGTGCACCGAGAGTGCACCCGCACCATGCTTGCGATGCTCACGCCGGCGCTCGCAGGCAGGCGCGGCGCCTGCAACGCGAGCCGAAGGCGGCCGATCGGGAACGCAGCGTGAACCTCATCCTGCTCTTCGAGCGAGACTTCGTCGACGCGGCGCGCACACGCGCACGCGTCGAGGGCAGGCGAGCCCGCCACGTGCGCAAGGTGCTGCGTGCCGCACCGGGCGACGTGCTGATCGTGGGGCTCGCGAACGGGCCGGTCGGCGAGGGACGGGTCCGAGACCTCGATCGCGAGTCGGTGGAGCTCGAAGTCACGCTGCGAGACGAGCCGCCGCCGCCCCTCGACGTCGTGCTCGTGCTCGCGGTGCCGCGCCCGCCGGTGCTGCGCCGGACGCTGGCCGCGGCGACCTCGCTCGGCGTCAAGCGGATCGAGCTCGTGAACGCCGAGCGCGTCGAGCAGAGCTTCTTGCAGAGTCACGCGATCGACGACGACGCGATCGAAGAGCAGCTCGTGCTCGGTCTCGAGCAGGCGCGTGACACGGGCATGCCGCGCGTCGCGCTGCATCGCCGCTTTGGCGCGTTCGTCTCGGACACGCTGCCGGGTCTGGTCGAAGGACGTTCCGCGAGAGTCGCCGACCCGCGTGGGGAGCCGGCGCCCGTCACGCCATGGCCGGTGCCCGGGCTCGTGGCGATCGGTCCGGAGGGGGGCTGGGTGGAGAGCGAGCTCGACGACCTGCGCCGCGCCGGTCTACGGGCGGTGGCCCTCGGCGACCGGGCGGTACGGGTAGAGACCGCCGTACCGCTGATACTCGGGCGCTACCTCTGAGACCGCGTCTTCTTGCTCGGGCGGCGGGGCGCCAGCCTCTCGAATCACCGGGTCGATGTCGAGCCCGACCAGCAGCAGGTGGTACACGATCAGCAGCGTGTAGACGGTCAGCGTCGACCACAAGCCGAGCCTCGCCGAACGGTAGTTGCGGTGCGCGGTGAGGATCAGCAGCCAGATGCCCACGATGATGCACTTCTGGAACAGGAACGCGCCGACGCCGATGTCGAGCATCGCCTGCATGATCGGGTTGCCCTCGCCACCGCCGCGCTGCAGCCAGAGCAGGGTGAAAACGGCGTCGCCGATGTTCAGCAGGAAGATCCCCAGCAGGATCATGACGTCGCCGTACGAGTAGACGTCGACGTAGATGTTGTCGCGCTCGCCCGTGCGCCGGCCCGCCTTGCGGCGTCTGAAGCCGAAGGGATGACTCAGCCAGCCGGTGGGCTGGTCGCGGCGATCCGTGTGCTGCCGGCGATCGACATCGGGCCAGGCGGGTCCGGGGCCCGCGCTCGGACCGGGGCCGGGCATCGCGGTGTCGCGGGTCGCAGCGTCGTCGACGTGCGTCGCCTCGGACGGCGCTGCGTCCGCCGTCGGCGCGGCGGCGTCACTGCCCGCGAAGAGTCCCGTCTCGTCCGGCTGCTCTGCGCTCTCGTCTCGTCCCGCCAACCTGCGCTCCCACCCGAGGCGTCCCGAAGGACGGCGACTGCGCAGTGCGTATCGGCCACGCGCGGGCGTGGCCGAAGGCGAAACCAGTGTCCTGACAGAGCACGATCGAAGGGCCCGGGAGCGGTGAATCCGCCCCCGGGCCCCGGGTACTCGTCCGATGATGCTCGACGCGTCCGCGAGGACGCGAACCTCAGGCCGCCTCGAAGAGCGAGGCCAGGCCCTGGCCGCCACCGATGCACATGGTCACGATCCCGTACTTGCCACCGGTGCGCTTCAGCTCGCGCAGCAGGAGCCCCGTCATGCGGGAGCCGGTCATGCCGAAGGGGTGGCCGATCGAGATCGAGCCGCCGCTCGGGTTGAGCTTCTCGTTCGGGATGTTCAGCTCGCGCTGGCAGTAGAGCAGCTGCGACGCGAACGCCTCGTTCAGCTCGACGATGTCGATGTCGTCCATCGTGAGGCCGTGGCGCTCGAGCAGCTTCGGCACGGCGAAGACCGGGCCGATGCCCATCTCCTCGGGGCCACAGCCGGCGACGGCCGTGCCGCGATAGAAGCCGAGCGGCTCGACGCCGAGCGACTCGGCCTTCTCGGCCGACATGAGCAGCGTCGCGGACGCGCCGTCGGAGAGCTGCGAGGCGTTGCCGGCGGTTACGGTGCCGCCTTCCTCCGCGGGCTTGAAGACGGGCTTGAGCGACGCAAGGCCCTCCAGCGTCGTCTGCGGGCGGTTGCACTCGTCGGCCTCGACGGTGAACTCCTCGTCATAGGGCTCCTCGCCCTTCTTCATGACCTTGCGGGTCACGGTCAAGGGCGCGATCTCTTCGGCGACGTAGCCCTTCTCGGTGGCCTCGGCGTATCGCTGCTGACTCTGCAGCGAGTACGCGTCCTGATCCTCGCGCGAGACCTCGTAGCGCTCGGCGACGATCTCGGCGGTGAGGCCCATCGGGAAGTAGAGGCCAGGGAAGCGCTCGGCAGCCTTCGCGTTGGCGAGCCGCGACGTGTTCTGGGTGCCGTCCTGCATCATCGTGATCGTCTCGACGCCCGAGCCGATGGCAATGTCGGCGCCCTCCTGCAGGATCTGCTGCGCGGCCATCATGATCGCCTGCGAGCCCGACGAGCAGAAGCGGTTGATCGTGACGCCGGCGACCTCCTTCGGCAGCCCGGCGGCCATGGCCGCGATGCGCGCCATGTTCATGCCCTGGCAGCCTTCCGGGAAGCCGGTGCCGGTGATGACGTCCTCGATCTCGCCGGGGTCCATGTTCGGGACCGCGTCGACGACGCTCTTGATGGTGTGGGCCAGGTAGTCGACCGGCTCGGTGATGTTGAACGAGCCGCGATGGGCCTTGGTGAGACCGGTCCGCTTGCTCTCGACGACGACGGCTTCGCGCGCCATGAGGGGGTACCTCCAGGTTCGGGATTCGGGTGTGGGTCGGGTGCGTTTCGGGGTGACCAGGTATTTTCAGCGGCGCCGAGTTTACCTCGCCTGCCGTCCGGCGCCCGTCCTCAAGCGATCTCGGGCACGCGGTCGAACCAGGGACGCTCGGCCTCGAGCTGCCCGGCGAGCCGGTAGAGCAGACCCTCGCCGCCGAGCGCCGCCACGAAGTGCGCCCCGATCGGCAAGCCGGCCGCGTTCCAGTGGAGCGGGAGCGAGATCGCCGGCTGCCCGGTGCCATTGATGAGCTGCGTGAAGGCCACCGAGCGGAGCAGGGCGCCGACCATCGCGCCGACGTTCTCGTTGGCGAGCGACAGGACGCCGAGCTTCTCGGACGGCGCGCCCATCGTGGGCGTCAGGATCAGGTCGTAGCTCTCGAGCACGCTCGCGACGACGCGGCCAGCGGCATGGATCGCGAGCTGCCCGCGCGCGTAGTCGGCTGCGCTCGCGTTCGCCGCCGCCTCGTACATCCGCTGCGTGAAGGGCTCGAGGTCGTCGGGGCCCGGCTCGCGGCCGAGCGTCGCGGCGCGGCGCTCGACGGTGGCGCGCACGTTGCCGCCGATGATCGCCTGGGTCGCGCCACCGAGGGCCTCGCGGTCGACCTTGAGCGTGATCGGCTCGACGCGATGACCGAGCGACTCGCAGAGCTGCGCCGCGACCTCCGCCGCTTCGGCGCAGTCGGCGTGGACGTCGGTGCCGTTGAACGACTCGGTCACGAGTGCGATGCGAAGACCTTCGGGCGCGCGGCCGACCTCCTCGAGGTAGGGGCGCTCCTTGGCCGGTGCGGAGTAGGGCGCGCCGACGTCGCCCCCGCCCGTCGCATCGAGCAGCGCCGCGCTGTCGCGTACGCTTCGCGTGACGGCGTGGATCGTCGACATGCCGCTCCAGCCCTCACCGGCGTCGGGGCCGAAGGGCACGTTGCCGCGCGAGGGCTTCATGCCGACGAGGCCGCAGCACGCGGCGGGGATGCGGATCGAGCCGCCCCCATCGCTCGCATTCGCCAGCGGCACGATGCCGCCGGCCACGGCCGCGCTCGCGCCACCCGACGATCCGCCTGCGGTGTGCTCGAGATTCCACGGATTGTGCGTCTGGCCGAAGAGCGTCGACTCGGTCGACGTCGTGAGGCCGAACTCGGGGGACGCGGTCTTGCCGAAGAGCTGGAGGCCCGCAGCGCGGTAGCGCTTGATGAGCTCGCTGTCGTGGTCGGCCACCGCGTCCTCGAAGAACCGGCAACCGTTCGTCGTGCGCACGCCCTTCATCTGGAGGTGGAGGTCCTTGATGGGGAAGGGCACGCCGTGGAAGGGACCGTCGGGCAGCCCTTCGTCGAGGGCCTGGCGGGCCTCGTCGTGCAGGTCGATGACGATCGAGTTGAGCGCGGGGTCGAGCTTCGCCTGGGCCTCGAGCGCGGTGTCGAGCAGCTCGCTCGCGCTCACGTCGCCGCGCCGCACCAGCTCGGCGAGGCCGAGTCCGTCGTGCCGTCGGTATTCGTTCCAGTCCATGGCGTCTCCATGTCTCCGCAAGATCGAGGTCAGCACCCGGCCGGTGGGTCTCCGGCGCGACGAACGAGCCTAACCCAGCCGAGCACTGGGAGCGGCGCGTCCCGTGCGACGGTTGCCTCAGCCGACCTCGGCAACGAGAGTGCGGAGAAGGTCGAGGTGCGCGTCTGCCAGGGGCAGCGCCGCGGCGTGCCCGATGGCCTCGGTGCTCATCTTGGGCAGCGTCTTCACGAGGATCGAGCGAAGCTTGTCCTCGGGCACCGTGTCGGCGAACTCCGCGAGCTGCTGCTCGAGGAAGACGAGGCACAACGCGTCCTCGAAGGCCTGGGCCTGGGCCGCGTGCGCGTCGTCGCCTGCCGCTGGCCGCGCCTTCTGGATCAGGGCCTGCGCGCGCTCGAGGACGCCGCCCGGCACGTCGCCGCCCGCGAGCAGCTCGGCGAGCCGATCGGCGTGGAAGCGCTGCGCGTCCTTGCGCCAGCGCAGGTATCCCACCCGGTCGCGCGGGTAGGCGTCGCGCGGCCGCAGCCAGCGTTCGAGATGGTGGGCGCGCAGCGCGAGCCGAAGGGCGGGCGTCGCGTCGGGCGCGAGCTGGGTCAGCCAATGGCTCGCACGCCAGGCGTGCACGAGCTCCTTCGGGCTCTCGTCGCCGGCCCAGCGCACGCGGTTCGGGTCCTGGGCGTTGGCAGCGTCGATCCGCTCGAAGGCCGCTTCGAGCCAGCCGGGCGCGCTCATCGTGACCTCACGAGACGACGCCGACGGCGCCGCCGTCGATCCGCAGATTCTGGCCATGGATGTAGCCCGCGCGCTCGCTCGCGAGGAACGCGACGAGCGCGGCGACCTCGTCGGTGCGCGCGGCGCGGCCGACCGGGTTCGGCGCGATGCGCTCGATGGCCGCGCGCTCCCGCTCCTCGAACGTACCGGTGATGCCCTCGCGCTCGGCCGTGCGGTCGATCATCGCGCGCATCTCGTCCGTGGCGATGAGGCCCGGGCTCACGGTGTTGACCGTGATGCCGGTGCCAGCGAGGCGCTGAGCGAGGCTGACCGATGCGGCGAGCAGCGCGGTCTTCGCGGCGTAGTAGTGCGCCATGCGCGCCGCGGGGCGCGTGGCGCCGATGGTCGAGAGGAAGACGACGCGCCCCCAGCCGGTCTCCTTCATCGCAGGCACGAACGCCTCCACGAGCCGCACCGCCGAGAGCACGTTCTTCTGGTACTGATCGATCCAGTCGGCGGTGTCGGAGCGGAACCAGCCGCCGCCCTCCGCGACGCCGTAGTTGTTCACGAGCACGTCGACACGCGGCGCGAGCTCGATCGCCGCGCGGTGCACGGCGTCGGCGCCCGCGTCCTCGCGGATCTCGCCCCAGACCTCGTCGGCTCGTCCGCCGCCGGCGCGAATGTCCTCGACGACCGGGGCGGCCTGGCCGGCCTCGAAGCCGTGGACGAGCACGTGTGCGCCTTCGCGCGCCAGCTCGCGGGCGATCTCGCTCCCCGTGCCGCGATGGGCGCCGCTCACGAGCGCGACCTTGTCCTGCAGGTTCAGATCCATGGGCTTCTTCGCGCTCGCGGTGCGGGGGCGGGCGCTGGCCGCCCGGGCTCGTCAGTCGACCTCGCCCGGGAGCTGGCCTTCGCGGTAGGTGGTGCCGACCAGGGTGTGGATGTAGTCGGCGAGCCGCTCCGCGTGGGTGACGGGCAGCATGTGGCTGCCACCCACGACCGCCTCGAGCGCCGAGTTCGGCACCGCGTGATGGAGCGCCTCGCCCACCGAGAAGGGCGACAGCGCATCGTCGGAGCCATGCACGACGAGCGTCGATTGCGTGATGAGTGCGGCATCGGGGTTGGCCTCGCTGCGCTGCAGCTCACCGGCCATCGCGTCGGCCGTGCCCGGGAGTGCGATCATGGCCTGCGTGTAGATCGTCCAGCCCATCGGCACGTTGCGTTCGCCCGAGAAGGCCTCGGCCACGCTCTGCTCCGTCACCTTGAAGGCGACGGGCGGCACGTGCGAGACCCACTCGAGGAAGGGCACTGCGAGGGGCGAGAGCAGGATCCGCTCGACGATGCCGCTCTGTCCATCGGCATCGGGCGGCCCGGACTCGGGGCCGATGGAGCCGATCAGCGCGACGTGGCTCACGCGCTCGGGACGGTCGATCGCGGCCCGCTGGGCGACGCCGCCGCCGAAGGACCAGCCGACGAGGGCGGCCTGCTCGACGCCGAGGACGTCCATCAGCTGGATCAGGTCGCGGGCGTTCGACGCGAGCGAGAAGTTGCCCTCGGTCGAACGCTCACGCGTCGAGTACCCGTAGCCCGGGCGGTCGTACGAGATCACGCGATGGCCGCGCTCGACCAGCAGGCCGGGCAGGTCGGCCCAGTCGGCCGCGTTCGACGCCCAACCGTGGATCAGGATGATGGGCGGTCCCTCGCCCCGATCGTGGACGTTCAAGCGGCGCCGGTCGGCGAGCGCGACGAGCTCGCCGGGCTTCGCGCGGACCTCGTCGCCTGGGCCCCATCGCCCGAACTCACTGGCGATGACGAAGGGCCCCAGATACAGCACGACGGCCAGGAGGGGCAAGATGATGACCCACTTCCGCATACGAGGAATCTAGCCCGGATTGTCCGCGAAGCTCGCCGCGGTGCGGCGATGCTCGGGTCAGCCGAGGCCGAGCCCGCGGCGCACGAACCAATAGAGCCCGAGTCCGCACACGACGGCCGATGCGAGCTCGGGCGTGAGCCGGGCGAGCCG
>CAYYSY010000266.1:0-8273 GCA_964474355.1 uncultured Spirochaetaceae bacterium | reverse complement strand
GGCGATCGCGGGGCCCGGGGGGCGGGCCCTTCGGCTCGCTGACATGGCACCGGGCCTCGGTGTGGGCGCCGAGATCGGGCTTGGTGTCTTCGCGACGATCGCGGGCGGCTGCGTCGGGCTCGTCATCGGGCGCTGGCTCGAGCGCCGCCGCCTCGCGGCTCGGCTGAACGAGCTCGGCGTCGATGCGGGTGACGCGGGGGCGTCCCCGATCCGGCTCTTCGACGCGCTCGATGCCCGGCTCCGCGCCCTCCATCGCCGGACCGAGCGCCTGCGCGAGAGCGAACGTCTCGAGAACGACCGACGCGAGCTCGATGCGCGCGCGCCCGACCTCGAGGCCCAGCGACAGCAGCTCGTCCAACAGCTCGGGCTCGACCCCGGGCTGTCCGACCTCTCGGTGGTCGAGTGGGCGCGGCGCATCCAGTCTCACCGCGAGGCCGCGGATGCCCTCGCGAAGGCACGCACGAAGCGTGATGGCCTGGCGGAGACGCTGGCTGCGAGACGGGCCGCGCTCTTCGACGCGGTCGCATCCTTCATCGCCCCCTCGCCGCAGACTCTCAGCGAGGCGACGCGCGGCGTGGCGGCGCTGCAATCGCGGATCGCGTCGGCGGACCACACCCGCGAGGCGATCGAGCGCACAGAGCGGGGTCTGGACCGGCTCGAGGAGCGGCGCGCGGAGGCGGAGCAGAAGCGCGCGAGTCTGCTCGCGCGCTTCGATCTGCAGGACCTCGATGCGTCGAGTGCAGCCGAGCAGCTCCGAGCGTGGCGCGAGGCGTTGCCCGCGCGGCGGGCCCGCGAGCGCGAGGTCGAGCAGGCGGGTGCGGTGGTCGAGGCGACTCGGCGCGAGCTCGAGGGGCACGACGATCTGCTCGCGCTCGACCCGGCCGAGGTCGAGCGGCGGCTCGAGCGCGCGAACGCGAATGCCGAGCTCGCCGACGAGCTGCAGGCGAAGATCGGAGGCATCGAACGCGAGGTCGCGTTGGCCGAGGGCGAGGAGCGCGTCGAGGTGGCGCTCGCCGACGTCGCCGCTGCGCGGGCCGCGCTCGAGCAACGGCGCACGGAGGTCTTCGAGGGCGTCGCAGCGAGGCTACTCGTCGATGACGTGTCCGAGCAGATCGGGACGCGCGAGCGCCCCGAGGTGCTCTCGCGCGCCACCGAGCTCTTCGGGCTCTTCACGCGCCACCGCTACGAGCTCGAGGTCGAGCAGGAGGGCGGTGTGGCTCGCTTCATCGCGCGCGCCACCGAGTCGCAGCAGAAGAAGCAGCTGCATCAGCTCTCCGATGGCACGCGCATGCAGCTGCTGCTGGCAGCGCGGCTGGCGTTCGTGCACGTCGGCGAGCAGGGCGTGCACCCGCCGATCGTGCTCGACGAGGCATTGTCGTCGAGCGACGCCACGCGCATGGCCGCCATGACCGACGCGCTCGTGGCCGAGGCGGGCACGGGCCGCCAGATCTTCTACATGACGAACGATCCGGGCGACGTCGCCGACTGGCAGGCTGCGTGCGTACGCGCGGGGGTGCCGGCGCCCCACGTCGTGCGTCTCGGCGAGCGTCAGCGCGACGAGCAGGCCGCGTTGTGGGCCGACTTCGAGCCGCCGCCGCTGCGCGCTCCGCTCCCGTCACCCGCCGGGCTCGACGCCGCCGAGTACGCGGCGCTGCTCGGCGTGCCGCTTCCCGATCCGTGGGCCGAGCCCGGTCGACTGCACCTCTTCCATCTGCTTGCCGACGACCTCGACGTCGTGCGCCGGGTGCTCGACGACCTGCACGTCGAGCTGATGGGGCACTTCGAATCGCGGCGGCGCTCGGGGGTCGCCGAGCAGCTGATCGGCGCAGAGCTGGTCGATCGCATCGTGTACCGCGGAAGGGTGGCGGAGCGCTTCTTCGCGGCGTGGCGTCGTGGGCGCGGCAAGCGTCTGCGATCTGGCGATCTCGAGGGCTGCTCGGCTCTCACGGACACGTTCAGATCGCGTCTCGAAGACGTGGCTCGCGACGAAGGGGGCGATGCCCGCGCGTTGCTCGGACGCATCGCCGAGAAGAAGGACGAGCGCGTGAAGGGGCTGGCGGAGAAGCGCCGCGCCGCGCTCGAGGAGTATCTGCTCGAGCACGACTTCATGAGCGACGAGTCGCCGCTCGACGACGACGCGCTCGTGACCGAGGTGAGCGCGGGCATCGGCGAGCTGGTATTCGGCCTCGACCGCGAGACGGCGCGCAGTCGACTGCGTGAGGCGGAGTCGCTCGTGCGGCTCTGGACGGCGCTGCTGGCGCACGGCGACGACGCCGCATGAATCGCTCGACCCACTCGACCCACTCGACCCACTCGACCGAGGAGGACCGCCGATGAAGCTCAGACAAGCCGTCTTCGCCGCTGCCGACATGGAGCCGATCCGCTCGCAGCTCTTCGAGCTGTTCGGGCTCGACGAAGCCTACGTCGACCCGGGCGTGGCCTTCTTCGGGCTGACGAACGTGGTGATGGCGCTCGGCGACTCGTTCCTCGAGGTGGTGGTGCCCGTCGAGGAGGGGACCACGGCCGGTCGGCTGCTCGATCGCCGGGGCAGGGCCTGCGGCTACATGCTGATCTTCCAGGTCGAGGACTTCGCCGCGACGTCGAAGCACCTCGAAGGCGTGGGCGCGCGCAAGGTATGGACCTGGGAAGATGAAAAAGCGAGCGCCTGTCATGTCCACCCCAAGGACGTGGGCGGCGCCATCGTGTCGTTCGACGAGATGCGCCCGCCCGGCGAGTGGCTGTGGGGCGGCCCCGAGTGGCGCGATCATCGCGCGGCCGACGTGTCGCGCGTGCTCGGCGCGACCTTGCAGTCGCCCGATCCGGCCGCGCTGTCTGCGCGCTGGGCCGACGTGCTTGACCGGCCCTGCCGATCGTCCGGCGCGGGACGACGGATCGAGCTCGACGACGGCACGTTCCTGGACTTCGTCGAAGGAGCGGGCTTCGAGGGCATCCGGGGCTATGCGTTCGAGGCGCGCGATCCCGACGCGCTGGCAGAGCGCGCCGCGTCGCTCGGGCTCGGTGACGAGACGCCGATGATCGGCGACGTCGAGCTCTCGTTCGTCGCACAGGGCTAGTCGCGACGCTCCCACGTCTCGATCGTGAACGCGTGGGCGTGTCGTTCGTCCGCTTCGTGTCGTTCGTCCGAGACGCGCTCCCAACCCGCGGGCCCCGCGCCACCGAACGCGTCGAAGCGCACGTCGCCTTCGACGTCGGCGTGCACGCGCGTGACGTACGCGGTCGTCGCGCGAGGCAGCGCGGCGTCATAGAGCGCAGCGCCACCGATCACGAACACGACGCCATCGCCGGCATCGCCTTCGGGCGGGCTCGCGGCCGCGAGGGCGATCGCGGCGTCGAAGTCGTGCGCTACGAGCGCGCCCTCGGCGCGGTAGTCCGGCTGGTGGGTCAGCACCACCGACGTCCGCTTCGGCAGCGCCCTGGGAAACGTCTCCCACGTGGCGCGGCCCATCACCATCGCGTGGCCGGTCGTCACGCGTTTGAAGAAGCGCTGGTCGTCGGGCAGACGCCAGGGGATCTCGGCGCCGTCCCCGATCACGCCGTTCTCCGAGACGGCGACGATGAGCGCGATGGTGGGCCCGGCATCGGCCATGGGGCGGGGCTCAGACCGCGATCGGCGCCGAGATGCGCGGATGCGGGTCGTAGCCTTCGACCACGAAGTGCTCGTAGCGGAAGTCGAAGACGCTCTTCACGCTCGGGTCCAGGCGCACGGTCGGCAGCGCGCGCGGCTCGCGGGCGAGCTGTGTCTCCACCTGCTCGAGGTGGTTCGCGTAGATGTGCGCGTCGCCGAGCGAGATGATGAGCTCGCCGGGCTGCAGCTGGGTCTGCTGCGCGATCATCATGGTCAGCAGCGCGTACGAGGCGATGTTGAAGGGCAGGCCGAGAAAGAGGTCGCAGCTGCGCTGATACATGCTGCACGAGAGCCGCCCGTTCGCGACGCCGAACTGGAACATCATGTGACAGGGCGGGAGCTTCATGCTCGGGATCTCGGCCACGTTCCACGCCGAGACGATGTGCCGCCGTGAGTCGGGATTCGTGTGGATCTGCTCGATCACCTCGGCCAGCTGGTCGACGTGATCGCCGTCCTTGCCCGGCGTCGGCCAGCTGCGCCACTGCGAGCCGTAGACGGGGCCGAGCTCGCCGTTCTCGTCGGCCCACTCGTCCCAGATCGTCACGCCGTTCTCCTGCAGATAGCGGACGTTCGTGTCGCCGGCGATGAACCACAGGAGCTCGTGGATCACGCTCTTCATGTGGACGCGCTTGGTCGTGACGAGCGGAAAGCCCGCGTCGATGTCGAAGCGCAGCTGCGCGCCGAAGAGGCTGCGGGTGCCCGTGCCGGTCCGGTCGTCCTTGTCGACGCCCTCGTCGAGCACCTTCTGCAACAGATCGAGATAGGCCCGCATGCACGCCCCCCAGCGCTCTCGAGCGCCAGGCCAGGCGAACGGCCTGGCCGCCGGGAGCAGCGTAGCAGCGGGGCGCCGGGACGGGTGCTGGTCCGGGGAATCCGGTGCTGTCGGAGCGGTGTGGCGGTGACGCCGTGGGATCAGTGCTCGCCGAGCGGGTTGGCGACGACGCCGTGGGATCATTACTCGCCGAGCGGGTTGGCGACGACGCCGTGGGATCATTGCTCGCCGAGCGGGTCCGCGACGACGCCGTGGGATCAGTGCTCGCCGAGCGGGTCCGCGACGACGTATCGAGCGGGCTTCACCACCATCACGTGGAAGGGCTTGCCGATGTCACCCGGTCGGGTGATCAGCGTGAGCGGCATGACCGGCGCGATGAAGAGCACGGTGCCGATCAGGGTGCCGACCATGCCCATCGGGCGGAGCACGAACAGATCGAAGACGACGGGGGACGTCTTCTCGGCGCCCTCTTCGGTGTCCAGGCTGCGCTCGGTGGCGAACGCGTTGCCAGCCAGGGCGAGCATCGAGACGACCACGAGGGTCGCGAGTGCGCGGCGGCCGATGCGGATGAGCTTCATGATGATCCCTTCCCCTCCGGTGTCCGGCATGGGGATCCGGCCCCCTTGGGCCCTCCACCTGCGAGACGCCTGCGTCATCGGAGCGCCGCTCGGGCGACTTGAGGCGCCGCTGTGGCGGCGGGGGGTGCCCGCGGCCGTGCGCGGCAGTCCCAAATTCGGGAATCGGACGTAGGCCCTGGGGAATTGCTTCAGCCTCCCCTCCGAGCCGCCGAATCCTTGGCGCGAGGCCGGGCGTGATCCCGGTCACCACGTTTTCGTCTGGAGGGACTGCACGTGGAGAGCCCCCGTGTCCGCACTCGCACCCTGATTCGAACCGGCGCCGCGCTCGTCTTCTTCTGCGTGGCCGCGATCCCCGTCGTGGCGCTCGCGAATGGCGTACCGATGCCCGTTGATCCCGGCGAGTTCTACGTCGAGGCGAGCCTCGGCTACGGCCAGATGAGCAGCGACTCGTCGTCGTTGCTGCGCACCTACGTCAACGACGAGGCCGCGACCGGCGGCACCGTAACGCTCGTGGACAGCCAGGGGTTCCTCGCTTCGTTCGACACCAACGACAGCGGCTGGCAGCTCATCCCGGGCATCACCCTGGGCTTCGCGACGAAGGAGCCGTGGTTCGACGGCGCCCTCGGCCGCGTCACTCGCTTCGAGGTCAGCGCCGACTACTACAAGCGCGAGGCGTCCCACTCGATCGCCACGATCGCGATTCCCCAGACCGGCTACACGATCGACGTCGGTGGCGTGGCGACCGACACCGGCCTGGTGGTTCACCTGGGTCCGATCGACGGCACTGTGTTCGATGGGAGCGGGAACGCGATGTCGGGCGCGGTGTATGGCCACCCGAACTTCGCGAGCGTCGGCATCGATCCGCTCGGCGCATCGGTGCCGACCGACGCCGTCACGCTGCAGATGGAGGAGGCCACCGGCAACGGCCAGATGATGGTGTTCTTCGACGAGCCCAAGGGCAGCTGGGTCTTCACGCGGGGCGCAGGCGTGAACATCGGGCACACCAAGGCGAGCTACGACTACGCCGTGCCGTTTCGGGAGCTCTCGAACTTCGCCAGCACCTGGGACGATCTGGTCACCGGCGTCGCGCGACACGACTACGACTTCGATCTGAACTCGACCTACATCGGCGTGAACGCCGCCTTCTCGATCGGCTACCGGCCGATCAAGTACTTCACGCTCTTCTGGAACGGGAGCTTCTCGCCCGGGATCGGCATCACGCATCTCCAGGGTCGGCAATGGGGCTTCTGTCTCGTGGACAACGACTGCTCGACCGCCGACTACGCGACCATCGAGCTCGACGTACGCGACCTCAACTTCGCCTATGACGCCCGCAGCGCGGCCGGCGTGAGCCTGCTCTTCTATCGCTTCGTGCGGGTCACGGCGCAGGCTGGCGCGTTCGCGAGCAACAGCTCGCCGCAGCCCTACGAGAAGGCCGATGGGGGGAGGTTCGAGGCGAAGCTCGCCAGCATGTGGGGCTATTACGGGCGCGCGTCCGTGATGCTTTCGTTCTAGCGGGACGCTTCTTTCTCACCACCTCCCTTGCTCTGGGTGCTTCGCGGGTGTTGTTGCTCGCAAGACGGCGGTGGCGACGTCGGCGGGCCGGCGCCTGACTCCGCGAATGGCTCGCTGTTCGCGTTGTCTCCGCTTTGCGATTGCGGGGCCCACGGCGCCGGGCGCGCTCCGCGCGCCTGACGCCGCGCGCTTCTGCTCACGGCCGGGCACATGGCGGCGCTGCGCTCGACTTCGCTGCGTCAGGCGCCCGCCCGCCGACGTCGCCAGCGCCTTCGCGGCGCTTCGCGCGCGATGCTCCTGGGGTGCGGTGGTGAGTTCGGGCGTTTCCGATCGAGCGGAGGGCGCATCTCGGGTGCGCTTCTTCTTGGGTCAGCGGGGCTCGTTCGTTTCGAGGAAGAAGTTGAAGTCTTCGCTTTCTTCGCCGTGGAGGAGGTCGTAGGCGTGGGCGGGGCTCTTGGCGGCGAAGAGGTCTTCCTGGATGTCGGGGTCTACGCCGACCGTTCTTGCGAGGGTGGCGAGGACCTGGAGGTGGCGGTCTCTTTCTTCGGGGGCGGTGCCGAGCAGGACCATGCAGTGGACGGGGGTGCCGTCCGGCGTCTCGAAGGGGAGGCCTTCGCGGGACAGCGCCATCACGCCCGTCATGGCGAGGCCCGAAGGCAGGATGCCGTGAGGGACGGCGAGCCCGCCGCCGAGGCAGGTCGAGGCCTGGGCCTCGCGGTCGAGGATGCTCTTCATCAGGTCGTCGCGTGAGATCGTCTTGAGGCCGTGCCGGCGGATCATGAGGTCGACGAGCTTCTCGATGGCCTGCTCCTTCGAGTCGGCCTGGAAGCCCGTGACGATGTGCTCCTCCTGCAAGAAGTCGATGAGTCGGAGCCGATCGCGGTCGACCTCGCCCGCCCGTTGCAGGGCGCGGCGCGTGAGGATCGGACCGACGATCTCGTTGACCGTCACCACCGAGAGCACCACCGCCGTGAAGAGCCCCGACATCTCGGCGTAGGCCGGGTCGCGCTGGATCACGAGCACGAGACCGACGGCGACGCCGGCCTGGGGCACGAGGGCGAAGCCGAGGTTTCGGCGCACGCGCTCGGTGGCCTGCGCGATCCGCATGGCGAGATCGGCCGCCAGCCACTTGCCGGCCATGCGCGCCGCGAAGTAGAGCCCCGCGAGCATGCCCGCGGTGCCGAGGTGCTCGGTCGTGAGGTGCATGCCGGCGAGGGTGAAGAACACGGCGAGGATCACGGGCTCGAAGTCGGCGAACACCGAGTCGACGAGATGACTACGCGTCTGCGCGACGTTCGTCTGCACCACGCCGAGCACGAGGCAGGAGAGCAGCGGAGACACGTCGAGCGCCGTCGCGAGGCCCGACGTCAGCACGAGCGCGAGCACCGCGCCGGTGGCGACGCGCTCCGGGCGGTGCGTCACGCGGCAGACCTGGTCGAGGCCGAGCGCGGCCAGCGAGCCGAGCAGGATGGGCAGGCCGAGCTCGCCGACGGCCGTCCAGTGTGCGTGCTGGTGGATGTTCGGGTCGGCGCCGGGCAGCCAGCCGAGACCGATGACGCGCGCGATCTCGAAGAGCGCGATGCAGGCCATGTTGTTGAGCGCGACCGCGGCGATGAGCGTCTTGACGAAGACCCCCTTCGAACGCGTCTCCCGGACGAGGGCGATCACCGTCGCCGGCGCGGTCGCAATCGCGATCGTGGCGTAGAGGAGCGATTCTGAGAACGGAACCCCGGCAAAATAGAACAGGACGATGAAGACCACG
>CAYYSY010000265.1:0-23077 GCA_964474355.1 uncultured Spirochaetaceae bacterium | reverse complement strand
GAAGCGGCGACGGAAGACGCACCCGGTGCGCGCAGAGGCGAAGCGGCGACGGAAGACGCACCCGGTGCGCGCAGAGGCTAAGCGGCGACGGAAGACGCACCCGCCCGTCGCGAGCTCGTGAACGACCGCGCGCCGTCTTCGCCACGCGCGTCGCCGAAGCGGAAGACGATCTCTCCCCGTCGCCGCCGCTTCTCGAGCAGCGAGGGCAGCGCGCCCTGCACGCAGGGAGCGCGCTGCCCGTGGCTCGCGTCGCCCGTCAGCACGTCGAGCAGCAGGTGCAGCTGAAGCTCACCTCGGCGCGGTGCCAGCTCGTGCACGCCGTCCTCGTCGTGCACCAGCACGCCGAACCGATCGCCCACCGCGAGCGCGGCGGTGGCGAGGAGCGCGACGGCATCGGCAGCCGCCTCGAGCTTGGTCTTCGAGCCGGTGCCGAAGCGCATGGTCGAAGACGCGTCGATGGCGGCGACGATGGTGCGCCCGCGCTCCGGTCGGTGCTGCTTCACGTGCGGGACGCCCGTGCGCGCGGTGGCGTTCCAGTCGAAGCTGCGCACGTCGTCGCCGGGCACGTAGGGGCGTGACTCGGTGTATTCGATGCCGGTGCCGCGAAAGGCACTGACGTAGTGGCCGGCGAAGAGGTCGGTGACCTGGCGACGGGTCCGGACACGCAGGCGCCGCGCGTCCTGGACGCGATCACCCGCGCCGTCGACGGGCTCCCGCCGCCGCCGGAGACCCCACGGCATCAGGGGGCCGCCGTCAGGTCGAGCACCGCCGCGACGACGTCGTCCGGCCGCACACCGTCGGCCTCGGCCTCGTAGCCCAGCGAGATGCGGTGGCGCAGCACGTCCGCCGCCATGCGGCGGACGTCCCAGGGTGTCGCGTGATCGCGCCCCTCGAGCAGCGCGTGTGCGCGCGCAGCGCCGACGAGGTCGATCGAGGCCCGGGGCGACGCGCCGAGCCGGATCGGATCGCGGCCGAGCAGCTCGAGCGCGCCGGCGTGATCGCTGCGGATGCGTGCCGCGTCCGCGCGCGTCCGGCACGCCTCGACGAGCGCACGCGGCTCGCGGGTATGACGCACGAGCCGGACCGCCCAGCCCTGCAGCGAGTCCGCGACGTGTACGCGCGATGCCGCCTCGCGCAGCGATCGCAGGTCGTCGCCGTCGAGCACGACGCGTAGCTCGGGCGCGGGCTCGCGGCTCCGCCGCACGATCTCCTCCTCTTCGTCGGCGCTCGGGTAGGGCACGCCGAGCTTGAGCAGGAAGCGGTCGGTCTGCGACTCGGGCAGCGGATAGGTGCCCTCGAGCTCGACCGGGTTCTGGGTCGCCATCACGAGGAACGGGTCCGGGAGCGCGAGCGTCTCGTCGCCGATCGTGACCTGCCGCTCCTGCATGGCCTCGAGCAGCGCCGACTGCACCTTGGCGGGCGCGCGATTGATCTCGTCGGCGAGCAGCAACGACGTGAAGACCGGGCCGCGCCTCGTCGTGTACGTCCCGGTCGCGGGCTGGAAGATGGGCTGACCGGTCAGGTCGCCCGGCAGCAGATCGGGGGTGAACTGGATGCGCCCGAACGAGAGCCCGAGCGCAGAAGCGAGGCTGCGGATGGCCGTCGTCTTCGCGAGGCCGGGCACGCCCTCGACGAGCACGTGGCCGTTGCAGAGCAGCCCGATCAGCAGGCCGTCGACGAGGCCACTCTGTCCGACGATCACCCGGGCGAGCTCGCGGCGAAGCCCGTCGAGGCCGTCGCGCGCGCGGGCGACCGTGGCGCCAGAGAGGGACGGCATCGCCGTGGCGCCATCGGGGGCCGTGGCGATCGTGGGGTCGGAGGGCGGGGGCGGCACGGTCATCGGGACGGGGGCTCCTCTGCGTTGGACGCCGCAGAGAGCATCGCCGACTCCGCCGATCGGGGCCCGTCGCGGATGCGGCCCCGGGCGACGGCCGGGGCGACCCGGTGGAGTGTGGCTCAGCGTCGGCTTCGGATCGCGTCGATCCAGTCGCTGCTGCGGGGGCCCGGGACGTTCGCGAGCCGGACGACTCGGCCCCCCGCAGCCTCGACGACGTCCTTGCCGACGATGGCGTCGGCCTGCCAGTCGCCGCCCTTGGCGAGGACGTCGGGCACGAGGCGCTCGATCAGTCGCAGCGGTGTGTCGGCGTCGAAGCGCACGACCCAGTCGACACAGCCGAGCGCGGCCACCACCTCGCAGCGCACGCGCGCGGGCAGCGCGGGGCGGCCACGCCCCTTGAGCCGCGTGACGCTCGCGTCGCCGTTCACGGCGACGACGAGTCGGTCGCCGAGCGCCGCCGCCTCTTCGAGGCTCCGGACGTGACCGGTGTGGAGCAGGTCGAAGCAGCCGTTGGTGAACACGATGCGCTCGCCGCGCTGCCGGGCGCGCCGGACGAGCAGGAACGCGGCCTGCTGCGTGATGACCTTGTCTCGCGCGCGCACTGCAACGCGATTCGATCCGCGGCTCGTCATGAGTTCGCGTCCTCCGCGGGTGGGCTCACGGTCTCGGCGTGACCTTCTCGTTCGGCGTGCCGAGCAGGGTCTGGATCACCTTGAACGGCGCCGTCACGGCGTCGGGCAGATCTTCGGTGAACGACTTCGCCGGGAGCGAGCGCACCTGTGGATCGCCGACGTCGCCGGTGACCTCGAAGTACGCACCGATGAGCCCGCGCTCCGAGCCCGGCAGGAACATGCGTACGACCGGCAGGCCCTCGAGCAGCTCGTTCGCCTGGCGAAACAGGAAGACGGCGATCACCAGCTCGTTGTCCTGCTTCGGGCGCAGCGGGTCGATGTGACCCTGCGCGTAGAGCCGGACGGGTCCCTCGACGCGGAAGTCCGCGGTCGAGACGCGGCCGCGGTCGAGCTGGAGCTCGGCCTTCATGAACTCGTAGACGATCGAGGTGTTGCGCTCCTCGATCGAGCGCAGGCCCTCGCTCGCCTGGGCGAGGGCGACGATCAGCGGCAGGCGGCGATAGATCTCGCCGTTGCGTGCGTCGAAGCTCACCTCGCCCGACAGCAGCGCGAGCAGCGGGGTCTGCGGGCGCATCGGTCCGTCGAGGGCGCCGGAGAGGTGGACGGTCCCCTCGGCGCTCTTCTCGGGCAGGCCGATGCCGTAGCCGAAGCGCTCGAGGTCGGCGGACACGATCGAGAAGTTCAGCTGTACGGGCACCTCTTCGGGCTCGCGCAGCGAGAGCGATGCATCGCCGATCAGCTTGCCGCGTGGCTCGAGGTCGGCGCGCACCTTGGAGATCAGCAGGTCGTTGCCCTGCAACGCGAAGTGCCCGCGCACCGCGACCATCGGCAGGAACCCACCGTCGATGCGGTCGATCTCGAACCGCCCGCTCGCCCACTTCATCGCGTCGGCGCCCTCGACCGAGGTCGTGACGTCGGGCTCGGGCATCGGTCCGTTCGAGACGCGCGCCGAGCCGAGGCCATCGTCGGGGTCGGGCGGGATCGCGCGCAGGTCGACGGTGATCGAACGGTCGGGCCAGCCGAGCCAGGTCGCTCGCCCCTCGACCGGGCTCCCCGCCCAGATCGCCTCTTCGAAGTCGATCGCGAAGCCGTTCTCGATGCCCTCGATCTGCAGGCGCGCGTCGCGCACCGGCCAGCGCAGCGTCGGATGCTCGAGGCTGTCGATCATGAGCCGCGTCGATGGGAAGCGGATCGGCTGCGTCGGGTCGTCCGCGGCGAAGAGTCCGAGGAGGGCGTCGAGCCCCGGCAGGTTGCTGGCCTCGGCGGTGCGGCCCACGTCGTCGGTCGCGCTCCGGAAGAGGTGGGACACGCCCCGGACCGTGAGGTCGATCTCCGGGATTGGCGTCTCGTCGAAGACGCCGTGCGTGTCGAGCACCCGGAAGACATCGCCATCGAGTGACACGTTCGACTCGAAGCGCTCGACCTTCGAGCTCGGCCCGGTGTTGAAGTCGAAGCCCTCGACACGTCCCTCGACCGAGAACTCCTGGGGCAGCTGGGAGACCCGGCCTTCGAAGAGCCTGTCCCAGCGCGAGAGTCGCGCGTTGCCGCGTCCGACGACGATCGGGATCGAGCCCGACTCGATGCGTGCGGCGACGTCGGCGAACGTGTCGGCGCTCCCGCCCGGCAGGCTCTGCACGATGTTGCGCAGCTCGCCGAGCTCGAGGGAGTCGACGCTCGCCTCGATCTCGAGGTGTGATGTCATGCGGATGGGCCGCTCTATGCGGCCGCCGATGCTGGCGCCGACGCGCTCCGCATCGAGGTCCATCCTCACGAGCTCGAAGTGATCGGGGTCGAGGGTCGCGTCGCCGCGCGCGTGCAGCAGCGCCGAGGCGACGGGCAGGGGGCGTGCGTGCGTGGGCAGGCGCGCGCTGAACGACTCGAGCTGCCAGTCGAGGGTCATGCGCCCGTAGCCCGGCTCGGGCGTGCGGAAGAACGCGTCCCCCGTGATCGCACCCCGGAGCTCGTAGTCGAAGCCGCCCGGCTGTACGTAGTAGCTGAGCAGGATCGAGGGCACGTGCTCGCCGCGCATGTGGAGCCGCATGTCGTCGCCGCGCTTCCGACCCTCGAAGTGGAGCGGATGGCCGGCCGACTCCGCCCCCTCGGCCTTGCGGACGAGCCGCGTGCTCACCGAGAGGTCCGCGTTGCCCGAGAGCCACTGGTGCGTCAGCGTGCCTTCGACGTCGACGAGCTCGAGCTCGAGGGGCTCGCCGTCGGCGTCGAGCTGCAGATGGTCGCGGAACGTCACCCGGCCGTGGCGCACGTCGATCTTGCGCGCGGCGAGCGGCTTGGTGAGCAACGTGCGCACCACGTTCTCGACCGACCGCCAGAACTCGAGGTTGTTCTCGAGATCGCCCTCGATGCGCGTGCGTGCGCGGCGGTCTACGAGCCACTGCACGGGAGGCGGCTCCCAGACGTCCTCGTCCTTGCGCTCGACGTGGAACTCGATCTCGTCCGCCATGAGATAGAGCAGGCGGAAGCGGCCGAGGATCAGCGCGAACGGATCGATCTCGGCGACGGCCCGTGGCGCATGCAACGCGCCGACGAACTCGTCGTTCTCCCAGCGGTAGACCCAGACGTCCTCGCCTTCGAGATAGAGGCCGCCCCTGATCACCAGGCGCGTCTCGCCGATCTCGACCTCGCCGAAGAAGATCTTGCCGAGCTGCTTCTCGACCTCCACCCGCAACGCTTCCGTTCCCACCCGGGCGGAAAGCAGGTAGCCGCCCGCCGCGGCCAGCAGGAAGAGAGACGCGAGGATGAAGGTTCGGATCAGGGCGCGCCGCAACGGGCCCTCCTGGAAAGCCCATGGGGTAGCAGAGTGGTGGGCCCGAGTCGCATGAGAGTGGAGCCGGTCCGCGCCGCGGAGCGTCGCGAACTTGCCGGTTGGGGACCCCTCATTGAGGTCCTTTGAGGGTTCGTGCGGCGGCGATGCGTTCCCTCAACGTGCGGGTCCGGCTCCGCAACCCTGCATGCACCCTGCACGTGCACCCCGCTGACCCCAGACCAGCGCAAGAGCCCATTTTCCCTAAAGAAAGCGCCTCGTCCTCCGAAATCTTGGGCGTGCTTCAAGACCGCTCTCCGTGAGTGACTCACGGAGCCTCCCGAGGATTTCGGCCATGAGTGAAATGCACGAGATGACCCCGCACACGCAGGAGGCCGATGAGGCCCAGCAGGAGCGCGTCCACAATCGCGTCCGCGAGCTGCGTGAGAACAAGCTGATGACCCAGGCGCAGCTCGCTCGCAAGGCGAAGGTGGCGCTGCGCACGATCCACAGCGTCGAGAAGGGCATGAACTGCCGCATGGACACCAAGCGCAAGATCCTGCTCGCGCTCGGCCTGCGCTTCGAGGACAAGGACCTCGTGTTCCCGCCCCTGCGCCCCACGCTGCCCTTTCCGCACCACCAGTAGCGGTGGGCACGTGAGCCTCGACTCAGGGGCTCGCGATCAGACCTGACAGCCCTCCATCCGCCCGCCCGCGCCTCGCGCGGGCGGCGGACGGCCGGGTCTCGCTGATCGAGCCCGGCCCATCCGGTCCTCCTGCTAAGATCGGCCACCTGTCCGCGGACCGAGCGTCCGCCGGGAGGGGGCTATTCCGGACCGCATCTCGATTCTGGCGGACGTGGCCGAGATCGTCTCGCGCTCACACGACCTGCCGGAGACGCTGGCGAACGTCACGGAGCTCGTCGCGAGACGGCTCGAGGCCGACGTGTGCTCGGTCTACCTGACCGATACCGATCTCAAGCACCTGACCCTGCGCGCCACCAAGGGCCTCGATCCCGAGGCGGTCGGAAAGGTGCGGCTCGAGATGGGCGAGGGCCTGGTGGGCCTCGCTGCAGAGCAGGGCGAGCCGGTCGCCATGGAGCACGCGAGCGAAGACCCCCACTACCGCTACTTCCCGCAGACCGGTGAGGAGCGCTTCGAGTCGCTGCTCGCCGTTCCGCTCACCATGCAGGGCTCGACCATCGGCGTGCTCGTCACGCAGACCGAGAGGCCGCGCCAGTTCCCCGAAGACGACGTCGACCTGTTGCAGACGTGTGCCCAGCTGATTACGCCCGTCGTCGTGAACGCGCAGCTGCTCTCGCTGATGGCGCGGAGCGACGAGGCGCGCTCGGAGATCGTCGAGCGCATCACCGAGGGCAGGCAGCTGCCGAGTGGCGACGGTCGCGGCGCGCCCCGCACCGAGGCCAACGTCGAGCTGCGCGGCATTCCGACCTCGCGTGGCGTCGCCATCGGTCCGGTGTACCGGATGGAGAGCCCGGTCGACCTCGACCACATCGAGTACTCGCCGGCCGATTCGACCGAGCAGGAGGCCGAGGATCTCAAGGCGGCCCTTGCGGCGACGCGCCGCGAGATCGAGGACGCGCGGGAGAACGTGGGCGAGCGCTTCGGTCCGGAGTTCGCGGCGGTCTTCCACACCCAGATCCAGATCCTCGAGGACAAGGGCTTCGTCCAGAACCTCGAGCAGGCAATGGCCGCCGAGGGACATGCGCTGAAGGCCCTTCGCAGCGTGCTCGACGCGTATCGCGAGACCTTCGAGCGCATCGAGGATCCGTACTTCCGGGATCGCGGCGCCGACATCCAGGACGTGGGGCAGCGCGTGATCGAGCAGCTGCTCGGTGTGCGCGACCATCACGAGCCGATGCAGCCCGGCTCGGTGGTCGTGGTCGACGTCGTCCTGGCGGGGCTCTTCTCGAAGCTCGAGATGGACCACGTCTCCGCGATCGTCGCCGAGCACGGCGGCTCGACCTCGCACGGCGCAATCTTCGCGCGCACGCTCGAGATCCCCGCCGTGACGGGCGTGATCGGCATTGGCGACGAGGCGCGCGAAGGCGAGACCTGCATCGTCGACGGCTCGACGGGCGCGCTCTACCTCTCGCCCGACGAAGGGCTGCTCGAGTACTACCAGGACGCCCAGCACCAGTACGAGGTCGCGGTGGAGCACCTCGATGCGCTCCGCGAGCGGCCGGCGGAGACCCGCGATGGTCACGTCGTGACGCTCTCCGCCAACGTCGGGCTGCTGGCCGATCTCCGGCTCGTCGGGCAGCACGGCGCCGAGGGCATCGGGCTCTTCCGCACTGAGCTGCTCGCGCTGGCGCATCGGGGCTTCCCGAGCCAGGAGGAGCAGGAGCAGCTCTACTCGCGGGTCGTCGATCAGATGGGCGATGCGAACGTCACCATCCGCACCCTCGACCTCGGCGGCGACAAGGGCATCCCGAACATCGGCCTCGAGTCCGAGGAGAACCCGCAGCTCGGCTGCCGGTCGATCCGGCTGGCGCTCGACAACGAGGGACCGTTCAAGGCGCAGCTGCGGGCCGTGCTGCGCGCGAGCGATCGGGGCAGGGTCAGGATGCTGCTGCCGATGATCTCGAACATCGAGGAGCTGAGGGAGGCCAAGGGGCTGCTCGACGAGGCGCGCCGCGAGCTCGACGATCGCGGGCTCGTGTACGACCGCGACATGCCCGTGGGCATCATGATCGAGGTGCCCTCGGCGGCGATCCTCGCGCCGACGCTGGCCGCCGAGTGCGACTTCTTCAGCATCGGGACGAACGACCTCACCCAGTACACGCTCGCCGTCGACCGCGGCAACGAGCGCGTCGCGCATCTCTACGATCCCCTGCATCCGGCGGTGCTGCGGCTGATCGACCAGTCGGTGCGCGGGGCCCGCGGCGCGGGCATCCCGATCTCTGTCTGCGGCGAGATGGCGAGCAACCCGCTGGCCGTGCCGATCCTGGTCGGCCTCGGCATCGGCGAGCTCTCGGGCGTGCCGGCGGCGGTGCCGCTGGTGAAGGAGATCGTGCGCGCCCTCGACAGCCGCGACGTCGCCGAGGACGCGCGCAACGCCCTCGAGGCGAGCTGCCCGGCGGACGTGCACGCCATCGCCGCGACCCGGCTGCAGAAGGCCGGCCTGCTCGGCCACCCCGACGTGGGCGACTGGCTGAAGCAGACCGTGGAGTCGGTGCTCGCCGGGGTCTAGGCGAGACGCCTCGCGACCTCTTCCAGTGCGGCCGCCTCGTCCCCGTCGACTGCGTTCACGGGCTCTCCGAACCGGCACTCGACCTGCGCGAAGGGCAGGGGCAGGAGTGCGCGATCCCAGCTGCCGAACCGCCAGGCGAAGCCGGCCTCGAAGCGCACCGGGATGATCGGGTGGCCGGTCGTCGTCGCGAGCTGCGCGATGCCGGGCTTCGCAACGCCAGCGGGCCCGCGCGGGCCATCGACCACCACGGCGACCGAGCGGCCCGCGCGCAATCGCTCGAGCAGCGCGCGCTGCGCCGATGCGCCCCCTTGCGAGCTCGAGCCCCGCGCCGACGCGCCGTAGCCCAGCCGGCCGAGCACGGCGTCGACGAGGTCGCCGTCGCGGCTGCGCGAGACGCCGACGTGGATGCCGCGGTCGCGGAAGGCCCAGGCGGCGATCAGGAAGTCGCGGTGGAGGAGGGCGCCGAGCACGGGGCCGTCGCCCGGCTGCACGAATGGATCGGGTCCGGAGATCTCGACCCGCCAGGTCGAGCCGAGCAGCCTCAGCGCCCACGCCACGATCGCACCCAGGATGTGATTCGCCCCGAAGGGGTTGGTCCGCTCGCGCCCGGATCCGTCCAAAATCAGGTGCCTCGATGGGTTGCTCTGAGGTGCGATTCCCGAGGCGGGACGGTACCCTGCGCGCTCCGTGAGGGCAGCCTGGGCCGCTGGGTCCGGGTGGACCCGGGCGAATCAGACGGATCATCAGTTGGCAGCGGCCCTGACACGGGCCCGAATCGAAGCCTCGAGCGAGCCCCGACGGAACGTGTGGGCCGCCTGTGCCACCTGGCCTACCGCGGGCAGACGCGCACGAGCCGAGGCTGCGTGATTGAGGACGGACCCCCAGCCGATCATGGCCAGCCACAGCCTCGCGACTGCCCGCAACTACCTCGACCTGACGAAGCCGCGCCTGCTGCCCATGGTGCTCTTCACCGGTCTGCCCGCCATGGGCATGGCGACCGGCGTCTGGCCCGATCTCTGGTTCGCCACCGCAGTGCTGCTCGGCATCGCGCTGGCCGCGGCGTCGGCCAACACCTTGAACGCCTACATCGAGTGGGAGGCCGATGGCCGCGCCGAGCGCACGAAGGAGCGGCCGATCCCTTCGGGCCGCATCTCGCCGCGCGCGGCGCTCGTCTTCGGTCTCGTGCTCGCGGTGCTCTCGACCGGCACGCTCTACGCGGTGTCGGGCATCGCCGCCGCCGGGCTCGGCGTCGCTTCGATCCTCTTCTACGTGTTCGTCTACACGATCTGGCTGAAGCCGCGCTCTGCCTGGAACGCGGTGATCGGTGGTGCGGCCGGCGCGGTGGCACCCCTCATCGCCGATCTCGCCGTCAACGGCTCCATCGGCTGGGGCGGCCTCTCGCTCTTCGCGATCGTCTTCTTCTGGCAGCCGCCCCACGTCTGGGCGATCGCCCTCTACCGCAAGAGCGACTACGAGGCGGCGGGCGTGCCCATGCTGCCGAGCGTGATCGGCGACGAGCCGACGCGCTGGCGGATGCTCTGGTACACGATCGGCCTGATTCCGGTGACGCTCTCGCCCTGGCTCCTCGGCTACGTCGGCCCGCTCTACCTCGCCGTCGCGACCGGTCTCTGCGCCTGGTTCCTCTGGTCGTCGATCGAAGTCATCCGCGAGAAGACCGACGCCGCAGCGCGCAGGATGTTCGGCGTGAGCCTCGCCTTCCTCTTCGGCGTCTTCCTCGCCCTCCTCGCCGACCTCGCGATCTAGCCCGCTCCCCAACCAACAGGGACGGCTCGTCGCTCCGCACGACGTGACGGATCGCTTCACGCAGAAGCGTCCGGGCCGGCGGGTGGGCTCCGGGAAGTAAAGCGCAGCGCCGCCCGGCCCCCGGCCGTGACTAGAAGCGCGTGGCGTCAGGCGCGAAGCGCCCGGCGCCACGGGACGAAGCGGAGCAATGCGGAGACGCCGCCCCGAAGCGAGCCATTCCCGGAGCCCACCCGCCGCCCCGGACGCGCTGTTCGCGAGAACGCGGCCTCACCCGACGACGTTGACGAGCCGCCCCGGCACCACGATCACCTTCTTCGGATCCCGCCCATCCAACGATGCCTGCACCCGCTCGTGCGCGAGCGCCGCCGCCTCGATCTCGTCCTTGGCCATGCTCGCCGGCACGGCCATCTCGCCGCGCTTCTTGCCGTTGACCTGGAGGACGAGCGTGATCTCGTCCTCGACGAGCTTTCTCTCGTCGGCCTCGGGCCAGGGCTCGTAGGCGAGGGTGTCGGCGTGGCCGAGGCGCTGCCAGAGCTCCTCGCTGAGATGCGGTGCCATCGGCGAGAGCAGCAGCACGAAGGCCTCGGCGGCTTGCCTCGTCAAAGGCGCGTCCTTCGCGATGTCGCGGGCGAAGACCATGAGCTTCGAGATCGCGGTGTTGAAGCGCATCGCGTCGATGTCTTCGGTGACGCCGGCGATCGTCTGTGCGAGGAGCCTCTGCTGCTCGGGCGTGCCGTCGCTGTCTTCCAGCTGGCGGAGCACGCCCGAGTCGCGATCGGGCGCCTCGTCGAGGATCAGCCGCCAGCTGCGCTGCAGGAAGCGGAAGACGCCCTGGATGCCCTCGGTCGACCAGGGCGCGGCCTTCTCGAGCGGGCCGATGAACATCTCGTAGAGGCGCATGCTATCGGCGCCGAACTCGGCGACGACATCGTCGGGGTTCACGACGTTGCCGCGGCTCTTCGACATCTTCTCGACGACGCGCTCGAGCTCGAGTCCTTCGATGCTGGGATGCCACGCCCTGTCGTCGCGAAAGACGACGTCCTTCAGCGCGACCCAGCGCGCCTTGACCGGCACGCCGCCTTCCTTCGTGACCGCGCCGTCATCGGTGTCCTTCACGTGCGAGGACGGGAACGCCTGCGCGTCGCCGCCTTCGTCAGCGACGTCGGTGTCGTAGTAGCGGTAGCTGTCGCCGAGGATCATCCCCTGGTTGACGAGCTTCTGGAACGGCTCCTTCGTGTGCACGAGTCCGACGTCGTAGAAGACCTTGTGCCAGAAGCGTGCGTAGAGCAGGTGCAGCACGGCGTGCTCGGCGCCGCCGACGTAGAGGTCGACGGGCATCCAGTACTGCTCGGTCTCCTGCGACCAGGGCGCCTCTTCGTTGTGCGGATCGACGAAGCGCAGGAAGTACCAGCAGCTGCCCGCCCACTGGGGCATGGTGTTCGCGTCCCGCTTCGCGGGCTTCCCCGTCTCGGGGTCGACGGTCTCGATCCACTCGTGGGCCCGGGCCAGCGGCGTCAGGTCATCGCCAGAGGGCTTGAAGTCGTCGAGATCGGGCAGGGTGAGGGGCAGATCGCTCTCGGGCACGAGCTTGACGGTGCCGTCCTCGCAGTGGATCACAGGGAAGGGCTCGCCCCAGTAGCGCTGACGGCTGAAGAGCCAGTCGCGCAGCTTGTACGTGACGGTGCCTTCGCCCTTCGACTCGGTCTCGAGCCACTCGATCATGCGGCGCTTCGCCGCCGGCGTGTCGAGCCCGTCGAGGAAGTCCGAGTTCACGGCCGGGCCGTCGCCGGTGAAGGCAGCGGCCTGCACGTCGTCGCCACCGCCGACGACCTCGACGATCGGCAGGTCGAAGGTCCTCGCGAACGCGTGGTCGCGCTCGTCGTGGCCGGGCACCGCCATGATCGCGCCGGTGCCGTAGGCCGCGAGGACGTAGTCGGCGATCCAGATCGGGATCGACTCGCCATTGACGGGGTTCTGCGCCGTCGCGCCGGTGAAGACGCCGGTCTTCTCGCCCGCTTCGGCGATGCGTGCGCGCTCGCTGCGTCGGGCCGTCTTCTCGACGTACGCGTCGACGTCGGCGCGTTGCGCGTCGGTGGTGATCTTCGCGACGAGCTCATGCTCGGGGGCGAGCACCATGTAGGTCGCGCCGAAGAGCGTGTCGGGACGGGTCGTGAACACCTCGATCTCGATGCCATCGTGCCCGTCGACGGTGAAGCGCGCGCGGGCGCCCTCGCTCCGCCCGATCCAGTCGCGCTGCATCTTCTTGATCGGCTCGGGCCAGTCGAGGTCGTCGAGGTCTTCGATCAGCCGGTCGGCGTACTCGGTGATCCGCAGCATCCACTGCTTCATCGGCCGGCGCACGACGGGGTGGCCGCCGACCTCGCTCTTGCCGTCGATCACCTCTTCGTTCGCGAGCACGGTGCCGAGCGCCGGGCACCAGTTGACGGCCACCTCGGCCTGATAGGCGAGGCCCCGCTCGTGGAGCTTGCGGAAGATCCACTGGGTCCAGCGCGCGTAGCCCGGGTCGGTCGTGTCGATCTCGCGCGACCAGTCATAGCTGAAGCCGAGCCGCTGGATCTGGCGACGGAAGTTCTCGACGTTGCGTTGGGTCGTGATGCGCGGGTGAGTGCCCGTCTTGATCGCGTACTGCTCGGCCGGCAGGCCGAACGCGTCCCAGCCCATCGGGTGCAGCACGTTGAACCCGCGCATCCGCTTGTAGCGGGCGAGGATGTCGGTGGCCGTCATGCCCTCGGGATGGCCGACGTGCAGCCCGTCGCCCGATGGATACGGGAACATGTCGAGCACGTAGTACTTGGGCCTGGTCGGGTCGAGCTCAGCCCGAAACGTGCCGCGTTCCAGCCACCAGTCCTGCCATTTCGGCTCGATTTCCGCGGGGTTGTAGGCCATGGGAGGGTGGATTCTGCCCGCGCCCCCTGCCTTCGTCAACGGAGTCCCCTGCTACCGTCCCGGCCATGGGGGATGCCGTCGCCGATCTGCTCCAGGTGTTCGTGGTGAGCGACGGGACCGGCGACACCGGCACCGCCGCTGTCCGCGCCGCGATGGCGCAGTTTCCGAAGCCGTGGCGGCTGCGCGTCTTCGGTGAGGTGCGCGGCGCGAGCGAGGCGAAGCGGGTCATCGCGGCTGCGTCCGACGCGCGTGCCTTCGTCGTCTACAGCCTTGTCGACGCCGCGATCATCGAGGCGCTGAACAACGAGGCCCAGCGCGTCGGCGTCGTCACCGTCGACCTGCTCGGGCCGCTGATCGCCCGGCTGGCCCAGCGCCTCCACATCGAGCCCGCCCACAAGCCCGGGCTGCTCCACGGCTTCTCGGACGACTATCTCGTTCGGGTCGAGGCCGTCGAGTTCGCCGTGCGCCACGACGACGGCGGCAACCTCGGCACGCTCTGGGAGGCTGATATCGTGCTCACCGGCGTGTCCCGCACCTCGAAGACACCGCTCTCGATGTACCTCGCCCAGCGCGGCTACAAGACCGGCAACGTGCCGCTCGTGCCCGGCATCGATGCGCCGCGCGAGCTGCTCGAGCTCGACCGCCGGAAGGTCTTCGGGCTGATCATCGATCCGACGACGCTGCTCTCGGTGAGGCAGGCCAGATTGCGTGCGCTCAAGATCTCGAACACGACGTCGTACACTGACACCGACACGGTGATGAGCGAGGTCACGCGCGCCCGCCGGCTCTTCCGGCGAAACGGCTGGCGCACCATCGACGTCTCCGGTCGCGCGGTCGAAGAGAACGCGTCGCGCATCATCGAGTACATCCAACACGCAAACTCGCCAGTGAGGGGACGGGGATGAGCATCGAGAGACGATGGCTGGCGGCATGCGTGCTGGCTGGTGTGGCGTGGCTCGTCGCGGCGAGCCCGGCGGCGGCGCAGTACCGGCAGGGTGAGCTCGACCGAAGGGGCGAGCCGGCGGTCAAGGGCACGGCGTTCTCGCTGCTGATTCCGCTCTTTGACCACACGACCATCTCGAAGGGGGGCTGGCGCGACGACGGCGCGCTCGAAGAGAACCGCCTCGGTGTGATCGGCAACCTGGTCGTTCCGTTGGGCCACAGCTGGGGATGGCGCACGCTGCTCGGCGGCGGGTGGTCGAAGCGGGACCCCGGTGCCGATGACGATCCGCTCGCGTTCGACGACAAGGTCGGCGACTTCGTCATCGGGACCGGGTTCTTCCGGCGCGATCCGAAGTTCGGCGCCGGCGGCATCAGCTACGTCTATCGCGGCCGCACGACGGACTTCACCGACGGCAACAACCGACACCGCCTGGGCGTGTTCGGTGAGATCTACACCGAGTCCTTCGACTTCGGCATCGACTTCGGATACGTGTTCGGCCAGACCGGCGGCGTGTCGACGACGATCGAAGGGCAGCCCTTCACCTCGCCCGATCGCGAGTTCGACGGCTTCATCCTCGAGGTCGACGCGCGCTGGTACGCGGCCGATCGGTGGAGCGCCGTGCTCGGCCTGCTGCTCGAGGTGCAGAACGACAAGTTCAGCGGAGCAGGGACGACCGTCGCGAACTCCGAGCGCACCGCGGTTGGTCCAGTGACCACCGTGACGTGGCTGCCCCCGCTCGGCGGCAAGGGCTGGCTCGCGCTCGAGGGCACGTTCTCGTACCAGTACCTGAGTGGCTCGATCGCGACCGGGAACGTGCCCGTGGACGAGAGTCGCAACCAGTTCGGCGCGGGCGCGAGTGTGCGCATCCAGCTGCCGCGCGTGGAGAGCTTGAAGGAGCTCATCCGCCAGTACTGATGCGACGGGCTCAGGGATCGGTGATCGTGAGCTCGCCCCGCTCGCCGTAGACCCGACACGATGTCTCCCCGTGGTCTTTCCGCAATGGATCGCCCACGCGCTTCGCTCCGCTGAGCGTCCGCGGCTCGCCTCTCCTTGCCCACATTGGCGCAGTCGGCGGTCCGGTTCTCGGTGCTGCACGTGGCGAGCGTGCAGTCGGGTCCCTGGAGGGGCCTCGGATCCCCGCTTGCTCGGGCCTCGAGCCGGATTACAGCTCGAGTGCGCCTTGGCTGGGCGAGAGCATGGGGACTTCGGATGGGTCTAGGACGCACGACGAGTAGAGCCGACCCCGCCGCGCGGGCCATCTCATCAGGCGGGACCGGATGCGAAACGATTCGGTGTCATCCGCGAGCGCGTTCGAGCTAGAATGACTCGACGGAAGGGAGTACGACATGGTGATCGCTCGATTGGTCCATCTCAATCTGGTCGCGCTCGCGTTGCTCGGCCTCGCGCTCAGCGGCTGCGGCAAGGACGAGGGTCCCTACTTCATCCGCGGCTCCGCCCGGCTGCCCGACTGTATGGACCCGCCGGCCGCCGACCTGGACGGCACCGAGTGGTTCGACAACGGGGTGGTCACGATCGAGTCCGCCGGCTGCGGCTCGGCCCAGCCGGACGACATGTTCGACGTGTGTGCACTGGACTGGGTCATGACCCAGGAGGGCGGGGACATCGAGATCATCGTCGACAACGAGTACCGGATTCTCGGCCGACTCTGCGGGAACGACCTGTATCTCGAAGGCGGATGGTGGCTGCCCGTCGAGGACGAAGGCTTCTGCACGTACGCAGAGGATTCGGCAGACGAGGTGGGCATCGACGCGGACGGGAACGTGCTCACCCTCGGATTCCAGCCCGGCTCGACGCTGTACGAGGCCAGTGGGACACTCTCGTTGTCGGGGCCCTGCGATGCCAGCTACGCCGTGACCTTGACGCAGAAGCTCTTCCCCTAGCAGCCCGACCCGACGCTCCCCGGACAACACCGCGCTGCTCGTCTTCGGAGCAGCCGAGCCGCCGTCCCCCGTCATCGTGCCGCCCGGGTTGACCGTTCGGGCAGCCCGGGTGTCGCGTACGGTCAACGCGCTGCATGTCGAATCCTTCCGTCGAGCGCAGCGGCGGCGAGGTGCTCGAGGTGCTCTGCTTCGATCGAGTCGAGATCGACGCACTACGGAGCGCGGGCGCGCTCGACGAGGACGAGGACTAGGACGAGAGACGAGCGAAGCGGATGCACCGGGAGCGTACGCGGCGTTTCGCTCGGATGAGCCCGACGATGTGGCATCCAGCCACAGTGGACGCACTCGCGTGTGGCATTCTGCCTCGGGTCGACTTCACTCGGCTGCAGAAACGTGCATGGGCGCAGCGAATTGTCACCCGCCCGGGCGGATGAGTTGAGCGACCCTCTCGACTCACCGACGAAGCAATGATGTGCAGGGCTGGAAGAGGCCGCTGTAAAGAGGAGGTCTCGTGCCCAAGCTGAGTGACGTCGCCCAGGAATCTGCTGACCAGGCCGAGAAGGCCGCTCGAAAGGATCGTCCCGCGCTCAAGCAGGTGATCGCCCCGAACGAGATCGCGGAGATCACGAGCAAGGACGGGCTCATCGCGCTCCTTCGCCAGCGCCGGTACAACGTCAAGAAGGCGCTCGACACGCTCGAGTACGAGCAGGAGCTCGAGCGCCTGCAGATCGAGCTCGTGAAGCTGCAGCGCTCCGTACAGCTCGAGGGGCGTCGTGTCGCCATCCTCTGCGAGGGGCGCGATGCGGCCGGCAAGGGCGGCACGATCCGCCGCTTCATCGAGCACCTGAATCCTCGAACGGCGCGCGTCGTCGCCCTCCAGAAGCCGACCGAGGTCGAGCAGGGGCAGTGGTACTTCCAGCGCTACGTCTCGGCGCTGCCCAACCCGGGTGAGATCTGCTTCTTCGATCGATCCTGGTACAACCGCGCGGTGGTCGAGCCGGTGATGGGCTTCTGTAGACCCGATCAGTACGACCGCTTCATGCAGCAGGTGCCCGAGTTCGAGCACATGCTCTACGAGGACGGCGTGGAGCTGATCAAGTTCTGGTTCTCGATCTCGAAGAGCGAGCAGGCGAAGCGCTTCGAGTCGCGCAAGCTGAACCCGCTCAAGCAGTGGAAGATCAGCCCGGTGGACGAAGAGGCCCAGGCGCACTGGGACATCTACACCCACTACAAGGAAGAGATGTTCAGCAAGACGCACACGACGTTCAGCCCTTGGACGATCGTGAAAGCGAACAACAAGAAGCGCGCCCGACTCGAGAGCATGCGTCACGTGTTGAGCCGCCTGCCCTATGAAGGCAAGGAGAACGCGAAGACGGCGCTGCACCCCGACCCGTCCATCGTGACCCGCTTCCACCGCTCTCACAAGCAGATCGACTGAGTCCGGCTCGACGGGCGTCGGGTCGCCCTGTCGAATCATCGACGGAAGAGCCTCTCGCCGGCGTAGGATGAATCCTGCCGCCGCAGCGATCACAAGTCGTTCTGGGACGAGGGCTCCCCGGCGATCGTCCTCGGCGATGGCGCCGAGGCCCGCAACCCGAGCTACCACCAGTCGACCGATACCCTCGCGACGCTCGACACCGCCTTCATGACCTCGGTCACGCGCGCGGTGCTGGCCCACGTGGCGACGACGGCGCTCGCTCCGGTCGCCGTGCCGCTGCTCTCACCCATGGGCTTCGTGCTGCTCGCTGTGGTGATGCTGGGGATTGCGTGGGTGATGCTGCGCGGGAGGGAGTGAGCGCGCGCGGCATGCGCGCTGCTTCGGTCCTCGATCGGCGCCTGGCACCCGGCACCCGGCGCCCGGCGCGCGCATGCTGGCGCTGCGTCGCCCTTCGTCTCGCCGATCGAGGTCGCCCCCTCCCGGCCGACGCGCGACCCCGAAACGCGAGCGGCGCGCACCCCGTTCGGGATGCGCGCCGCGAGACGTTTCGGAGGGGGCTGCGCTCGGGCTACTCGAGGCCCTTGCGCCGCTCCATCTCCTTCTGGCGACGGATCGCCTCGATCTGGTCCTCGGTGAGCAGCGCGGTCGCGACCTTCGGCCGGAAGACCGAATAGAAGGCGGGCACGACCGTCAGGGCGCCGAGCATGTTGATCACCATGAGGATCGACAGCAGCTTGGCCATGTCCGCCTGGAAGCGCAGATCGGAGAGCGTCCAGAGGATGATGCCGCCGACGATGGTCGAGGCCGTGAACGACACGGCCATGCCGGTCGTGCGGATCGCGCGCCGCACGGCCTCGTCGATGTCTGCCGTGTCGATGACCTCGTGCCGGATGCGATCGACGATGTAGATCGCGTAGTCGACGCCGATGCCGACGCCCACCGACTGCACCGGCAAGGTGTTGATGTTGAGGCCCATGCCCGCGATGGCCATATAGGCCAGAGAGAGCATCGTGGCCGTCGCGATCTGCAGCAGGATGATGAAGCCCGACGGGATCGACTTGTAGGTCGTCGAGTGCAGCACGAAGATCACGAGGAAGATCAGCACGATGTTCGCGACGTGGCTGCGCTCGACCTCGTCGTCGATGGCGGCCAGGATGCCCATCAAGCCGCCCGCCATCACGAACTGCACGCCGCGCGTCCAGGAGTTGGTGGCCTGGTAGAGCGGTGAGCCTTCGACGGCCTTCGTGTCCTCGACGATGAGGTCCTTGGTGTTCAGCGCGACGGCGCGGATGCCGTACTCCTCGCTGTCCCACCAGTAGTCGATGTCGTCGACGGTCCACTCTTCGAGCTCTTCGGGCCAGCCGAAGACCTCACCCTCCTCGAGCATGTCGAAGGCGTCTTCGTAGGCCCACATCGACCGCTCTCGGAAGTCCTCGATCCAGTCGGGGAGGCCGGAGCCCAACGCCATGTCCTCGACGTCGACGTGGCTGTAGCCCCCATCCTCGTTCCGGATCTGCACCGTCAGCGTGTGGTGCCGGTAGGGCAGCAGCGGGTCGAGCATGTAGTACCAGACGTCGGTCAGCTTCTCGCGCGTGAAGAAGGTCGCGTCCTTCGCCGCCTTGTCCTTGTCCAGGCGCACGATCACCTCGCCGATCGGGTTGCGCTTGATGAACTCCTGCGCCGCGATGACCGCCTTGCGGATCGTCTCGCCCCGATGGTCGCGGTAGAAGAAGATGATGTTCGAATCCTTGCCCTCGGGTGAGAGGTAGGGATCCATGGCGCCCGGGGCGCCGTTGGTACGCAGCTGGTAGATCTGCTGGCGCACCGTCGCTTGATCGTCCGAGACGAAGCTCCACTTCGGATCGCCGTAGTGGTTCATGCCCCAGGCCGTGCGCAGGATCGGCACGATCGAGAGCGTTGCGCCGAGGTCGGTGTAGCGACCCATCCAGCGCTCGAACTCTTCCATGCGGCGGATCGGCTCGGCGTCGCCGGACGCCTTCTCCTTGTCGCCCTCGAGATAGACGACGAAGTTGTCGACGCCGCCGAAGCGCTGCGCGATCTCACCCGTTGCGACGTTCCACTCGTGGTCGGGGAAGAGCAGCGGCGTACCGGGCCGCGCCTCACCGATCTGCGAGTAGAAGAGCGTGATGTACGTCGAGCCGATCAGCAGCACCACGGTGCCGACGGCGATCACGTACTTGTAGACGGGGTGTGTCGTGATGTCGCCGAGGAAGCGCGTGAAGCGCACCATGAACCCCGGCAGGAAGTGCTCGTGGTCGTGGGGCGCCGGCAGGTAGCAGATCAGCACGGGGTGGAGGATCTCCACCGTGATGATGATCGACGACACCCAGAACGCGCCGAAGATGCCGAGGTCGCGCATCTGCGGGATCGATGTCACGAGGATGACGAGCAGGCCACACACGTCGGTGACGATGCCGAGCGTGCCGGGGACGATGAGCTCGCTCATCGCCACGGTGGCCGCCTCGGTCTTCGCCTCATCGGGATCGCCGATCTGCGGCAGCAGGATCTCGTAGTCCTCGAAGAATCTCTCGGCCATCTGCACCGTGTGCGAGACGGCGCGCGCGGTGATGATCGTCGGGATCACGAGGATGAGTGGGTCGAAAGTGATGCCGACCCAGCCCGTGAAGCCGAAGCCCCAGATCGAGGTCGCGATGGCCGCGATCGCTGGGATGAACACGCCGTGCCAGCGCCGGAAGTACGCCCAGAGCAGCGTGAAGATCGCCACGACCGTGAGGCCGAGGAAGAGCTGCACCTGGAAGGCGTGCTTCAGCACCCAGCCCACCAGGATCGGTGTACCGGACACGAAGATCTTGACGTTGTCCGTCTCCTCGTCCGCCTTGATCTGCTGCACGTGATTGAAGACGGCCTCGAACACGCGGCTGCTGGTGAAGCGTTCGGCAACGAAGCCCGCCATGACGAGCGCGCCCTGCTCGTCGAGCGAGACGAGGCGGCCGAAGATGAAGGGCGGGTTCTGGCGAACCCGCGCGGCGATCTCGTCCGCGTCGGCCTGGGTCTCGGGCACGCGCTCCATGAGCACGTTGGTCTCGATGTCGCCCGACGCCTCGATCTGGATCACGCGCGTATTCGACGCCGTGACCGAGTTCACCTGGTAGTGATTGACGGGGTAGGGCGGGTAGGCCTCGTCGAGGAGCTTCAGGATCTTCTTCGGCGAGAGGCCCTCTTCCTCGAGCTGCTCGCGCATCTCTTCGCGCTCGTCGGTGTGGCTCTCGAAGCCGCGGCCGTCGAGGCGCCGCGTGATGCGGTTGATCTTCTGGATGATCTCGGGTGTGAAGATCGTGCCTTCTTCGACGACCACCGCGATCGCGACCTGCATCGAGCCGCCGAATTCGCTGGCGAACTTGTTCTGGGCGCGGATGAAGGGGTGATCGGGCCACTGATGCCGCGCATCGGTGTCGACCTTGACCGCCGGCAGGTTCTTCCATCCCAGTTCGAACGGGATGAGGGCGGCATTCACGATCGGGAACAGGAAGAAGAGCGTCCCGAGCACGAGCAGCACGGCGATCGGGAACTTGTTCCGGACCGTGAACTCCGCGAACCTGAGCGAGCCCGACTTCTTGGCCGGGGGCGGGGTGGGCGCATCAGCAGACATGCTTTCCTCGACTGGTGGGGCGGGCGGACCGCATCGGGCCCGCCACCTCGTCTCGACTGTTCACCTGCACCGACCCGCATGGGGGCGCAGACGGGCGCATCGCACGCGGAACGACACCGGTCTGGACGGCGCCGATACAGATTCGCGCGCGAGACGGCGGATACAGGTGATGGACGCCGTCTCCGATTGAGGCGCGTGGAGCTGGCGTTCGGGAGCGTGACGTTATCTTGAATGGACCCTGCCGCTCAAGGCAGGTATGGGATTTAGTTGCGAATCCCTGTGGGATTCGGGACCCCGCCGAGCGCGTCATCGGGCCGCGTCATTCGTTCTGCTCGAATCGTGTGGCGGACCGAGTGGCAGCCAGCGGGCTCCCCACCCGGAAATCAGCGTTTCCTTTGATCCGAGACCGCGTCCCGGCTGTTCGGGCGGCGGGTCGGACCCCACGCGACGGAGCTCCCCGACGATGAGACCCCGCGTCTTCGTGAGCCACGCCCTCGGCGGGCTCGCCGCGGCCGACTTCGACCCGCTCGCGCCCCTGAGAGCGGCAGCCGACGTCGAGGTGGCGCCCGCTGATGCGGTGCCCCTCCCGCCGGCTGCGCTGCGAGCGGGTGTGGCCCGGGCCGACGGGCTGCTCTGCGTCCTGACCGACCGGATCGACGCGGAGCTGATCGCGGCCGGTCCACGCCTGCGTGCCATCTCGACCGTGTCGGTGGGGGTGGATCACATCGACCTCGAGGCGGCCCGCGCGCGGGACATCGCCGTCGGACATACCCCTGGGGTGCTCACGGAGACGACCGCCGAGCTCGCCTTCGCCCTCATCCTCGCGGCGTCGCGGCGCATCGCCGAGGCGGACCGCTTCGTTCGCGCGGGCGCATGGTCGCCCGACCGCCCCTGGGCACCGGACATGATGCTCGGCCGCGATCTCGCCGGCGCGACGCTCGGCATCGTCGGGCTCGGCGCCATCGGGCAGGCCGTGGCCGCCCGGGCCCGGGCGTTCGGGATGCGTGTCATCGGCTGGTCGCGCTCGCCGAAGCAGGTGGCCGGCGTCGAGTGCGTCGAGCTCGAAGACCTCCTCGACGAGGCCGACGTCGTCTCGCTGCACGTCGCCCTCGCCCCCGAGACCCGGCACCTGATCGGCGCCGCCGCTCTCGCGCGTATGAAGCCGGACGCCGTGCTCGTGAACACCGCGCGAGGCCCCATCCTCGACGAGGCCGCACTCTGCGAGGCACTCGCTCGGGGCCACCTCGCCGGCGTGGGGCTCGACGTCTTCGAGCGCGAGCCGCTGGCGCCCTCGAGCCGCCTCCTCGAGTTCGAGCGCGTCGTGCTCGCGCCGCACATCGGCAGCGCGAGCATCCGCACGCGGCGCCGGATGGTCTCGCTCGCCGTCGACAACCTCGTCGCTGGCCTCGCCGGTGAGCCGCTTCCACACGGCGCGCTCTAGCAGCCCTCGGGCACGGCGCTCCGATCAGTCGGCCTCTGGCTCTGGCCGCGGCGCTCGTCCTGGCTGTGGCTCTGGCCCGCTCGAGCGCAGATGGGCCATGAACGCGGCGGGCCCCACGACCGCCGCGCCCGCATGGCGGCAGCGCCCGGCGACCTTTCGGTCGTTGCTCACCACGCCCACGCACTCGGGGGGTTCGGTGCCGCCGGCCCTGCGCGCGCGCTTCACGATCCAGTCGTCCGCGGACGGCGCGAAGACGACCTCGAGCCCCGGTGCCGGACGAGCCTCGTCCCCCTCCACCGGCCGGCTCCCGTCGAAGACGAGGACGATCGGCGTGTCGGACGCGACGCCGTGGCCGAGCCGCTCGATCAGGCGCTCTCGGTTCGCGCGATCCCAGAACCGGTCGCGATTCTCGCCCCCGAGCACGACGGCGTGGAGGGTGTTGAACCCGTCCACCAGCCAGACGTCGACGACCGGCAGCTCGGCGGACTCTGCTGGCTCGGCGGTGCCGGCGGACGTCTCGGGCTGCGTGTCATGGCTCGTCGGCATGGGGCCCTGGCCTCTCTCTTCTCCGCACTCCCGCACTCCCTCACTCCGGCACCGCCGCACCGCCCCC
>CAYYSY010000264.1:0-12344 GCA_964474355.1 uncultured Spirochaetaceae bacterium | reverse complement strand
ACATCATTACCAACTCCGTCGCCATCTAGATCGGCATCACAGGCGTCACCCAAGCCATCCGTGTCGGTGTCGAGCTGGTCGGTATTCGGCACGTCCGGGCAGTTGTCGAGGCCCGCGCCGTCGCCGTAGCCGTCCAGGTCGGTGTCGAGCAGGTCCGGGTCGCTCGGCAGCCCGTCGATGAAGTCGGCGACGATGTCGAGGTGCACGTCGTCGCGCAGCAGGGTGCCGGTCGGCATGCGGAGGCCCGCCTCCAGCGTGTACATCCGCTGCCAGAGCACGCTCGCTTCGTGCGGCGTCGGTGAGCCACCGGGATCGATTCGCAGCGCCGGCGCGGGCAGGCCGAGATCGCCGAACTCCTGCTCGACGCCGATCAGCTGCATGTCGCCCAGCCGCGTGTGCATGCGCGCGTCGATGTCGCCGCGAGCCGGTCCGTTCGGCTGATGACACATCGCGCAGTTGCTCGCGATGTGGGCCCGGGCGCGGCTCTGGACGTGGGCGGAGAGGTCGTCTGCACGGGGCCAGGCCTCGAAGTCCTCCGAGGGGCCGACTCGGAACCGGAAGAGATCCCGGCAGCTCCAGCGATCGAGCTGGTCGAAGCCGTCGGGGTCGAGCCCGTTCAGCTGGCCGGTGTGCACGCCCAGCACGCGGTCGGAAGCGACCGTGTGGCAGGCGAGGCAGCCACCCGGTGAGGGCACGTTCCAGGTCTGCATCATCGGCTGCCCGGCTTCGTCCCACTCGACGTCGAAGGTGAGCCCGCGCGTCAAGAGCACGGCGTCGCCCGAGCCATCCCAGTGGTACGTGAATCCGAGCCAGTCGTCCTGCTGGCGGAGGAAAATGCGCGTCTCGAGCCGGACCGTCGTCGTGCCCGTTGGCAGCTCGAAGTGCTTCACGAGCACCGTGCCGATGGGGAACGTCCAGGAGCCGGTCGCCGAGAACTCGATCGTCTCGGTGCCGGGCAGGGCGATGAAGCGCCGCTTGAGGGCGCGATCGCTCCAGAGCGGTGCATTCACGGTGTACTCGATCATGCCCGGCGCTGGAGAGAGCGTCGCGACGTCGTCCAAGAGGCCGGTCTCCGACAGGAGCGACGGAAACGGCGTGCTCGAGCCGCTGGCCACCTGGAGCCGCTCCAGCCGCCCTGTGCCGTACCGCACCAGCAGGGGCTCGCCGTCGTTGTCGACGCCGATGGCCGACATCGCATCGCCGGCGAGCAGCGACTCGGAGACACCGAGCCCGGTATCGGGGTCGACGGTGGTCCGGTCCCATGCCCACAGCCGCCCCGAGCCGTAGTCGCCGAAGAGGAACTGACCGGTTAGCTCGGGGAGCACGCTGCCACGATAGATCGGGCCGGGCAGCACGGAGGCGGGGCCCTCGTTCGGGTACTCGAGCACGGGGAGCTCGACGCCGTCGTCGGGCCAGCTCAAGCCATTCGAGACGCCGAGCGCCTCCCAGTTCTCCTGGGTGCACGGCTGATCCGGGTTCTGGTTCGCGAGGAAGACCTTCGATGCCTCGCAGAGCGGCCAGCCGAAGTTGAGACCTCCAACGCCCCCGGGCGCCCGGTCGACCTCCTCCCAGAGGTTCTGGCCCACGTCGCCGATCCAGAGGTCATAGGGGGGCTCGGGGTCGAAGGTCATGCGGTACGGATTCCGCAGGCCCCAATGCCAGATCTCCTTCCGCTCGGGTCCCGTGCTGTCGGCGAAGGGGTTGTCCGGTGGAATCGCGTAGGTGGCCTCGCCGCGCACGGCGATGCGAAGGATCGTGCCCAGGAGCGTCTCGAGGTTCTGGCCGTTGCCGTGCACATCGTTGGCTCCGCCGCCATCGCCGCTCGAGATGTAGAGATTGTCGTCGTTCGGGTCGGGGCTGAAGCGGATCTGTCCTCCGTTGTGATTGCGCGCCGGCTGATCGAAGACGAGGACTTGCTCCCCGGTGCCGATGTCGACGGTCGGCTGGGTGTGGTCTGCGACCGAGTAGCGGACGACCTTGGTGCAGCTGTTGCCACCGGGGCAGGCGGTATTGATGGTGACGTAGTTGACGTAGAACTCGCCGTAGCCGGGCTGGCCCTCGGCGGCGAAGTTCGGGTCGAAGGCGAGTCCGAGCAGGCCGCGCTCGTCGCTCGGGCCATCCTTCACCGGGCGGCCCAGCGGCGACGATTGGGACGAGATGTCGAGCCACGTCGTGACGCTCGAAGCGTTCGGATCGTCGATGAATGTCTTCACGCGCCCTTCGCCTTCGACCACGAAGAGCCGGCCCGTGTCGTCCGGCGCCGCGACGACGTCAATCGGTAGCGAGAACGCGGGGAGGCTCTGGAAGGCCTCGACACTCTCGATGGGGCTCGAGAGAAGAGGCTCATCGAGCGGGAACGCGTGACCGGCGAACACGGGCCGCGGATCGAGCGGGCAGCCGTCGGTGTCGGCGTAGGCCGAGAGGCTCGACGCGAATGTGAGGGCGGCGATGAGCAGACCTGCCACGCTGCGGCTGGCGTGTGTCTCGATTCGATGCGGTCGGAGTCTGGGGGGCGGCATCGGCTTTGCCCTCGATCGGCGGTGTCGTTGCGGCCCGCCAACGGTGAATGCCCAATCCTAACGCGTGAGTGGCACGCGAGTGTGTGATGTGTGCGACGAAGTCGGCCGGATCGCACGAGGCGTGTCAGGAGCCGTGTCGGCATGTGAACGCCGTATGCAGCTCCGGTGCAGGTCCTGTAACTTCCGCGCCCCGATCGATCCTCGGGGCGCGGAGGCCAGGCCGGCGTGTACACCATTCTCATCTCCACCCTGCTCGGCGTCGTCGTAGGCGTGGCCTACACGCTCGCCGGGCTGTGGCAGACCTGGGCCATGGGGATCATCGTCGGCGTGCTCGTCGCGCTCGCCGCCTTCGTCCTGATCTCGCGCCGGCTCGCGAAGCAGATCGAGCCTGCGTTCGAGCAGGTCGGCAAGCAGCTGCAGAGCGGCGCCCATCAGGCGGCGATCAGGAGCCTCGAAGAGCTGCTGCCCAAGGCCCGCTGGCAGGTGATGCTCGCGGGCCAGATCCACGCGCAGCTCGGCCTGGTCGCATATGCGACCGACAAGGAAGACCTCGCGCTCGAGCACCTGGCAAAGGCGGGCTTGCGCGTGCCCGACGCACAGCTCGCTCGCGCGGCGCTGCTCTATCGCCGCAAGAAGGTGGGCGAGGCGAAGGAAGTCCTCGACGTCGCCATTCGCGCCAACAAGAAGCAGATGCTGCTGTACCACGTGTACGCGTTCATCCTCGCGAAGGACGGCGACCGCGAGGCGGCGATCGAGCAGCTGCAGAAGGCGCTCAAGGTCGAGCCGTCGAGCGAGTCGACGAAGGACAACCTGCTCCGGCTGCAGAACAACAAGAAGCTCAACATGAAGCGCTTCGGGACGCCCTGGTACTCGCTCAAGCTCGAGAAGCTCCCCGCGTCGATGCGGCAGGGCCACGTCGGCGGCATGCGGAAGGGCTTCCGCAGCAAGGCCCAGCGCGGTCGGTAGCTGCCCTGCACGAGAGCGCCTGGAGCACCGCGCCTTCGCGGTCTTCTCCCTTGGCGTCCTCGGCGTACACCAGTACGCCTCCGGTCGCCGGCGGTCCGAGGACCGCGAAATCGCGGCACTCCAGGCACTCTCGAGCAGGGCGCGGACGGTGGAGGCCCTGCACGAGAGCGCCTGGAGCACCGCGCCTTCGCGGTCTTCTCCCTTGGCGTCCTCGGCGTACAGGACCCAGCGCGGTCGTTGGACCGGAGCCGGCTCCGCGTCGCACTGTTTCCGCTCGTCCGCTTCCGTTCGCCTGCATATCCGCTGCGTACGGCGGAACCTCCGCCGCGAATGCGGTCTCTCATGCACCATCTCCGGCTCAGGTCCGCTCCCCGTCCCTCCGTAATGGAAGGATGTGCGCACGGCCCGACCGTCGCGCGCACGGGAGGATGGCCGCATGGGATCGACTGCCTCGCACCGCACTCTGCTCCGCTACGCCCTGCTGGTGACCCTGACGCTGCTCGTCTCGCTCGCGCCTTCGATGGTGCTCGCTGGCGAGAAGGACGTCCGGCTCCGTCACTACGACGTCGGTGAGCTCGCCGCGCTCGTGCAGAGCGAGGGCTACGGCGGCGTCGAGATCGACGAGAACCGGGTCGTGTTCAAGGCGGAGGGCAGCCAGTACGTGCTCTTCCTGTACGACGACGGCGACCTGCAGCTCTACTACGGGCTGACGGGTGTGTCGATCACGACGGACGACATCAACGTCTGGAATCGCCACCGCAGGCTGTCGCGCGCCTACATCGACGGCGACGCCGACCCGGTGCTCGAGGCCGATCTGCTCGCGAACGCCGGCATGAACGATCGGATCATCGCCGAGTTCATCAAGGTCTTCGTCGGCTCAGCGAGCCAGTTCCGCTCCTTCTTGCGCGATCACGACCAGGAAGGCGCGACTCAGCCAGCGAAGGCGACCGGCGTGCGCGACATCTGAGCTAGTCGGGGGTGGGGCCGGATCCGACGAGCCCGGCCGCGGCGCCGTCCCCCGCCTCGCTCCGCGGGTCGATCCTGATCACCTGCGGCACACCCCGTTCGATCTGCCACGTCGGACCGTTCGAGTTCGACGTCCATACGCGGCCCGCGTCGTCGAAATCGACCTCGCGCGTGTAGGTCACCCGCGTCGGCAGCGGGTAGACGGTGAACCGCTCGCCCTCGGGCTCGAAGCGGATCATCGTGTCGCTGTTGGTCCCACAGATCCAGACGTGATCGGTGCCGGGCTGCACCGCCAGCGCATAGGGCACCTCGGTGCCGAGCGGCTCGATCGGCAGCGGCCAGGTCTCGAACGCCCGCGTCTCGAGGTCGAATCGCGCGAGCAGGCTCTCGGCGAAGGCCGGGATCCAGAGCCGCCCCTGGCTGTCGAAGCGAAGACGCCGGGGCGTCGCGAAGGGCGTGTCGATCATCTCGAGCTCGAACGTGTCGGGGTCGATGCGGCCGATCTTGTGCTCGTTCAGCTGGCTGAACCACACGCCGCCGTCGGGCGCGATGTCGATGCCGTACGGCACCGGCATCTTGATGCCGTCGCCCTCGCTCGCCTGTCCCCGCAAATCGACATGCCGGCCCAGCCAGAGCAGGAAGGGCATCGTGCGGGTGATGATCGCCTGCTGCCAGGTGCTCGACGGCAGCCGCACGTGGCGCTGCTCGTTCGTCGCCGGGTCGAACATGCCGACGTGGTTCGAGGCGGCCATCGTGTACCAGATGCGCCCGCGCTGATCGAAGCGCAGGGTGTGCGGGTAGATTCCGCTGTCGAGCTCGTGGATCGTCCACTCGGTGGTGTCGTGATCGAAGCGCGCGAGCTGATTGCCGAGCGAGAGCGTGATCCACACCGAGCCGTCCGGCGCCGTTTGCAGCGAGTGCGGCCCGACGTACGAGTCGCTCGTCGAAGTGGGGCGGTTCGCGCTGGCGAACACGCCGCCGGGCTCGAGGTCGCCGTGCGGGATCTCGAACGACTCGCGCTGGCCGCCGGCGACCATCGGGTCGAGACGATGCAGCTCGTCCTGGGGCATGTCGACCGAATAGATCATGCCGCTCGGGTGGAACATCATGTCGTGCTGGTTGGAAGCGCGCCCGCCGAGCTCCCACTCCTCGATCAGCGCGCGCCGCACCTCGGGCGAGCGCTCGGGCGCGAAGCCCGGGTCGTTCATGCCGGCCGTGAGCTCGGGCAGCGCGTTCTCGGGCGTGTAGGCCTCGATCAGGATATCGGGGAGCTGCTCGCGTAGATCGCGGGAGATCATGGCGCCGCGGCGGCCCATCAGCAGGATCAGCTTCTCCCAGGCCTCGCGGCTGCGCGGCCGATGCGTGGCCCAGTTGCCCTGCTGATGGCAGTAGGTGCACTGCTGCTTCAGCTCGGTGCGATGCGCCTCGTTCTCGATGCGACCGAGGACGAGCGCATACCAGACGTTCGCGGGCAGGGTCTCGGCGAGCTGCGCGGGATCGCTCTCGCGCTCGAGCACGAGGGCGAGCTCGTCCCCGCCCGGTGCGGTGTCCTCGATCACGAGGTCTCGCCAGCCGAGCCGGCGCACCCGTAGCTGGTAGCCGCCGCCGAACGCCATGGGCGGCGAGGTGAAGCGGCCGTTCTCGTCGCTGAAGACGGTCGTGGTGTGGGCGGGCTCGCCGTGGCGCAAGGTCACCATGGCGCCTTCGACCGGACCGCTCACCGAAGTCACCGTGCCGAAGAATCTGCCGGCCGTCGCGTGTGACTCGGCGGCGAGGGACAGGGGCACTGCGATGGTGAGGAGGATGAGCAAGGCGAGCAGGGCGCGCGCGCTCGGCCCCGGCATTGAGTCTGGCGCGCCCTTGCTGCAAGATGGCCGTCGCGTCGAGCAGGTCGCGGCCATGGGGTCGGGGCGATGATGCGAGCGCATGGGGGCCGATCTCCGCGTGCAAGGGCCAGGACAGGCTATCCCGTCGAAGCGTGGTCTGGCCAGCGTCGGGCTCGGGCTGCTCGTGAGTGCGCTCTGTGCGGCCTGCGCGAGCTCGAAGGCGACGCTCGCACCCAGCGACTTCCCTCCGCGCCCCGAGCGGGCGCTGCAGGTCGAGCTCGTCTTCGACGCGGCGGCCGATCTCGACCTGCACGTCACCGACCCCGAGCTCGAGACCGTCTACTTCGGCAACACGCCGAGCGGCAATGGCGGCCGCCTCGATCGCGACGTGCGCTGCGAGCGCACGCCTGAGCTCGACACGCGTCGCGAGACCGTGCGCTTCGACGCGCCGCTCGCCGGCCGCTATCGCGTCGGCGTCGACCACGTGAAGGCGTGTCGGCGCTTCCGGAAGAGCGCCGACTACACGATCCGTGTGATCGCGCCCGGCCTCGAGCTCGAGCGGTCGGGCGAGGCCGAGCCGGGGCGCTTCGATCACATCGCGCTCGAATTCGACTGGCCTGGGGCCGTGGACGAGACGGACACCGCTCGCTGAAGCGGAGCTCCTCGCGGCTACGATCAGCCGGCCTGCGCGCGGCGATGCGCCCTGGGGCTCATGCCGCGCACGCGCTTGAACGCGGCGCTGAGCGCATAGGAGCTCGCGTAGCCGACCTGCTCGGCGACCGAGCCGATGGTCGCGCCCGGCTCGCAGAGCAGATCGGCCGCGAGCGTGAGGCGCCAGTGCGTGAGGAAGGTCATCGGCGGCTCACCGACGATCTGCGTGAAGCGCCTGGCCAGGGCGGCGCGACTCATGCCGACGGCCGCCGCGAGCTCGGCCACCGTCCATGCGCGCGCGGGGTCGTCGTAGAGCATGCGGAGCACCTCGCCGATGGCCGGGTCGCCGCCGGCGAGGATCCAGCCGGGTGCGTCGGCCTCGGGTCGAGCGACCCAGGCGCGCACGGCCGACATCAAGAGCAGGTCGAGCAGCCGATCGAGGATCACGTCCTGACCGGGCAGCTCCTTTCGCATCTCGTCGACGAGCAGCGGGATGAACGGAGCGTCCCAGTCCTCGCCGCGCAAATGGACGCACGCCGGGAGAGCGCCGAGCAGGCGCTTGCTCACCTCGCTGTCGAGGCCGTAGGTGCCGATCAGCATGCGCGTCGCGCCGTCGGCCGCATTGCCCCACGTGCGTACGCCGAGGCGCATCGACTCGGCGAGGTCCTCGCCCTCGAGGGTCTGGCAGCGCTGGTCGGGATGGATGACCACGCGCGGCGGCGTGTCCGGCGCGCCGGCCAGGGTGTAGTGATCGGGACCGCGCACGAGCGCGACGCCGCCCGCCTCGACGCGCACGGGCGGGGCATCATCGCCAGATACGAGCCACGCCTCGCCCTGCAGCACGGCGACGAGGGTGAGGGGCGCCTCGTCCTCGATCCGGAGCGACCAGGGCGGATCGAAGACGGCGTGGAGCAGGAACGCGTCGTGGGCGCGCGGGCCGCTGATCAGTCCGGAGAGGGCATCCATGCGGTCGAATGTAGACGATCGGTTATGAAAGTGAGTCGATAAACCATGGAGACGCTCGATTCGGCTCCGTACTCTGCGCCCCATGACAGCACACACCCTCTCTCCGACCGAATCCGTCCCGCAGCACGCTGCGGTCTGCCCCGAGCCCGCTGCCGTCCTGGCGGCCGTCCAGAAGCGCTCCTTCGCGACGCTCTCGACGGCCTCGCCCGCCGGCCGCCCGCACGTCGCCGGCGTCCTCTACGAGGCCGTCGGCACGACGCTCTACGCGAGCACGTTGCGGACGAGTCGGAAGGCGCGCAACGTCGCCGCCAGCGAGCACGTGGCCGTCGTCGTCCCGATCCGCCGCATCCCCTTCGGGCCGCCGTCGACGGTGCAGTTCCAGGCGAGGGCCGAGGTGCTCGCTGCGGACTCGCCCGAAATCGTCGGCCTCGTCGAGTCGGGGTACTTGAAGTCGATCACCGGTCACGGTGAGCTCGAGCTTGCCGACGGCTGCTTCCTGCGGATCTCACCCGGTCGCAGGTGGATCACCTATGGGCTCGGGATGTCGCTGTGGAGCCTGATGCGCGATCCGCTCGGCGCGGGAGGCAGCGTCGAGATCGGCGATGCGCTGGCGGCGCGGCGCTGAGGCACGGACATCTCTGCCCCGTCGTCAGTGGGGCGGGCTCCAGCCGCCGCCGCCGCCGATGACGCCGAGCATCCGCGCTCCCTCGAAGACGACCAGGCCGAGGTTGACGAAGACCCCGAGCCAGGGGATCCAGATCGGCACCCGGAACCCGCCGCCTGTGGCGGGCCGAGTCGCCCGCACACGCACCAGCGCGGCGCAGATCAGGCCAAACACGAGCAGGGTGATGAGCGAGGTCGCCTTGGCGAGCTGGCCGAGCGGCAGCGTCAGGGCGAGCACGAGCACGACGCATACCACCAGCCCCGTCGCGAGCAGCGGCGTGTGTGAACGTGGGTGAACGTGGCCGAGCGCGCTCGGCAGCTCGCCGCGATCGGCGAGTCCGTACAGGATGCGCGACGACTTCACGATCTGGATCAGCGCCCCGTTCGACATGGCGATGGCGCCGATGGCGGAGAGCAGCCAGGGCGTTCGCCCGGTCGCTCGCTCGTAGATCAGCGCGAGGGGCGCATCGCTCGACCCGAGCTCGCCGGGCGGCACCGTCATGACCGCGGCGACGGTGAGCATGAGATAGAGCACCAGCGTGGCGACGAGGGTCCAGACGATGGCGCGGGGCAGGTTACGCCGGACGTCCTTCACCTCTTCGGCCACGTTGATCATGTCCTCGAAGCCGAGGAAGGCGTAGAAGCAGATGACGCTCGCGCCCAGGATCGCGCTCCAGGCCGTGGCGTCGAGGGTCGGGACGAGCTCGGCGCCGCGCGTGGGCAGCTCAGCGAGACTCTCGCGTCCGACCCAGATGACGAGGAGGAGCCCGCCGACCTCGAGCACGGTGAGCGACGCCGCGATCCAAGCCGTCTCGCCGATGCCGCGTGCCGCGACGGCGCCGCTCACGGCGACGATGAAGACGATCGCGAGCCATGCCGGCACCGGCGAGTAGGCGGACACGTAGCCGGCGAAGCCCCGGCAGACCGTGGCGGCCGAGATGGTGCCGGCCAGCGCCATCGAGAGCCCCACGAAGACCGCCAGGCGCGGTGCAGCGAAGCCCTCCTCGACGTACACCGCCTCGCCGGCGGCCTTGGGGAAGCGGCCCGAGAGCTCGGCCAGGCTCAGCGCGGTGAACGCGGCGAGCACGCCCGCGAGCATGAAGGCCACCGGGGTCCAATAGCCGGCGATCCCCGCGGTGACGCCGATGAGCGCGTAGATCCCCGCGCCCACCGTCGTGCCGAGCCCGTAGAGCACGAGCAGCGGGAACGACATGCGGCGCGCGAGGTGGCCGGGCGGCTCGTCGCCTCCGGTCGAGGGCGCCGCAGCGGAGCTCGGAGAAGGATCGTCCATGACCGGGATCGTAGTCGCCTCGGCCGCCTCGGCCGCTTCGAAAGAGGTGACCGCTCGGCGCTACACGATCTTCGTGTCGTGGTTGCCCCAGTACTTGTCGCGCAGCAGCCGCTTGTAGAGCTTGCCGGTGGGCAGGCGGGGCAGCTCGGCTTCGAAGTCGATCGAGCGTGGCATCTTGAACCCGGCCAGATGCTCTCGGCAGTGTGCGAGCAACGCGTCGCGCGTCGCGTCGCTCTCCTCGATGCCGGGCATCAGCTGCACGACGGCCTTCACCTCTTCGCCCATGTCCTCGTTGGGCACGCCGAATACGGCGGCGTCGGCGACGAGCTCCTGGGTGACGAGGCAGTCCTCGATCTCCTGGGGATAGATGTTCACGCCCCCGGAGATGATCATGTAGGCCTTGCGATCCGTGAGGAAGAGGAACCCGTCCTCGTCGAGGTAGCCCATGTCACCGAGGGTGCTGCGCCCGCCATCAGCGCGGCTGTCGGCGGTCTTGTCGGGGTCGTTGTGGTACTCGAACTCGGCACCGCCCCGGAAGTAGATCGTGCCGGGCTCGCCCGGCGGCAGCACGTTGCCCTCGTCGTCGAGGATGTCGATCTCGGCGCCGACCGGCTTGCCGACCGAGCCGGGCTTCTTCAGCCAGTCTTCGCTGTGGATGATGGTCGCACCGTTGGCCTCGCTGCCGGCGTAGTACTCGCTCAGCACCGGCCCCCACCACTCGATCATCTGGCGCTTCACGGCGACGGGGCAGGGGGCGGCGGCGTGCACCGCTGTCTCGAGCGTCGAGCCGCTGTAGGCGGCGCGCTCGCTCTCGGGAAGCTTCAGCATGCGGTTGAACATGGTCGGCACCCACTGGCTGTGGGTGGCGCCGTGGCGATCGATGGCGCGGAGTGCCTCGCTCGCGTCGAACTTCTCCATCACGACGACGGTGCCGCCGAACGCGAGCGTGGCGTTGCAGAACGCGCTGGGCGCCGCGTGGTAGAGGGGGGCGGGCGAGAGGTAGATCATGTCCTTCCGCCAGCCGAAGAGCAGACCCATCAAGGCCTGCGACATGCTCTCGCTCGGCGTCTCGTCGGGGAGCGGCTTCATGATGCCCTTCGGTCGGCCCGTGGTACCGGACGAATACATCATGAACGCGCCCATCGTCTCGTCTTCGAGGCGCTTCGTGTCCTGGCCGGCGATGGCTTCCAGGTAGTCGTCGTAGCCGTCGATGGCTCCGCCCACCATCAGGTGCAGGCCGACTTCGGGTGTCGCGAACTCGCCGCGCAGCCCCTCCGCCACCTCGGCCTTGCCGCGGCTGCCGATGAACGCGCGCGCGCCGCAGTCCCGGATGATGTACGACGCCTCTTCCGCCGTGAGGTAGCTGTTGATCGGCGTCATGTAGAGGCCCGATCGCATCGCCGCCCAGCAGATCTCGAGGAAGTGGGCGTTGTTCTCCATCAGCATCGCGACGTGGTCGCCCTTGCGGAGCCCCGCCTCGCGCAGCAGCCGAGCGAGCTGGGTCGAGCGCTCGTCGAGCTCGCGATACGTCACGATCTCGCCCGAGCCGTTCATGATCACGGCGGGCTTGTCCGGCTGCTCTTCGACGTAGTCTCCGGGATACATGGGCGCGCGCTCCTGTCTGGGTTCTCTCTTGTGGATCGGCTCGGCGGGTCGAATCGCGCCGCGGCCGATCCACGATGATCCCAGCTGAGTCGGGCGGCGACAAGGGGGCCGACGGAGCGTGCTTCGGTTGCGGAAGGCGGGGCCGGGGCTCTCGCGCCGGGTGCGGATGATGTCGTGGTGGGCGCGCCCGGCCACGTGCGTCGCCTATGCTCCAGCGGCCGGCGCGTCCGGCATCAGGGGGAAGGCGAATGAGCGAGGACGAGACGCCACACGGCGGTGGCGACGCGGGGACGCACGGCCGCGAGTCGGCCAACGCCACGAGTGAAGCGGCGTCCGAGGCTCCCGGGCTGGTCTCGCCGGGGCGCGCCCGCTACGCGCTTGGTCTGCTGCTCGCCGTCTACATCTTCAACTTCATCGACCGCCAGATCCTCTCGATCCTGCTCGAGGACATCAAGCGCGAGATCGAGCTCTCGGACTTCCAGCTCGGGCTCCTCGGCGGCATCGCCTTCGCGATCTTCTACACCTTCGCCGGCATCCCCATCGCGCGCTGGGCCGACGTTGGCTCGAGGCGCCTCATCATCGTGCTCGGGCTCACGACGTGGAGCGTGATGACCGCCATCACCGGCCGCGCGACGAGCTTCGCCGGTCTGCTCGCGGCGCGTGTCGGCGTGGGCATCGGCGAGGCGGCGGGCTCGCCTCCATCGCACTCGCTCATCAGCGACTACTTCCCGCTCTCGAATCGCGCTCGGGCGCTCTCGATCTACTCGCTGGGCATCCCCATCGGGGGCGCGCTCGGGACCCTCATCGGCGGCTGGGTCGGTGAGTACTTCGGCTGGCGGGTGGCCTTCATGGCCGTCGGGCTCCCGGGCGTCGCGCTCGCCGTGCTCGTGC
>CAYYSY010000263.1:0-15389 GCA_964474355.1 uncultured Spirochaetaceae bacterium | reverse complement strand
CGCCAGGTCGCGGGTCCTGCGGTACTGCCAAGCTCGGGCGGTGTCTCTCGCCCTCCGCATCGTGCGCGCTGTCCTCTCGCTCCGATCCGTGCTTGGGTCAACGCATCGGGATCCCCGCGCGGTGCCTCCCCAGGTACTGCGACGACAGGGCGCCGTGTGGGCGCTCTGCCTCTTCGCCCTTGCCTTGCTGCTGCTCGCCGAGCCCGGTCGGCTGCCGGCGTCCGCTGCCCGGGCTGCGCCGTGCGCGCTGCCGCGTGAGGCGCTCGCCGAGCGCGGCTGGACACGTGCGGTGTCGTGCGCGCCGCCTCCGGGCGGGGGCGGCATGCTGCGCGGGCCCGCGCGCTGGCTCTTCGCGCAGCGTCTCGACTTGAACGCGGCCGGCGGTCGTGCGCTCGAGGCGCTGCCGGGCATCGGCCCGGCTCGGGCGCGCGACATCCTGGCCGAGCGCAGGCGCGGGCGCTTCCGCGCGGTCGATGATCTGGTGCGCGTCCACGGCATCGGCCCGAAGACCGTGGAGCGGCTTCGCCCCTTCGTGAGGGTCGATCCTCCTCGCACGCGAGAGCCGGCTGAGGCAGGTACAGGGAGAGAGGGGTAGATTCCGGTCTCGAGTTCGCCGGGCGTCGTGCACGCCCGCGCGATCAGGAGGCTGCATGTCGGCATCGACGCCGCGCCGCCCGCCGCCCGAGGGCCTGATCGCCCGCATTCGCAGCTTCATCGTCGAAGACCTGTGGAATCTCGAGCTCGGCCAGGACCGGCTGCAGACGTTCGCGCTGGGCAGCGTGCAGCTCGTCGTCATGATCGCGCAGGGCTTCGTGCGCGACCGACTGCTGCTGCGCGCGAGCGCGCTGACCTACGTGACCGTGCTCGCGCTGATTCCGATGCTCGCGGTGATGGTCGGACTCCTGCAGCTCGGGCGCGGGGGAGACGAGCTCGTCGAGCTCGTGGTGGGCGAGATGACCGCCGTCAGCCCCGAGGCGCGCGAGATCGTGATGGAGCAGGTCCGCGGAGCCGATCTCGGCAGCCTCGGCACCATCGGCGCAACGATCCTGCTGCTGACCTCGATCCTGGCTCTCCGGCACCTCGAGACGACGCTCAACGCGATCTGGGGCGTGGAGGACCAGCGCACCTGGCCTCGGCGACTCTCCGATTACCTCACGGTGATGGTGATCGCGCCGCTGCTGACCGGCGTGGCGCTCTCGCTCGGCGCGACGATCCAGGGCACGCAGGTGCTGGCGGAGTTCATCAACCCGGCGACTGTCGTGCAGTTCGAGACCGTCTGGCTGCAGGGCCTCCCCTGGGCGGCGCTCATCGCGGCGTTCTCGTTCCTCTACTGGTTCTTTCCGAACACCTCGGTCCGGCCGCTCGCTGCGCTCGCGGGCGGCTTCGTTGCCTCGATCCTCTTCTCGGTGGCGCGCTACTTCTACGTCGACCTGAGCGTCGGCGTCACGAAGTACAACGCGATCTTCGGCGGCTTCGCCGCGCTTCCGCTCGTGCTCGTCTGGATCTACGTCTGCTGGGCGGTCGTGCTCTTCGGGGCCGAGGTCGCCTTCGCGTCGCAGAACCTCAATCACTACCGCCGCGAGGTGCGCGGCGCCGAGCCGGGCATGGCCGAGCGCGAGGCCATCGGGCTGCGGGTGGTGCTCGCGATCGGGCGGGCCTTCCGGTCGGGGGAGGGCGCATTGAACTCCGACGTGCTGTCGGAGGCCCTCGACCTGCCGGTCCGCGTGGTGCGGGAGCAGGTCCGCGCATTGATGGCCGCAGGACTGCTCGAGCAGACCGTCGACGATCTCGGCAACGCCGGGGTGCTGCCCGCCCGGCCCCTCGGACGCATCACCGTCGCCGACGTCTTCCACGCCCTGCGCGGCGACCGCGAGATGCCGGCCGATGATGACGAGGAGGCGGGCGCTGATCTGGTCGCCACCGCGGTGCTCGGGCGCGACGATATCGTGCGCGAGGTGATGCGTGAGGTCGACGGCGCCTTCGAGGCCGTCGCCGCGACACGCAGCCTCGAAGACCTGCTCGCCCTGCAGCGTCCGGCCTGAGCCCGTGACCCTGGTCAACGCCGCCGCTCGGCGCGAGGCCGCGAGCCGGGAGCGCCTTCCTTGACCCCGTGCAGGCACGGGGGTAGGGTCGCCGCCTGAAAAGGCTGCACACACGCGCCCTTAGCGGATTGCCCATGGGCCGACTCGCCGACCGCATTCATCTCGATCACAACGCGACGACGCCGCTCGCCCCCGAAGTGCTCGCGGCGATGACGCGCACCCTCGCCGAGGTGTCCGGGAACCCCTCGAGCACGCACGCCGAGGGCGCCGAGGCGCGCCGGTGCATCGAGGTCGCGCGCCGGCAGATCACCGAGGCGCTGCACGTCGCCGACGCCGAGATCGTCTTCACGGCGGGGGCCACCGAGGCCAACAACATGGTGTTCCACTCGATCGCATCGAGCAGCGGGGCGCCGGGCCACATCGTGACGACCGCGATCGAGCACCCCTCGGTCGTGGAGCCCGCCGCGGCGCTCGAGTCGGCGGGCTGGAGCATCACCCGGATCGCCGTCGACGAGGACGGTCTGCTCGGTGAGGGCGCGCTGGCGGCCGCGATCGAGCCGGACACCTGGCTGGTCTCGGTCATCCTCGCGAACAACGAGACCGGCGTGGTGCAGGACATGGAGGCCGTGCGCGCCGCGCTCGAAGGCAGCGACGCGCGGCTGCACGTGGACGCGACGCAGGCCGTTGGCAAGTGGCCCGTCGATTGGATGGCGCTCGGCGCCGACTACCTCTCGCTCTCGGCACACAAGCTCGGAGGGCCGAAGGGCACGGGCTGCCTGATCGCGCGAAACGGCGCGCCCCTCGAGGCGCTGCTGCGCGGCGGCCCCCAGGAGAAGCGCCTGCGCGGTGGCACGGAGAACGTGGCCGGCATCGTCGGGCTGGGCGTCGCCGTCGAGGTGGCGCATCGCGATCTACCGGGGCGCATGAAGCGCTACGCCGAGCTGCGCGATCGGCTCTGGCAGCGCATCGCGGCCGGAGTGCCGGACGCGCGCCGCAACTCGCCCGAGGCGCGCACGCTCCCGAACACGCTGAACGTCGAGCTGTCGGGCATCGAAGGGGACGTGCTGCTGCAAGCGCTCGACGTCGAGGGTGTCGCTGCATCGGCGGGGGCCGCCTGTCACTCGGGCTCGGTCTCGCCCTCGCACGTGCTCGTCGCAATGGGTCGCAGCCCGGAGCAGGCGCGGGCGAGCCTCCGATTCTCGGTGGGCGAGGGCATCGAGCTCGACGACGTCGATCATGCGGCCGACCTGGTGCTCGAGCTCGTCGCGCGCATGCGCGGGGAGGGCGCCCGTGGCTGAGCCGGTCGTCCCCGATGCGCGGGGGGCCTCGCCGCGAGTCGTCGTGGCGCTGTCGGGCGGCGTCGACTCGTCGCTGGCCGCCGCGCTGCTCGTCGAAGCGGGCCATGAGCCCATCGGCGTCACGATGCATCTCGCGGGCAGCCGCTCGCGTTGCTGCTCGCTCGAGGACGCCGACGATGCGCGGCGCGTCGCCGAGCGGCTCGGGATCCGCTTCTACGTCGCGAACTACACCGACGCCTTTCGAGACGAGGTCGTCGAGGCCTTCGCCGATGCCTATCTCGCCGGGCGCACGCCGATCCCCTGCGTGACCTGCAACAAGCGCTTCAAGTTCGACCTGCTGATGGAGCGCGCGCGCATCTTCGGCGCCGACCAGGTGGCGACCGGGCACTACGCGCGCGTCGTGCGAAACGACGAGACACGCGAGTGGGAGCTGCGGCGCCCCCGGGACCGCCAGAAGGACCAGACGTACTTCCTCTTCCAGCTCGATCAGGCGCAGCTCGGCCGCATCCTGTTTCCACTCGGTGAGCTCACGAAGGCCCAGGTGCGCGAGCGCGCTCGTGGGCTCGGTCTCGAGACCGCGGACAAGCCGGAGAGCCAGGAGATCTGCTTCGTGCCCGACGGCGACTACGCCGCCGTGGTCGAGCAGGTCCGGCCCGAAGCGTCGGCGCTCGACGGCGAGATCGTCGACACCCGCGGCGAGGTGCTCGGCCGACACGGCGGCGTGCACCACTTCACAGTGGGGCAGCGGCACGGTCTCGGCGTGAGCGTCGGGCGGCGCCTCTACGTGACGCGCATCGAGGCTCGCAGCGGGCGCGTCGTCGTGGGCGACCTGCCCGATCTCGATGCCAAGGGCATGGTCGTGGCGGCGCATCACTGGATCTCGCCTTCGGCGCGACCCGACCGCGTGCGCGTGCAGGTGCGGCACCGCCACGAGCCCGTGCGCGCCAGCGTGGTCGGCCACGAGGGCGACCGTGTCGAGCTCACATTCGATGCCCCGGTGCGCGCGGTCTCGCCGGGACAGGCCGCCGTGCTCTACGACGAGCCGACCGGGGAGGTCGTGCTCGGAGGCGGCTGGATCGAAGAGGCGCGGCCGTGAGCGACGCGCAGGACGATCAGGGGCCGCCCCCCGAGGCCGACCTCGACGCGCTCGAGTCAGCGCTCGGCCATCGCTTTCGCGATCGCGGCCTGCTCGAGCGGGCGCTCTGCCACTCGTCGTACGCGAACGAGACGGCCGGCGTGACGAGCAACGAGACGATGGAGTTCCTCGGCGACTCGGTGATCGGGCTGGCTGTGTCCCACATCCTCTACGAGGCGAAGCCCGAGTGGCGGGAGGGCGAGCTGACCCGGGCGCTGCACGGGATCGTCGAGGGGCGCTCGCTCGCCGCGGCTGCGCGGCGCCTCGATCTGGGGCGGTACCTGCGCCTCGGGCGAACCGAGCGGCAGTCGAGCGGCGACGACAAGGACTCGATCCTCGAAGACGCGATGGAGGCCATCTTCGCCGCGCTCTATCTCGACGACGGGCTGCCGCCGGTCGTCGCGCTGTCGCGCGAGCTCTTCGGTGAATCGCTGTCGGCGGACGCGCCGCGCGTCGAGCGGCACCCGAAGATGCGCTTCAACGAGCGCGTGATGCAGCGCTACGGCTCGGTGCCGCAGTACCGGCTCGTCGAGGACAGCGAGATCGAGGACGACGACGGGCGATTCGAGGTGGCGGTGCAGGTCGAGGGCGAGGAGGTGGCCCGGGGCCGCGGGCGCACGAAGCGCGCCGCGGAGCGCGAGGCAGCCGAGCTCGCCGATGCGTCGCTCTTCGGGGGGCGTGGGGTGTCGGGCGGCGATGACGCCGACTGCGCCGACGCGCGTGACGAAGCCGGAGAGGAGGCGTCGTCGTGAGCGAAGACGTCGAGCCGGACGCGGATCACGAGACCCCGGACGAGAGGGCTGCGCCGCCCCATCGCGCCGGCTTCGTGGCGCTGGTCGGTCCGCCGAACGCGGGCAAGTCGACGCTGCTCAACCGGCTGCTCGGCGAGAAGCTCGCGATCGTGACCGCCAAGCCGCAGACGACGCGCAGTCGCATCCTGGGCATCCTGCACCGCGAGGACGCCCAGGTCATGTGGGTCGACACGCCGGGGCTCCACGCGTCGACGAAGAAGCTGAACGTCGCGCTGAACGCCGCGGTCGATGCGGCGATGAAGGACAGCGACGCGGCGCTCATGCTCGTCGACGGCACACGAGGCTGCGAGGAGGCGCACGAGCAGCTCGTCGCGATGGCGCGCGCGCACGGCACCCCGCTGCTGGTGGCCGCGACGAAGGCCGATCTCGCGGCGAAGGACGGCGTGCTGGAGGAGATCGCGCGCGTGGCGGGGATCGAGCCGGGCGAAGTGCTCCCGGTCTCGGCGCGCACCGGCGAGGGCGTGCGCGAGATGCTCGATGCGGTCGTCGCCCGGTTGCCCGTGTCGCCGCCGCTCTACGGGCCCGACGAGCTGACCGACAAGCCGCTGCGCTTCCTGTGCGCGGAGCTGGTGCGCGAGGCTGCCTTCGAGTCGCTCGGCCAGGAGCTCCCCTACTCGATGGCCGTCGAGATCGTCTCGTTCGACGAGTCGAGCCCCGAGCGCGTCACGATCCACGCGAACCTCCTCGTCGAGCGCAACAGCCAGAAGCGCATCGTCGTCGGCGCCGGTGGCGCGATGATCAAACGCATCGGCACGCGCGCGCGCCGCGAGATCGAGAAGCTGCTCGATGGCCGCTGTCACCTCGAGCTCTTCGTCAAGGTCGATCCGCGCTGGCTGAAGAGCGATCGGCGGATCGAGTCGCTGGGCTACGTTTGACCGCCTTCGAGCCGAGTCACGATCGGGAGCGCCGAAGGGCATGAGCGCCGAGCGCGTACGCATCACCGAGGTCGGACCGCGCGATGGTCTGCAGAACGAATCGGTCCAGGTCCCGGCTGCGCAGAAGGTCGAGCTGATCGAGCGGCTGGTCGCCGCTGGCGTGCCCGAGATCGAGGTCAGCTCGTTCGTCTCGCCGCGGTGGATCCCGCAGCTGGCCGATGCGGACGAGGTGGTGGCCGCGCTGCCCCGGCGCGAGGGTGTGCGCTACAGCGCGCTGGTCCCGAACGAGCAGGGCTACGAGCGCTTCGTGTCGTCGGGTCGGCTCGAGGTCGCGGCGCTCTTCATCTCGACGAGCGAGACCCACAACCGCAAGAACGTGAACTGCGGCGTCGCCGATCATCTCGAGCGGCTGCGGCTCGTGGCCGAGCGCTGCAAGGCCGACGGCGTGCTCGTGCGCGCCTACGCATCGACGGTGTTCGGCTGCCCCTACGAGGGCAGGGTCGATCCGCGTGCGGTGGTCGAGCTGGTGCGGAGCCTCGACGCCATCGGCGCAGACGAGATCGCCCTCGGCGACACGAACGGCGTCGGCGTGCCGAGCCAGGTGCGCTCGGTCATCGCGATGGTGTCCGATCACCTGCCGCTCGACCGGATCGTCCTCCACGTGCACGACACCTGGGGGCGGGGCCTGGCCAATGTCGAGGCCGGCTACGAGAGCGGGCTCCGCAAGTTCGACGGCTCGATCGGCGGGCTGGGCGGCTGCCCGTATGCGCCGGGCGCGGCGGGCAACGTCGCGACCGAGGATCTGGTCGCGCTCTTCGATGCCGCCGGCATCGAGACCGGGATCGACCTCGATGCGCTCGTCGACACCGGCGCGTGGCTCGAGTCGCAGGTTCTGGATCGGCCGATCGGCAGCCGGGTCTATCGAGCGAGCCTCGGGGCTCGCGAGCGCGCCGCCGCGGATGCGGCCGGCGCAGCGGGGGAATCGCGTTGAGCGAAGGCAAAGACGTGCGAAAGCTGCTCGGAGAGGTCGAGGCCGGCGGCAAACCCGCGGCGCACGAGAAGCTGGCGGAGCAGGGCAAGCTCTTCTGTCGCGATCGGATCGCGAAGCTCCTCGACCGGGGCTCGTTCGTCGAGGACGCCGCGCTCGCCAACGTGATGGCCGGCGACCTGCCCGCCGACGGCGTCGTGATCGGCACCGGTCGCGTCGATGGACGCACGGTCTGCGTGATGGCGAACGACTCGACGGTGAAGGCGGGCTCGTGGGGCGCGCGCACCGTGGAGAAGATCATCCGTATCCAGGAGCACGCGGAGCGGCTGCAGTGCCCGCTCGTCTACCTCGTCGACTCGGCGGGCGCGCGCATCACGGATCAGATCGACCTGTTTCCCGGCCGCCGCGGCGCCGGGCGCATCTTCTACAACCAGGTACGGCTGTCGGGGATGATCCCTCAGATCTGCCTGCTCTTCGGCCCCTCGGCTGCGGGCGGCGCGTACATCCCCGCGTTCTGCGACGTCGTCTTCATGGTGAACAAGAACGCGAGCATGTACCTCGGCTCGCCCCGCATGGCGGAGATGGTGATCGGCCAGGAGGTGACGCTCGAGGAGATGGGCGGTGCCCGCATGCATTGCTCGGTGTCGGGCTGCGGCGACCTGCTCGCGAAGAGCGAAGCCGCCGCGCTCGAGGCTGCGCGCGTCCATCTCTCGTACCTGCCGTCTCATTGCGGGGGAGAGCTGCCGGTGGCCGAGGCGGCGGCGCCGGCGTCGGACCCGGCCGAGATCGAGAGCGTGATCCCGGTCGAGGAGAACAAGCTCTTCGACGTGCGGCAGGTGATCGAGCGGCTCGTCGACGCGGGCTCGTTCTTCGAGCTGAAGAAGCTGTTCGCCGGGGAGCTGCTGACGGGCTTCGCGCGCATCGAGGGCCACGTGGTCGGGCTGGTGGCGAACCAGCCCAAGACGAAGGGCGGCGTGCTCATGGTCGACTCCGCCGACAAGGCCGCGCGCTTCATCTGGCTCTGCGACGCATACGGCATTCCGCTCGTGTACCTCGCGGACGTGCCCGGCTTCATGATCGGCAAGCAGGTCGAGCGGCAGGGCATCATCCGTGCGGGCGCGAAGATGATCATGGCGGTGTCGGAGGCGACGGTGCCGCGCATCTCGGTGATCCTGCGCAAGGCCTACGGCGCCGGGCTCTACGCGATGAGCGGTCCGGGCTTCGCCCCCGACGCGTGCCTCGCGCTGCCGGGCGCGATGATCGCGGTCATGGGGCCCGAGGCTGCGGTCAACGCGGTCTACTACAACAAGCTCCAGGCGATGGACGAGGACGAGCGCGCCGCCGAGACCGGGCGGCTGCGTGACGAGTACCGCGAGGACGTCGACCTGATGCGGCTCGCGAGCGAGATGGTGATCGACGCCGTGGTGCCGCCCGAGCACCTGCGCGAGGAGATCGTGGCCCGGCTCGCGGCGGCGCGGGGGCGGCGGGATCGCCGCCCGGACAAGATCCGCAGCGTCACCCCGATGTAGGCCGGATCGGCCCATCCGATGGGCTCTCGGGGCGCTGAGGGGAGCCTCAGCCGATCCGCAGTTGACGTGAACTGGCAAAGTGGGCCGAAATTCGGTACACACCGGCATCGCCCGCTGGCCTGCCAACGCTGACGCCCGCTCCCGATCCCGCATTCATTCCGGCCCCCCGCCGCACATCCAGCCAGAGGACCCGACACATGGCGTCTCTGCCCCTTCCCACACCCGTCGAGCCGGCTGGCGACGACGAGCGAGCCGACTACGGCATCGGTGAGCTGTGTCGGCGGACCGGGCTCTCGGCGCGCACCGTCCGGTACTACGAGGAGGTCGGCCTCCTGCCGGGCGTGCGCCGACGCTCCGGGGGACGGCGCGTCTACGGCGACGACGCGCTCGAGCGGCTGCGCTTCATCGGGCGGCTCAAGACGCTCGGTCTCAGCCTCGGCGAGATCAAGGAGCTGAACGACCTGTACGCGCTGGCCGGGTCGACCCACGACATGCTGCGCCGACTGCACGACCTGCTCGGTGAGCATCTCGGCGGGCTCGAAGGGCGCATCGAGTCGCTCGTCGCGTTGCGCGATGAGATGCAGGGCTATCGCGATCACGTCGCACGGCGCCTCGACGAAGGCGGCGCCCCGACGCTCGAACCGGAGGAGCACCAGTGACCACCGCGGCCACTCCCATCCACGAAGGGGCAGCCGAGCCCGCGCGCATCCGCGTGGTGACCGCGGCGTCGCTCTTCGACGGCCACGACGCGGCCATCAACATCATGCGCCGGCTGTTGCAGGCGCAGGGCGCCGAGGTGATCCACCTCGGGCACGACCGCTCGGTCGACGAGATCGTCGAGGCGGCGATCGCCGAGGACGCGCATGCGGTCGCGGTGTCTTCGTACCAGGGCGGGCACATGGAGTTCTTCCGCTATCTGGTCGAGCGGCTCGCCGAACGCGGCGCGCCGTGGATCCGCGTGTACGGGGGTGGCGGCGGCACGATCACGCCAGGCGAGATCGAGGAGCTCCACGGCGCCGGCGTCGCGCGCATCTTCAGCCCCGAGGATGGAAGGCGGCTCGGCCTCGAGGGCATGATCGCCACGATCATCGACGACTGTCGATCGGATTCGATGCGCGCGTCGCGCTCGCTCGATGCCGCCGGCGCTGCGGCGCTCGTCGATCGGCTCGATCCCGGGCAGCCCGGGGCGATGGCGCGGCTGATCACCTGGCTCGAGGAGGAGGCCGACGCGTCGGTCGCCGAGGCGGCGACGCTGCGCACGCGGCTCCAGGAGCGCGGCGGTCACGTGCCCGTGGTCGGCTTCACCGGCACCGGCGGCGCGGGCAAGTCGAGCGTGGTGGACGAGCTCGTGCGGCGCGCGCGGCTCGACGATCCGACGCGCCGCGTGGGTCTGCTGCTCGTCGACCCGACTCGGAGGCGAAGCGGCGGGGCGCTGCTCGGCGACCGCATCCGCATGAACTCGATCCACGGCGCCGAGGTGTTCGTGCGCTCGCTCGCGACGAGACAGCGACATCTCTCGCTGTCGAGATCGGTGCAGGACGCCGTGCGCGTGCTGACGGCCGCGGGCTTCGACCTCGTGATCGTCGAGACGGCCGGCATCGGCCAGAGCGACTCGGAGATCGTCGACCTCGCGGATCTCTCGGTGTACGTGATGACGCCCGAGTTCGGTGCGCCCTCGCAGCTCGAGAAGATCGACATGCTCGACTACGCCGATCTCGTCGTGGTCAACAAGTGCGACCGCCAGGGCGCGCGCGACGCGCTGCGCGACGTGCGAAAACAGTGGCGGCGCAACCGCACCGCGTTCGAGCTGCCGGACGAACAGGTGCCTGTCTTCCCGACCGTCGCGCGGCAGTGGAACGATCCGGGCACGGAGCGGCTGCACCGCGCGCTCTGGTCGCGGCTGTCGGGCGCCGAGGAGCTGCCCGAAGAGGCCGCGCCGGTGGCGGGCGACGAGCTCGTGCTCACGTCGACGATCCCGGCTGCGCGCGTGCGCTACCTCGCCGACATCGCGGACACCGTGCGCGGCTATCGCGCGGCGGTCGAAGGCGACGCCCAGCACGCGCGCCGGGCAGACGGTCTGGCGCGGAGCCTCGAGGTTTTCGGCGGGCCGCTGCCGGCAGCGCTCCCCGAGCGCCCTTCGGCTGACATCGAGCCGGCGAGCGCTGCGTCGGAAGACGTCGTCGCGGCGCTCGGCGCCGAGTGCGACCGCGCCTGGCAGTCGGTCTCGAGCGAGCGGCGCACGCAGCTCGGCGAGTGGCCGGTGAAGCGGCGCGAGTACCAGGCCGAGCGGCAGTCGTACTCGGTGCGCGGCCGAGACATCGAGGTCGAGAACCACACGCGCACCCTGTCGGATACGCCCGTGCCCAAGGTCGCGCTGCCGCGCACCGAGGATTGGGGCGAGCTCGTGCGCTTCTTCGGCCTCGAGAACCTCCCCGGCGCCTTCCCGTATACGGCGGGCGTGTTCCCCTTCAAGCGCAGCGGCGAGGACCCGACCCGCATGTTCGCCGGCGAGGGCGGCCCGGAGCGCACGAACAAGCGCTTCCACTACCTCGCAGCGGGCCAACCCGCGGCGCGGCTCTCGACGGCCTTCGACAGCGTGACGCTCTACGGCCGCAATCCCGACCCGCGGCCCGACATCTACGGCAAGGTCGGTAACTCGGGCGTGTCGGTCTGCACGCTCGACGACGCGAAGAAGCTGTATTCGGGGTTCGATCTCTGTGACGCTTCGACCTCGGTCTCGCTGACCATCAACGGTCCGGCGCCGATGGTGCTGGCCTTCTTCTTGAACGCGGCCATCGATCAGCAGGTCGAGCGGCACCTGCGTGAGACGGGTGAGCTCGAGGCCGTGAGGGCGCGCTTCGAGCAGGCCTGGGCCGATCGGGGGATGTCCCTGCCGCGCTACGAGTCCGAGCTGCCCGAGACCCACGATGGCCTCGGGCTCGGTCTGCTCGGGATCCCCGGTGATCGCGCCGTCGATGCCGACACGTACGCGCGCATCCGGAGCGACGTGCTGAAGCGCGTCCGCGGCACCGTGCAGGCGGACATCCTGAAGGAGGATCAGGCGCAGAACACCTGCATTTTCTCCACCGAGTTCGCGCTCGAGGTGCAGGGCGACATCCAGGAATGCTTCGTGAGGGAAGGGGTGAAGAACTTCTACTCGGTGAGCATCAGCGGCTACCACATGGCCGAGGCCGGAGCGAACCCGAGCAGGCAGCTCGCCTTCACGCAGGCCAACGGCTTCACGTTCTGTGAGAGCTATCTGGCGCGCGGCATGGCGATCGACGATTTCGCGCCGAACTTCTCGTTCTTCTTCTCGAACGGGCTCGACGCCGAGTACAACGTGATCGGCCGAGTGGCGCGGCGCATCTGGGCCGTCGCCATGCGCGAACGCTATGACGCCGACGAGCGCAGCCAGAAGCTGAAGTACCACGTCCAGACCTCGGGTCGTTCGCTGCACTCGCAGGAGATGCAGTTCAACGACATCCGCACGACGCTCCAGGCGTTGACGGCGCTGCAGGACAACTGCAACAGCCTGCACACGAACGCATACGACGAGGCCGTGACGACGCCGACCGAGGAGTCGGTTCGCCGGGCGCTGGCGATCCAGCTGATCATCAATCGCGAGCTGGGGTCGGCGAAGAACGAGAACCCGATCCAGGGCGCGTATCTGATCGATGAGCTGACCGACCTGGTCGAAGAGGCCGTGCTCAGCGAGTTCGAGCGGCTCGCCGAGCGCGGCGGCGTGCTGGGCGCCATGGAGACGCTCTATCAGCGCAGCAAGATCCAGGAGGAGAGCCTTCACTACGAGTCGCTCAAGCACTCGGGCGAGCTGCCGGTCGTCGGTGTCAACACGTTCATGGCCGAGGGCGACGATGCGGGCGTCGAGGCGGGCGAAGTACAGCTGATGCGCTCGACCGAGGACGAGAAGCAGGAGCGGCTGACCTCGCTGGCGGCGCACCACACGTACTGGAGCGAGGAAGCGACCGCGGCGCTCGCGCGGTTGCAGGACGTCGCACGCGCGGGCGGCAACGTCTTCGCCGAGCTGCTCGAGACCGTGAAGGTCGCGAGCCTCGGACAGATCAGCGAGGCGCTCTTCGAGGTGGGCGGCCGGTACCGCAGGTCGATGTAGACGCGCAGCTTCACGCTGCGACCGGGGGCTTCGGCGCCCTGCTAGACTGCGCGCCCGCTGTACTCCGGCGAGTGGTTCACGAAGAAGGAACGGAGCACGACATGGCAGGCAAGGACAACGAGCAGGCCGATCTCGGCAAGTGGCGCGAGCTCGCGGCGAAGGAGCTGCGCGGCAAGGACGTCGACGACCTCTTCTGGAAGAGCCCGGAAGGCATCGCGGTGAAGCCGCTCTACACCGCGGCCGACCTCGAGGGGCTGCCGCATCTCGACACGCTGCCCGGCGTCGCGCCTTATGTCCGTGGACCTCGCGCGACGATGTACGCGAACCGTCCCTGGACCGTACGCCAGTACGCAGGCTTCTCGACGGCAGAAGAGTCGAACGCCTTCTACCGGGCGAACCTCGCCGCTGGCCAGCAGGGCCTCTCGGTGGCGTTCGATCTCGCGACCCATCGCGGCTACGACAGCGATCACCCGCGTGTGACGGGCGACGTGGGCAAGGCGGGCGTAGCCATCGACAGCGTCGAGGACATGAAGATCCTCTTCGACTCGATCCCGCTCGCCGACGTCACCGTGTCCATGACGATGAACGGCGCCGTGCTGCCGATCCTCGCCTGCTTCATCGTGGCCGGTGAAGAGCAGGGCGTGCCCACCGAGCAGCTCGCCGGGACCATCCAGAACGACATCCTCAAGGAGTTCATGGTCCGCAACACCTACATCTATCCGCCCGAGCCCTCGATGCGGATCGTCGCCGACATCATCGAGTACACGGCGACGAAGATGCCGAAGTTCAACTCGATCTCGATCAGCGGCTACCACATGCAGGAGGCCGGGGCCGACACGACACTCGAGCTCGCCTTCACGCTCGCGGACGGCGTCGAGTACGTGCGCGCTGCGCTCTCGAAGGGGCTCGACGTCGACGCCTTCGCCGGCCGGCTGTCGTTCTTCTGGGCGATCGGCATGAACTTCTATCTCGAGATCGCGAAGATGCGCGCGGCCCGCATGCTCTGGGCCGAGCTGATGTCGCAGTTCGAGCCGAAGAGTCCGCGCTCGTCGATGCTGCGCACGCACTGCCAGACCTCGGGCGCCTCGCTCACCGAGCAGGACCCGATGAACAACGTCGTGCGGACCACGGTGGAGGCGATGGCAGCCGTCTTCGGCGGCACGCAGAGCCTGCACACCAACGGCTACGACGAGGCCGTCTCGCTGCCGACCGACGCGGCGGCGCGCACCGCGCGCAACACCCAGCTCATCTTGCAGGAGGAGTCGGGCATCTCCGCGGTGGTCGACCCGTGGGCGGGCTCGTATTTCATGGAGTCGCTGACGCACGAGGTCGCCGACCAGGCGCGCAAGATCATCACCGAGGTCGAAGAGCTCGGCGGCATGACCAAGGCGATCGTGAACGGGATGCCGAAGCTTCGAATCGAGGAGGCGGCGACGCGCCGCCAGGCACGCATCGACCTCGGTGACGACGTGATCGTGGGCGTCAACAAGTACATCCTCGACGAAGAGCCCGAGATCGACGTCCGGGACATCGACAACACCGCCGTACGCGAGGCGCAGGTGGCGCGGCTCGAGAAGATCCGCGCGAGCCGCGACTCGGCAGCGGTCGAGAAGGCGCTCTCGCATCTCACCGAGCTCGCCGAGAGCGGCGAGGGCAACCTGCTCGAGGCGGCCGTCGACGCCGCGCGGGTGCGCGCCACGGTGGGTGAGATCTCCGACGCGCTCGAGAAGGTGTACACGCGCTACGCCGCGAGTGTGCAGTCGGTGTCGGGGGTGTACGGATCGGTGGAACGGGGCAACGAGGACTACGACGCCGTGGTCGCGGACGTGGCGAAGTTCGGCGATGAAGAGGGGCGCCGGCCGCGCATGCTGGTCGTCAAGCTCGGCCAGGACGGTCACGACCGGGGCATGAAGATCATCTCGACGGCCTTCGCCGACATCGGCTTCGACGTCGACATCGGGCCGCTCTTCCAGACGCCCGAAGAGGCCGCGCGCATGGCGATCGACAACGACGTGCACGTGGTGGGCGTGTCGAGCCAGGCGGCCGGGCACAAGACGCTCGTCCCGCTGCTCGTGCAGGAGCTCCGCAAGGCCGGGGCCGAGGACATCCTCGTCGTGGTCGGCGGCGTGATCCCGCCGCAGGACTACGACCACCTGCGAGAGAACGGCGCGGCCGCGATCTTCGGCCCCGGTACGCCGATCCCGAAGGCCGCGGCCGAGGTGCTCGCCGTGCTGCGGGATCAGCGCAGGTGAGCGAGCGGCTCGGCTCGGAAGAGCCGGGGACGGAGACGCTGCGTCTCGACTCCGCGGAGGCGTTTCGCGATGCCATCCGTGGAGGGGATCGTCGCGCCATCGCGCGCGCCATCACCCTGATCGAGAGCACGCGACCAGACCAGGCGGAGCTCGGCCAGTCGATCCTCGAGAGCCTCGTGCCCGAGACGGGTACTGCGATTCGCGTGGGCGTGACCGGCCCCCCCGGCGCGGGCAAGAGCACGTTCATCGAGGCGCTCGGGCTCTCGCTCGTCGATGCCGGGCACAAGGTGGCGGTGCTCGCCGTCGATCCGTCGAGTCCCGTGACCGGC
>CAYYSY010000262.1:0-4614 GCA_964474355.1 uncultured Spirochaetaceae bacterium | reverse complement strand
CGTTCGCCGTCAGGGTCGAGACGACGGTGCCGTTGAAGCCCTCTGCACGCCAGGCGGCATAGATCGTGGCAGCCACGCTGTGGGCGGCCTCCTCGGGCGACACGATCGGGTCGCGAACACCGTCGACGTCACTTGCGTCATAGCCTTCGGGTATGCCGGTCGGCGTGGAGTAGTCCCAGTTGCGGAACCTATCCACGGCCTCCGCGACCTCGGGGTCGCTGGCCAGCAGCGAGAAGACGGCTGGAGCGCCTGGCGCCGTTGCGCTCTCCCAGGCCGAAAGCAGGAAGGGCACCAGCATCTCCGCGTGGAGAGGCCGGGTATCTGCCTGGATGCGCTTCATGTCTTCGAGCGAGAGCTTCTCTCCTGCGTCGAGCTTCTGGCGCAGCATGCCCGTGATGCGTCCCGCTCTATACCCCTCGAGGAAGAGAGCGTTGATGTAGTAGATGGATTCGGGGCTCGAGGGACGAAAATCGTTGGTGAGGTCGTTGTCGAGGGGAACGCCGGACGCGGTGTTGTTCGCGTTCACGACGAAGCCGCTCGGGGGATCGATCACCTGGGGCATCTCGTCGTAGGGGATGATCCGATACGGCAGGACCTGGCCCTGCGAGCGACCGGGATCTGGGATCCAGTTGGCTGGGCCGGAGCCGTCGCGCACGAACGCGGGGAGGTCGCCGTGGACCGCGCCCGCCTCTAGATCGGCGCGGAGCGGGATCTCGCCCGTGGTGAAGTGGGCGAGACCGCCGGCCGTGTCGGCCACGAAAAGGTTGAAGTTGTGGTGCGTGAACAGACGCGCGGCGGCGCCGAACTCGGCGACCGTTCGAGCGGTGACGATACCCAGCTCTGCAGCGGCCGTTGTCGCGGCGTGGAGGGTCGTAGACTGGAGGGTCAGCGCGCGTGTCTCGGCCTGCTCTGCGCTGGCGTTGTCGATCACGCTCCAGTCATCGACCCCTACGATCGGCCCATGGCCGCGGAAGGGCACCGTCATGACATCGACAGCGCTACGGAAGTTGAAGACGGGGTTCGCGACGATGCCGGTCGCGTCCTGGAGGTCGTCGAGCACGCCGCTGTCCGGGCGGTTCCAGAGGTAGGTCTCCCGCCGGCGCTCTACGGGGTGCAGCTCCCCTGCCGAGTCGATGCACAGCTCGACGGGACAGCCCGGAGCCTCCCTTACGAGGCGGTCGTCGAAGAAGTCGGCCACGTCCGAGTAGAAGGCCGTCAGGCTCCAGGCGATGTGATCCGTCTGCGCCCCGCCGTATCGGAAGCCGACCTGACCGGGAAAAGTGAGGCCGCTGACGTTCAGGCTTCCGACATCGGGATCGTTCTCGACGCGGATGTGGGCCTCATAGTAGAACGACGGAGCCCGGAAACTGATGTGCTCATCGCCGGCAATGAGCGGCACTCCTGTCTCGCTGGCCCATCCGGCCACACCCCAGAAGTTACTGCCGGCCAGGGCCCCCCGGCCGTCGAACGGCTCGGGAATGGTCCCTTCCATGGTCGAGAATCGTGTGCGGGCTGGGCCTTCGGTCGCTTCGCCCTGGATCGGTGCCGAGGCGGTCACCGGCGAGGCATCCACCGACGACGCTCCGGCCGAGGGCGCCGAGAAAGGGACCAAGCCGCCCGCGTCGGGGACCGTGGCGGCCGGATCGGCCGGTTCGGGACGCAGCATATCCTCGAACCACAGGGCCGTTCCCGCCTCTTCGCCCAGGGTCGCGCGGAAGGCGTCGAGGTCCCTGGTACGGCTTGGCTCGTCGATCCAGTCGGAGAATCTGGGGGTCATGATCATGAGCGTGTCGATGATCTGCCACGGGGGGGCACTACTGAGCTCGAGCGTCGCGTACTCGGGCGGGAGCGGATTCGTCGCGAGCCAGGCGTTCACGCCGTCGGCGTACGCCTGGAGCTGGGCGCGCGTGCGCGGATCGAGCAGCGCCTCCGACCGCTCAGCTGAGGCTCGCACGCCCAGACGTCGGAGAAAGGTGTCCTGAAGGAGAGCGCCAATCGTGCCCAGGAGCTCTGCAGATCGCCCGTCCGACAATCGGCGCCGCTGGTCCATCTGAAAGAATCGATCGCGCGCATGCAGGTAGCCGAGCGCGCTCCATGCATCCTCCATGTCCTGCGCGACGACGTGCGGTACGCCGAGCTCGTCGGTCGAGACACGCACGCGGGCGTTGAGGCCCGGCAGCTCGATCCGGTTTCGATCGACCGGGTCTGGGACGGGTCCGCATGTGGGCGCCAGCACGAGCGGAGCCAGTGCGGCGACGGCGAGGACTGAGAAGATGCGACGTGCCATGGCGCTTCCCTCCCGAATCGCGAGTACGCGCATTCTAACTTGATAAGCGCCGGTCCAACCTGGGAAAGCCGGGTTTCGTGCAGCACTTCGACACGCAGGAGAGAGTCGGATTCGAGGGGTGGGGCGGTTTGCCTCAGCCCATCTGGGTCCCTTCGTCGGGCACCCGACATCGCGGGGCACGGATCGGCATCGGCATCATCTTGAATTTTCCCCTCGCAGGTCGCCTCACCGTGATAGGATGCGAGGCCGGGAAGGGAGGCCTCAGGAGGGCCCCATGCAGCGCTTCAGAATGCTCCAACTCGCCGTCGTCCTGCTGTGCGCGCTGCTCGCGCCGCCGGCCTCTCACGCACTGGCGACCTACTCGGCTCAGGCCACGTCCTTGCTCACCGTGACCGGCTTCGCCGATGGCACCGGCACGCCGATCGCGAAGCCCGCCGACCTCGTCGTTGAAGGCGACGCCTACGTGTTCGACGAGTTCGACGCGAGTACGGGCGACGCCACCTCGTCAGCGACCGCGACCGTGCAGGTCTCGGCCGTCGATCCGTTCGATCTCATGATCGGTGAAGGACCCAGCCAGGATGCTGTGATCTCGGGCTCGGCCGCGAATCCGCCGAACTCCACGTCTGAGGCCATCGCTCGAACAGACGGCCTGATCTTCCTCGACAACATGTCCGCGACCTCGACCTACCGCGTCGACTTCGAGCTCTCTTTTTCCTGGCTCGTCGACGCTTCGGTGAGTGCAGCGGACGAGGCCGCGCGAGCCGAGATCTCGCTCCTGCTCGACGCGCTGTCTGGCGGCGTGCTGTTCGAGCTGCTCGAGGTTGCCGACACTGCGACGGGCGACGGTCCGGGCTCGTCATCCTCCTTCTACACGGGAAGCCTGACGCTCGGCCCTGGCGAGTTCGACGAGCTCACCATCCGAACCGACGCCATCGGCGCCGCCCGCGCGGTGCCAGAGCCCTCGACGGCGCTGCTCGTCGGGCTCGGTCTGGCGTGGGCGGGCGCTGCGCGCCGTTCGATCCGCGAATAGGGGGGCGCTCGCCCTCTACCCCGGCGCTTCAGTCAGCGTTCGGGCCGCCGCCCCATTGCGGGCTCCCCGTGGAAGCGCCCTGACGACCTCGTCGCGGCACGCCGCGCTCTGTGGATCGCCTGGAGCTGCTGCGACCCCTCGGTACCCGCGATCCAGAGCTCGGTGGCTGACTGCACACTCTCGGGCCCATCCAGTCGATGGTGGTCGGCCGAGCGCGCCCACAGCGCCGCGAGAGGGTGTTGACGGCGCCGCTGTCCTTCCTAGAATCCGAATCCGAATTCTGATTATGGTTCGGCGCAGTCCGAGCCGGAAGGAGCGACAGCATGCCCCCCACCCCCCGTGACGGCTTCGGCCAGGACACCACCACCGACGAGGTCCTCGAAGGCATCGATCTCACCGGCAAGCTCGCGCTCGTGACCGGCGGCTCGAGCGGGCTCGGCGCCGAGACGGCGCGCGCCCTGGCCTCGAAGGGCGCGCGCGTCGTGCTGACCGCGCGCGACGTCGCCAAGGGCGAGGGCGTCGCGGCCGGCATCCGCGAATCGACGGGCAACGACGCCGTCGACGTCGAAGAGCTCGAGCTCGACTCGCTCGAGAGCATTCGCGCCTTCGGAAGACGCTTCCTCGAGAAGCACGACCGGCTCGACCTGCTCGTGAACAACGCCGGCGTCATGGCCTGCCCGTACGCGACGACGAAGGACGGCTTCGAGCTTCAGCTCGGCACGAACCATCTCGGTCATTTCCTGATGACGGGCCTCATCGCGCCCGCGCTGCTGAAGGGAGCGCCCGCGCGCATCGTCAACCTGAGCTCGCGGGGTCACCAGCAGGGGCGGGTCGACTTCGACGACCTGGGCTTCGAGACCCGTCCCTACGAGAAGTGGGAGGCCTACGGGCAGTCGAAGACGGCGAACGTGCTCTTCACGGTCGAGCTCGAGCGTCGGCTCGGCGAGCGCGGCGTGCACGCCTACGCGGTGCATCCCGGCGTGATCCCGACCGAGCTCTCGCGTCACATGGGCCAGGAAGACTTCGAGCACGTGCGCAAGCGCTCGACGGGCGGGGGCAGCGGACCCATGAAGCTCAAGACGGCCGAGTCGGGCGCGGCGACGAGCGTCTTCGCGGCCACGGCGCCGGAGCTCGAGGGGCGCGGCGGGCTCTACCTCGAGGATTGCCACGTCGCCGCCGTGAACGACGAGGCGACCGCGCGCGAAGGGGTGCGCTCGTACGCCGTCGACGCCGAGGCGGCCAGGCGCCTGTGGAGCGTGTCCGAGGAGCTGGTCGGCCAGACCTTCGACCTCTAGCG
>CAYYSY010000261.1:0-14017 GCA_964474355.1 uncultured Spirochaetaceae bacterium | reverse complement strand
GCATGCGGTCGACATCGAGCCGCCCGAGTGGCAGCCCGATGGCACGGGCACCACGGCCCACGACGTTCATGGCGCGAGCACCCAGCGGTAGGACCGGCGGCTCCATGGAGTGACTCCTTACATGTGAGTCGGTCGAGGATAGGGTCCGATGGTGCTGCGTGCTGTCGGTTCGCGCTTCTGGTTGCTCGGGTCGGGATTTCGGGCTGTCGTCCTCACCTTACGCGCGGCTGCAGGTCGGTACACCGACCTTTCTAGCGAGCGCCGTGTTGGCAGGTCGACAAAGCCGCCCTCCAAGTTCCGGGCGACACCCCGAAATCCCGAGGCAGACGGATCAGCCTCGCGGTGGTTGAGAACAAGATCGCACCCCCCTTTTTTTTGAAACATCGACCCCCGGCTTCAACGCCTCGTGTCGATCCCAGAACGTTGTCCGGGTCGGGGTAGGTGGAGAGTCTGATCGGAGTCCGCGCTGGGCGGGGGCGCCGCAAAGTGACGGACACGAGGCGTTGAAGCCGAGGGTCCCTTCTTACAAATAGAAGGGGGCGAGTCTTCCTTCTCCGCTCATCTCAGCGCACAGCTGGGCGTCCCCTCCTTCGGGATTTCGGGGTGTCGCCCGGAACTTGGAGGGCAGCTCTGTTGACCTGCCCAGCCTCGCCGCACGCCGCAGGCGCCGCGTATACCGACCCGCAGCTGCCCGTAAGGTGAGGACGACACCCCGAAATCCCGACCCGAGCAACCAACAACGCGAAGCAACACTCAGAGCCGAGGCCGCCTACTCCCAGGCTCGACCGACCTCCACAACTCCCCCACGATCCGCAACCCACGCGCGAGCGCAGCATGATCCGCGGGCGCGCTGATCGATACGCGCACAGCCGCCGGCGGTACGATCCCGGGCTCAGCGAGGAACACCTCGGCCGGACTCACCCGCACCCCCCGCCGCTCGAGCTCGCCCCCGAATCGGGCCCCGTTCCAGGGCGCGGGCAACCGCAGCCAGAGGTGCTGCGCGCCCGGCCGCGTCACGAACGGGATGCCGTCCAGCGCGCGGGCCGCGACCGCATGACGCGCGGCGAGCTCTTCGCGCAGGCCGCGCACGCGCTCGGTCGCGCGTCCCGACTCGATCCAGTCGCAGGCGATCTCGCTGCCGAGCGGCGAGGCCATCCAGATCGTGCTCCATACCGCGTCGTGGGCGCGGCCCAGGTCGAGGCCGCGGCCGGCGAGGAATGCCACACGGAGCCCGGGCGCGAGGCTCTTCGAGAGCGAGACGATCGAGAGCGTGCGCCCGGGCGCGAGGCTCGAGAGGCACGGGTGCGGGTCGTCGACGATGCCGGTCTGGATGTCGTCGCGGACCATCGTGAGGTCGAAGCGCTCGGCGAGCTCGGCGATGCGTCGGCGGCGCCCGGTATCGAGCACGGCGGCGGTCGGGTTCTGGAGCGCCGGCATGCAGTAGAGCAGGCGCGGTCGCTCCGCGAGACAGAGCGCCTCGAGGGCGTCGGGCACGATGCCGCGCTCGTCGCTCGCGACCGTCCGCACGCGCAGACCGAGAGTGCGGGCGGCGGCGAGGAACCCGGGATAGGTGAGCGGCTCGCATACCACCGACTCGCCCGGCCCGACGGTGGCTGCGAGCGCCACGAGGATCGCGTGCTGGGCGCCGGCACAGACGACGAGCTGGTCGGGACCGACCTCGACGCCCATCTCGCCGAGCCACCCTGCGCCGGCACGGCGCAGCCTCTCTGAGCCGCGGGGGTCGCCGTAGCCCAGCCGCGCCTCGACCTCGGGATCGTCTGCGAGCGCGCGCAGGGCCTCGCCCCAGCCGGCGGGCGGGCCCGGCGGCGGGACGTTCACGGACAGATCGATCGGCCCCGCCGCGCCGAGAGGCGAAGGCGCCGTCGAGAGCGGCGTGGGTGAAGGCTGGCGGATGAACGTGCCGCGCCCGACCTCGCCCTGGACCAGGCCGCGGCGACGGGCCTCGGCATAGGCGCGGCTCACGGTACCGACGTTGACGCCGAGCCGAGCCGCCAGGTCGCGGTGGGTGGGCAGCCGGTCGCCCGGCGTGAGCCGCCCCGTGTCGATGTCCGACTCGAGGGCCCGCGTGATGGCGAGATAGACGGGGCCGGTCTCCTCGATCTCGGGCTGCCAGATTGTCATGGTGACAATTCCAGATTGTATCGATTCATATCCTCGTCTAACTAGCACATTCGAATGCGGCCGCGAGCGGCCCGAGCGGTCTGGAGCCGCCGAGAGAAGAGAGAGGAGAGATCGATGACCTGCGACCCCCGATTCGACCAGCGCGAGCTGCTCAGCGACGCGGCCGAGCGCGCCACCCGCTATCTCGCGCACCTCGCCGAGCGCCCGGTGCCGCCGTGCCCGGCAGCCGTCGATTCGCTCCGCGCCTGGGCAGACCGCCCGCTGCCCGAGGCGCCGGCGTCGCCGCGGGACGTCCTCGCCGACCTCGACGACGCGGTGGCGCCCGCGACGATGGCGAGCCCGGGCCCGCGCTTCTTCGGCTGGGTGCATGGTGGGAGCCTGCCCGCGACGGTGGCGGCGAGCTGGCTCGCCGCGACGTGGGACCAGAACGCGTTCGCATATCAGTCGAGCCCCGGCGCCGTGCTCGTCGAGGAGCTCGCGCTCGCCTGGCTCCGCGAGGCACTGGGCCTGCCCGCTGCGGTCGCCGGCACGTTCGCGACCGGCGCCACCGCCGCCAACTTCGCGGCGCTCGCCGCGGCCCGGCACCGGGTGCTCGCGCGCGTCGGTCACGACGTCGAGCGCAACGGGCTCTTCGGTGCGCCGGCGGTGACCGTCGCGACCAGCGCCGAGAGCCATCCGACCGTGCGAAAGGCGCTCGGCCTGCTGGGGCTCGGCCGCGACCGCGTCGTGGCGCTGCCGGTCGACGGGCAGGGCCGCATCGACGCCGCGCGACTGCCGGATCTGCCCGGGCCCCTCATCGTCTGCGCGCAGGCGGGCAACGTGAACACCGGGGCGTGCGATCCCTTCGACGCCCTGCGCGACTGGGCCGACGAGCGCGGCGCGTGGCTGCACGTCGACGGCGCGTTCGGGCTCTGGGCCCAGGCCTCCCCCCGGCTGCGGCACCTCACCGCCGGCGTCGAGCGCGCCGACTCGTGGGCCACCGACGGGCACAAGTGGCTGAACGTTCCGTATGACTGCGGGATCGCCTTCGTGCGCGACGAAGCAGCGCTGCGCCGCGCCATGGCCTTCGACGCGGCGTACCTGCCCGGCGGGCCGGTCGATGGGTCCGCCGCGGAAGACCGCCCCGGCCCGCAGCGCGAGCCCTTCCACTACGGCCTCGAGACCTCGCGGCGCGCCCGGGGCCTCGAGGTCTACGCCGCGCTTCGCAGCCTCGGCCGCAGTGGTCTGGCCGAGATGATCGAGCGCGGCTGCGCACAGGCCCGCCGCTTCGCGGAGGGGCTGCGCGCCGCCGGCTTCGAGGTGTTGAACGAGGTGGCCCTCAATCAGGTCGTCGTGAGCTTCGGCGACGGCAGGCGCACCGCGGACGTGATCGAGCGCATCCAGCAGGCCGGCGTCTGCTGGTGCGGCCCGACCCACTGGCGCGGGCGCGACGCCATGCGAATCAGCGTGTCGTGCTGGGCCACGACGGACGCCGATGTCGAGCGGAGCCTCGAGTCGATCCTGGCCTGCGCGAGGGCGGCCCGAGGCGGGGCGGCCGAGCAGCCCGGCCGAGTGGCCATGGCGGGCTGAGCGCTGGCTTTGCGGGGGGACGCCTCCTGTCGCGGCTCGGCCGCGGGGCTGAAACGCCGGGACGCGCGTGGCATCCGGGAGAGGGAACGAAGAACCCGAGACCACGCCAGGAGACCCCCCCATGGCCGAGGACATCTACGACTTCGAGGTGCGCACGATCGAGGGCGAGGCGACGACGCTCGCCGAGCATCGCGGTGAGGTGATGCTGATCGTGAACACCGCGAGCAACTGCGGCTTCACGCCGCAGTACGAGGGGCTCGAGCGCCTGCACGAGACCTTTCACGATCGCGGCCTCACGGTGCTCGGCTTTCCGTGCAACCAGTTCGGCGGACAGGAGCCCGGCACGTCCGACGAGATCCAGGAGTTCTGCAAGGTGCGCTTCGGCGTGACGTTCCCGCTGTTCCAGCGCATCGACGTGAACGGGTCGGGGACGCATCCGCTCTACGAGCACCTGAAGAACGAGGCGCCCGGGCTGCTCGGCAGCCGCAACGTGAAGTGGAACTTCACCAAGTTCCTGGTCGGGCGCGATGGCGAGGTGATCGAGCGGTTCTCGCCGACGACGAAGCCCGAGGCGATCGAAGACAAGATCGAGGAGGCGCTCGCGGCCGAGGCCTGATGGCCGCCGCGCCGGCGCGCTTCAGCCCAGAGGCGAGTCCGGCGCGTTCTCGACGGGCACGACCTCGTGGGCGGTACACGCGCCATCGTCGAGCTCGAAGACGCGACCGTGTGCGTGGCGCTCGAGATGGAGCCGGCCCGCGTCGCCGAGGCCGAGATACGCGGTCCGGAACGCGCGCGAGAGTCCGCCGTGACTCACCACGACGGCGACCTCGTGCGGGCGTGACTCACCGAGCCAGCGACGTGCGCGATTCAGGACGTCTAGGCGGGTCTCGCCGCCGGGTGCGGGCGTGTCCCAGCGGCGCCAGATCTCGGGCGTGAGGCCATGTCGCGCCTCGATCTCGCTCCAACCGAGGCCCTCGAGCTCGCCGACGTCGTGCTCGGCGAGCAGCGGATCGACCGTGAACGCGGCGAGCGGCACGCCGAGCGCGTCGCCGAGCAGGCTCGCCGTCTGGCGGGTCCGGCCCATGGGGCTCACGTAGAACCCGATGCGCTCGAGCGCGGTCGCTGCGAGCGCCGACTTCAGGAAGTCGCCGTACGCGAGGCAGAGCTGCACGCCGCGAAGCGTGAGCGGCGAGTCGGCCTGGCCCTGGAGCCGGCCCTCGCGGTTCCAGGCCGTCTCGCCGTGCCTCACGAAGAAGATCCGCATCACGTGCTGCTAGCACACGTCGCGGGATGTCACACGCACGGCTCCCGGTTCGCTGCGGGGTGTCACACGCACGGCGGCACCGTTCGACGTGGGATGTCACATGCTTGTGATCACGTGCACGAGCGACGATGCTCTGACCTGCCCGAGTCGGCCTCGAACAGGAGAGCCCGCCGTGTCGACTTCCGAATCGAGCCCGCCTGCACACGCTGCCCTCGCCGGGGCCCCTCGCGATCGACTGCCGCCCGCGCTCTGGCTCGCAGCCGGTGTGGCGATCGGCGCATCCGTCTGGCTCGGCATCGTCACGACGCAGCCGGCGGAGCCCGACGTGATGGGGATGGTCAACCGCTGGCTCGTGCGGGCGGGGCTGCCCTTCTTCTGCCTGGCCTTCGCGGCATCGTCGCTGGCGCGGCTCTGGCCTTCGCCGTTCACGCGTCGACTGCTTCGCGAACGCCGCGGCCTCGGGCTCGCCTTTGCGATGATCCACCTCACGCACGCGGCGGCGGTGATGTCGACGTGGCCGGGCGCCGCGGAGAACGTGCCGCCCGCGTTCGTGATCGCGTTCGGCGGGACGGGCTTCGCACTGACCGCGGCCATGGCGGCGACGTCGAGCGACGCGGCCCAGCGCGCGCTCGGGCGCGGCTGGGGCCGGCTGCATCGCACGGGCATCTGGTACCTGATGTTCCTCTACGCGTACACGTACCTCGGGCGGGTGCTCGAGGACGCCGCGCCCTGGCCGGTCTTCGCGCTGGCGCTGATGCTCGGCCTCGTCGGCCTTCGGTTCGGCGTGTGGTGGCGCCGGCGGCGGTCGGCGGGCGGGGCCGGATCGGTGGCGGCGGCCCGGAGCTGAGCTGCGCCCGGCCCGGGCAGGGGCTCGTCCGAGCCTGGCCGTCGACCACACAAAGGTGAACTAAAACAAATGCTTATGGGCGTTTTGTCGGCGCTTCACACGCGCCGACGATGGCGTGCGGCGCGCAGGTGCGGCTAGACTGCGCTCCTTAGTTCGCTTGTCGAACTAACCTGATCGTCGCCAATCCAAGACCGCGCCCAGGAGACGCCCCTTTGCCCCGATCATTCGACTACTTCTTCGACTTCGCGAGTCCGTACACGTATCTCTGCGACTCCCAGATCCCCGCTCTCGTCGAGCGCACCGGCGCCGAGGTGATCTACAAGCCGATGGTGCTCGGCGCCGTCATGGTGGGCGCGGGCAACTCGCCGCCCTCGACCGTGCCGGCCAAGGGCGCGTACATGGCCCAGGATCTTCCGCGCTGGCTGAAGCGCTACGGGCTGCCCTTCGAGTTCAATCCCCACTTCCCGGTGCGTACGATCTTCGCGCTGCGTTGCGCGCTCGTCGCGATGGAGGAGGGCGGCTTCGACGATCTCAAGCGCGAGGTGTTCAGGGCCGTGTGGGCCGAGAAGACCGACCCGAACGACGTCGAGGCGATGAAGCCCGTCATCGCCCGCGCGGGCCTCGACCCCGATCACGTGATCGCACGCACGGGCGAGCAGCCGATCAAGGACCAGCTCAAGAAGAACACCGACGAGGCGATCGAGCGCGGCGTCTTCGGCGCGCCGACGATCTTCGTCGGCGACGAGATGTTCTTCGGCAACGACCGGCTCGACTTCGTCGAGGAGGCCTTGAAATGAGCTCAACCAGCGAGAAGCGATCGGCGCTCGTGGTCGGCGCGGGTGAGAGCACCGGTGGCGCCATCGCGAAGCGGTTCGCGCGCGAGGGGCTCGTGGCCGTGTGTACGCGGCGCAACGCCGATCAGCTCGAGACGCTCGTGAAGGAGATCGAGGCCGAGGGCGGCGAGGCGGTCGCGATCGGCTGCGACGGGCGCGACGAGGATCAGGTGACGGAGCTCTTCGAGCGCATCGAGAAGGACGTCGCGCCGCTCGAGGTCGCCGTCTTCAACCCCGGCGCCAACGTGAGCTTCCCGATCACCGAGACGACGAGCCGCGTCTATCGCAAGGTCTGGGAGATGGCGTGCTTCGCGGGCTTCCTGGCCGGTCGCGAGGCGGCGCGCGTCATGACGCCGCGCGGCCACGGCACGATCCTCTTCACCGGCGCAACGGCGAGCCTGCGCGGCGGCGCCGGGTTCTCGGCGTTCGCCGGCGCGAAGCACGCGCTGCGCGCCCTCGCGCAGAGCATGGCGCGCGAGCTCGGGCCGAAGGGCATCCACGTGGGGCACATCGTGGTCGACGGTGCGATCGACACGCCGTGGATCCGTGAGACCTTCCCGGCGCTCGTCGAGTCGCGCCCCGCCGACGGCCTGCTCGCCCCCGATGCGATCGCCGAGGCGTACTGGCAGCTGCACGCCCAGCCGCGCAACGCCTGGACCTTCGAGCTCGACCTGAGGCCGTTCGACGAAAGGTGGTAGGCGGAGCGCGCCCGCCTTCAGGCCCCCGGCCGCGGATACATGCGCACGTCGAAGGGCTCGAGCGAGTCGATCGCGGCGACGCCCTGATCGGGATGCCAGCGGAACATCGACACCGTGAGCGCCTCGGGCGTAACGTCGAGCAGGCTGAAGCCGTTCTCCTCGATCGGCTCCACCCACTCTTCGGCGCGCAGCGTGCCCGAGGGCAACGGGCGCTGCGCCCTGAACTTCGACGGCCAGCCCAGGGCGCCAGTGCCGACCGGCCCGACGAGCACACTGGCGACCGGGTTCGCGTCGAGTCGCAGGTCGCCGCTCGCGAGGATGCGGCCGCTCGCGATCGCGTGGAGATCGCCGCTCGCGAAGACGGGCGTGCGGTCCGTTCTGGATGCGACGGCCGACAAGAGCCGATCGTGCTGCGCGTTCCATCCCTCGGGCCAGTACGGCTTCTCGACGTCGGCGCGAAGGTCGCCGTGCTCGTCCTTGAAGTCGGGATACCACTCGCCCCACTTGCCCGCGGTCCAGAGCACCGGCGTCGACGGCATGTGCACGAGGTGCGCGGCGTCCGAGCCCTGGCTCCGCGCAGCGAGCCAGGCCTCGACGTCCGGCGGCACGAAGCCCGACGCGTGGTCGCCGGTCGCGGGATCGGACGCGTTCGTGAGCGCGCGGCGGCAGTCATAGAGGAGCGCCTCGAAGAGCCGGCCGTAGCGGAGCGTCCCGAAGCTCTCGGCGAGCCCTCCGCCGAGCTGCCAGGCCGCCGGCACGCCAGGGCCCGCGATCAGCTCGGGATAGAAGAGCCGTTGGGTCGTGCGGGCGAGGTCCTTCATGAACGGGTCGGCGGGGAAGGTGCGAAGCGCGTCGCTCGCCTCGTCGTTCTCGCCGTAGTCGTGATCGTCCTGCAAGAAGAACGACGGCGTCGAGCGGAAGAGCACGCCGTAGAGTCCGGCGATCTGGCGCTCGAAGGCGCGCACGAGCACTTCTTCGTTGGAGTGCCCGGCGATCGGTGACTCACGATCGAAGAACCCCGCCCGCCACCACGCGACCGGTGACCGGCCCATCGCCCAGCCGAACCTGCTCTTCATGTCCCAGTAGACGTGATCGCCGTTGGCGATCATCGCATCGGGCGCGTACGCGAGGGCCCGGGCGAGGAGCCGCTGCCGCGCGGCGATGGGCAGGTACGCGTTGAAGAGCGAGCCGAAGCTGTAGAGGTCGTCGGGCCCGCCCGCGCATGTGAAGGCCAGCAGCCGGAAGCGATCGGGCGAGGTGTCGGGCGCCGGGAACGTGCGCAGCGGCCAGTCGTCGCAGAGCGGTGTGCCGTCGCCGCGCACGAGCTGCAGTCGATGGTCGGTCGAGGGGGCGAGGCCGTCGACGTCGAACGTGAAGAAGCGCCCCCGCATGTCGGTGCGCACGCCCGCTGCGCGGCGATCACCGACGACGAGCAGGGGCGTGTGTCGTTGCGGCCGCGAGAACGATGCTTTGAGGAGGATGCGCCGGTGATCCGCCGTTGGCAGCAGGTGCGCCACCTCGCCGCTCCGCCAGCCCCCGGCGCCGGCGGGGCCCGCATCGGGCGTGTCGTCTCGCGAGCAGCCGGCGAGGGGCGCCGCGAGGGCGGCCGCGCTCGCGCCGAGGCCCTGCTTCAGGAACGCCCGCCGGGTGGGGCGGCGCCCTTCTTCTTCGATCGGGTGCTTCACCGAAATCTCCGGTCGCCGCTCGGGCGAGTGTGCTTGAATGTCCGGCTCGGCACCAATGACCGTCCACCATGTGACGCGCGAGACGACCGGGAGCCCCCATGACCACGATCCATCACGACGAAGACGGCGACCTCGGCCTGATCCGCGGCAAGACGATCGCCGTAGTGGGCTACGGAAATCAAGGTCGGAGCTGGGCGCTCAACCTGCGCGACTCGGGCGCCGACGTGCGCGTGTGCGTGCGCGCCGACGAGACCCGCGACGAGGCTCGGAAGGACGGCTTCGAGACCGGCGAGCTCGCGGACGCGAGTGAGATCGAGATCGCCTGCATTCTCGTGCCCGACGACGTGATCTCGCATCTCCCGCTCGACCGGCCCGCCGACGGTCTCACGATCACCGCGAGCGGCTATGCCTTCGGCTTCGATCGCTGGTCCCCGCCCGGCGACCTCGGCATGGTCGCGCCCCGCATGCTCGGTCCCGAGGTGCGCCGCTGCTACGAGGAGGGCGCGGGCTTCATCACGGCCGTCGGCGTGCATCGCGACGCGACCGGCCAGGCGCTGCCGCGGACGCTCGCGGTGGCGAAGGGCATCGGCGGGCTGCGCGAGGGCGCGATCGAGCTCACGCCGAAGCAGGAGGCGGTGCTCGACCTCGCCGTCGAGCAGGTGCTCTCGCCCGCGCTCGCGCACGTGAACCAGAGCTTCGTCATGACGATGCTCGGCGCGGGCATCCCGATGGAGGCGATCCTGACCGAGCTCTTCATGTCGGGCGAGGTCGAGCGCAACTACCGGCTGCTGCGTGAGGTCGGCTTCACGGGCCAGCTCGGCTTCCACTCACCGGCCAGCCAGTACGGGCAGCTCTCGCGCCGTGGCGCGTACGACTCGCTCGACTTCATGGCGATCATGAAGCGCCTGACCGACGACATCGAGAGCGGCCGCTTCGCCGACGAGTGGGACGCGGAGTCCGAGAGCGGGTACCAGAAGCTCGACGCGTTGCGCGAGCAGTTCGCGGGTCCGGCGATCCAGGCCATGGAGGCGGCGATGCGAAGTCAGCTCGGTCCCGGCGCGCACGATGGGGGCGAGAGCAACGGCAAGGGCAGGGGAGAGTGAGCCTCGCAATCGGCGCAGGGCCGAGACCATGAAGCTCGGCGCGATCTTTCCCACGACCGAGATCGGCGACGACCCGGCGGCGATCCGCGACTGGGTCCAGGCCGCCGAGGGGCTCGGCTACGACCACGTGGTGCTCTACGACCACGTGCTCTCGGCCTCGCACGAGCGCCGCACGCCGAAGCTCGAGGGACCGTACGACGAGGACGACGCGTTCCACGAGCCGCTCACGACGATGGCGTTCATGGCGGCGTGTACCGATCGCATCGGTCTCGCGACCGGCGTGCTGATCCTCCCCCAGCGGCAGACCGCGCTCGTCGCGAAGCAGGTGACCGAGATCGACCTGCTCTCGAAGGGGCGGGTGCGTCTCGGGGTCGGCAGCGGCTGGAACCACGTCGAGTACACGGCGCTCGGCGCCGACTTCGCGTCGCGCGGTGAGCGCCTGGGTGAGCAGGTCGAGCTGTTGCGGGCCCTCTTCGGCGAGCGTCTCGTCGACTTCGACGGCAAGCATCATCGGGTGGAGCGGGCAGGGCTGCTGCCGCGGGCCCGGCCCGACCTGCCGATCTGGTTCGGTGGCTTCGTCGGTGCGGCCTTCGAGCGCGCGGCGCGGCTGGGCGACGGGTTCCTCTTCGGCGTGCCGCCGCGGCGGACGCGGCGCATGCTCGAAGACCTGCGGCCCAGGCTCGAGCGCCATGGGCGCCGGCCGGACGACTTCGGTCTCGAGGCCGTCGTCGACTTCTCGCACTCGCCCGAGGACCGCGAGGCCGATCTCGCCTTCTGGCGCGAGGCGGGCGGCACTCATGTCAGCCTGCGTGCCATGGACACCGGGGCCGAGCTGCTCGGAGGGCGCCGGGTCGGATTTTCGGGTGCGGCCGATTTCATCGACGCGCTCGAGATCTTCCGAAACCAGTTCGATTCCGCCTCGTAGTCGGCCCGGGGTCGCGCGGAGGTCTCTTTGGCCGGCCGCGCACGCGGGGTGATCCAGATGTCGAGTCTCGGAAGCGACGCCATGGCGGACGAGCGGCGCCGGGGGCGTCCGCGGATTCCCGAGGTGCAGCAGCGCGAGCGTCTCTTCGCCGCCGCCGAACGCCTCTTCGTGAACGGCGGCGAGGAGGGCGCCAGCGTGCAGGCCATCGTGCGCGAGGCGCGCATGTCGTCGCGCTCGTTCTACGAGTTCTTCGAGTCGAAGGAGGATCTCGTCGTCGAGCTCGCGCGCGAGCGCGGCGACGCGTTCCTCGCCCAGCTCGAGCTCGCGTTTCGCTCGGCGGACGATCTCTCGGCTGCGCTCGAGCGGCTGCTGCACGTCTATCTCGAGCGGCTGCCGCTCGTGCTCGTCGACCTCGAGCGGCTCGGCGGTCGTGGTCGCGCGCGGGTGCGCGAGGTTCGAGCCGGGCTGCGGGGCCGGATCCAGGCGCTGCTCGGGCACGATCTCTGCCAGCGGCAGTCGCGTGGCGAGATCGGCTCGGTGCCGTCGCCGACGCTCCTGGCCCTCGTGCTCGCGGGTCTCGAGGAGCTCGCGGTGCAGTGGCGCCGCGAGCGGGACGATGGTCTCGCGGGCGCAGCCGAGGCCGAGCTGGTCGGCATCCTGCGCGAGCTCCTGCTCTCGCCGGTGGTTGCGCGGGCGAAGTCGACTTGAGCTCCGGCCCGAGTCTCCAGGCTCGGTCGTCCTTCAGCCCCCGCGCTTCGCGACGATGTCGTCGCGCAACGTGCGCTTGAGGATCTTGCCCGACGCGTTGCGCGGCAGCTGCTCGTCGTGGAACTCGACATAGCTCGGGATCTTGAACGACGCGATGTGCGACCCGATGTGCGCCTTCAGCGCGTCGACGTCGATCGTGACGCCCTGCTTGGGGACGATCGCCACGGCGAGCTCTTCGCCCAATCGTTCGTGGGGAAGGCCGAAGACCGCCGCCTCGTACACGCCCTCGAACTCGTAGATCACCGCCTCGACCTCGGCCGAGTAGATGTTCTCGCCGGCGCGCAGCACCATGTCCTTGGCGCGATCCTCGACGAAGATGAAGCCCTCATCGTCCATGCGGCCGAGGTCGCCGCTCTTGAGCCAGCCTTCGAGGAAGGTGTCGGCCGTCGCCTCGGGCTTGTTCCAGTAGCCGCGGATCAGGTTCGGTCCCTTGAACATGATCTCGCCGACCTCACCGCGCGGCAGCTCCGTTTGGTCCATATGTTAGCAGCTCTTCATGGTCAATTATTAAATGCTTCCCAACTTGGAGCTAGCTTAGCTCTGGATCACAAGACGGTTCTCCGCTACTGCGACTATTTGGAAGCTGCATACTTGATTCGTCGGCTCCAACCATACCACGCCAACACGCGTAAAAGACTGATCAAGACACCTCGAGTCTACTGGCGAGATAGCGGGCTGTTGCACACCTTGATGGGTGTTAACAATCTTGACCAGCTCTATCGCCAACCGTGGCTCGGGGCAAGTTGGGAAGGTTTTGTCTTCGAACAGACATTGGCGACGTTGTCCGCTTCCGGTAAATCAGCACAGACCTATTTCTTCCGAACCTCAGACGGGTACGAGCTTGACCTTGTTCTAGATTGGGGGCATGAACGATGGGGTGTTGAATTCAAACTAACTTCGAATCCCTCCACGGAAATGATCCACCGGCTGAACAAGACTAGCGATATGATTGGCGCCACCAAACGTGTTCTGGTATGTCGCACGGCTCGTAAGATCGAAAACAATTCCGTTCTCGTGACCAATCTTTTGGGATGGCTCAAAAGGCTGGCCAACTAACACGCCGGGGTTGCCTGAATCTCATCGAGGAACAGCATGGTCTTGGGCGTCGTGATTGAACGTCCTACAATTCCCTCCAACTCCCCGCGGATCACGTTCATATCGAGTGTCGCAAAACTCTTGTTCAGAATCAGGTGTCGCTCCAAATCCACCTCATTGAGCACCCATCCCTTGAGAATATGGGGACACCATAGTCAAACTTTATCGGGTTTGTCCCGTATACAATGTTGTGATCTATGTTTATGGCTTCCGGCCGTTTCGCCATTTGCGACCGACTCTCAATAAGCAGCCTCAAGCAGTCCACCATGCCCCGTAACGACCACACAGTCCATCAAAAATCACCTGTTAAAGACAAAATAGCTCTATTTCGTTCGCTTTTTAGAGGGCGAGACGATGTGTATCCGCTTCGCTTTGAGAGTCGAAAGACAGGCAAATCAGGTTACCAGCCCGCTTGTGCCAATGAATGGGTTCCACGTCTTTGCGAAAAACCCAGAATCAAATGCACCGCCTGTCCAAACCAACAATTCCGACCCGTAACAGACGACGTTATTCGTTGGCATCTATCCGGCCAGGACAACAATGGTCAAAACTTCGTCATGGGCGTCTATCCGATGCTCCAAGACGAAACTTGTTTCTTCTTAGCCGTGGACTTCGACAAGTTACGTTGGGATCAAGATGCCACTGCATTCATGGATACCTGCCGGACACTGAACCTACCCGCCGCATTGGAGCGATCACGATCGGGGCAAGGCGGACATATTTGGCTGTTTTTTGATCGTGCCTTGCCCGCGACTTTGGCCCGAAAGCTTGGGTCACATATCCTGACCGAGACGATGGAGCGTCGACCTGACATCGGGTTGGATTCTTATGATCGCTTCTTTCCCAACCAAGACACACTGCCACGAGGTGGCTTCGGCAATCTCATCGCGTTGCCGTTACAAAAACAACCTCGGGATGTTGGAAACAGCCTTTTCATTGACGATCATTTGACAGCGTATCTGGATCAATGGGCCTACCTATCCGCCATCCGTAAGATTAGTCTGCATGAAGTGGAAAGTATCGTCCGCGCCGCCAGTGAAAAAGGGCGCATCATCGGTGTACCTTGTGCTACCACGGATCAAGATGAA
>CAYYSY010000260.1:0-8487 GCA_964474355.1 uncultured Spirochaetaceae bacterium | reverse complement strand
GCGAGTCGGGGCGTGCGCACGGTGCTCGAGATCTAGGGGAGGCGCGCCGCTCGCCCGAGGGTTCGCGCCACCGTCGGCCCCGTCGCGAGATCGCCGGGTTCCCTACCGTTCGGGGCATGTCGTCGAGCACCCATGAGCCCGCCGCGTCAGTGGGACGCCGCTATCCGATCGTCCTCCTGGCCGTCTTCGCGCTGCTGTTCGTCGCCCTGGGCTGGTCGCCCTGGTACCGCGACGCTTGGCTGCTCGAGAACCTCCTCGTCTTCGCCGCGGTCGCGACGCTCGTGGCGACGTACCGCCGGCTACCACTCTCCAACATCTCCTATACGTGTCTCTTCGTGTTCCTCTCGCTGCACGAGGTGGGCTCGCACTACACGTACTCGGAGGTCCCGTACGACGACTGGTCGCGCGCGCTGTTCGGGCAGAGCCTGAGCTCGGTGCTCGGCCTGGAGCGCAACCACTTCGATCGTCTCATCCACTTCCTGTATGGCGTCCTGATCACGTATCCGGTGCGCGAGGTCTTCCTCCGCGTCGCCAACGCGGCCGGGTTCTGGGGCTACCTGTTCCCGTTGCTCGTCGTGATGTCGACGTCGCTGCTCTACGAGCTGATCGAGTGGGGCGCCGCGGTCGTCTTCGGAGGAGATCTGGGCATGGCCTATCTCGGAACGCAGGGCGACATCTGGGACGCGCACAAGGACAGCGCGCTCGCGACACTCGGCGCGCTGCTCGCCTCGGTCGTCATCGCGGTCGTCCACTCCACCCTCGATCGGGACTTTGCGCGGGAGTGGGCCGAGAGCCTGACCGTGAAGCAGCCGGAGCCGCTCGGCGAGGTGGCCATCGAGCGCATGATCGAGGAGCGCCGCGACGAGGGCTGAGCCGACGGCTTCGGATGGGACAGCTTCATCCGCAGCCCCTGGCTATTCGAAGGACCCGGCCGCCATGGATCGGCGAGAAATCGCACTAGACTCTCGCCATGCGAGAGATCCCGACCTTCTGCCGAGTCTGCGAGCCGAGCTGTGGGCTGATCGCCCGCGTCGAGGGTGACGAGCTCGTCTCGCTTCGCCCCGACGCCGATCACCCCGTCACCGCGGGCTTCGCCTGCAACAAGGGCCTCGCGGGCGCCGACCTCCACCGCGACCCCGACCGCTGTGACTACCCCGAGCGCCGCCGCGCCGACGGCACGTTCGAACGCGTCTCATGGGACGTCGCCATCGACGAGATCGCGGAGCGTGTGCGCGGCGTGCTCGATCGCCACGGCCCCGAGGCGTTCGGCTCGTACATCGGCAACCCGATGGCGTTCAACGCGCTCGCTGGGCCGGCGGTCGGCTCTTTCCTCTACCAGCTCGGCGTGCGGAAGAACTTCAGCTCGGGCACCCAGGACTGCGCGAACAAGTTCGCCGGCAGCGAGGCGGTCTACGGTACGTCCACCTGCCACCCCATCCCGGACTTCGACCACACCGATCACCTGCTCGTCTTCGGCTCGAACCCGCGCGTCTCGCGGATGAGCTTCGTGTCGATCGCCGATCCGATGCGGGTGCTGCGCGACGTCCGCGGGCGCGGCGGCACGGTGCGCTTCGTGAACTCGCGCGCCATCGAGAGCGCGTCCGGGACGGGTGAGGTCGTGCTCGTCCGGCCCGACAGCGACGTGTATCTGCTCGCGGCCATGATCGCCGAGATCGCCGACTCGGGGCGCATGGATGCCGCGGTACTCGAGCGACACGGTGCGCACGTGGACGCGCTGCTCGAGTTCGTGCGGCGCTACCGGGCGGAGCGCGTCGCCGACGTCGTCGGTCTCTCGCCCGAGCGCATCCGCCAGCTCGCGCACGAGTTCGCCGACGCCCCGAGCGCGTCGGCCACCATGTCCACCGGCCTCAACATGGGGCGGCAGGGCACGCTCGCCTACTGGCTCGTGCAGATGCTCGTCTTCGTGACGGGCAACCTCGACCGCCGCGGCGGCAACGTCTACGGCGAGGGGTTCTATGCGGACGCGCCGCGGAGCGGTCGCATCGACCCGAGCCGGCAGTTCGCCGACACCGACCACGGCCGCGTGCGAAAGATCCGCGGCTCACTGCCCGGCAACCTCCTCGCCGACTACGTGAAGACCGTGACGACCGAGGAGAGCCCGATCCGCGCGCTCTTCGTCGTGAGCGGCAACCCGGTGCTGACAGTCGGTGGCGAGGCCCGTCTGCGCGCCGCGTTCGAAGAGCTCGAGCTGCTCGTCACCGTCGATCTCTATCGCAATGCGACGGGGCAGCTGGCCGACTATGTCCTGCCCGCCACCGACGGCTTCGAGCGTCACGACCTGAACCTCTGCGGCCTGGGGCTGCAGCATCGTCCCTTCGTGCAGGTGGCCGAGCCCGTGGTGCCGGCGCGCGGGGAGCGGCGCCCCGAGTGGTGGATCTTTGCGCGGCTCGAGCAGGCGCTCGGCTTCAAGAGCGCGCTCGATCACGGCGACGACCCGCCGCTCTTCGGACGCCTCGACCACATGCTGCGCGGCGCCGGCGCGTCGACGGACGAAATCCGCGCCATGCCGAGCTCGACCATGGTGCTCCCGCGGCGAGAGCCGGGCGGGTTCTACGACGACGTGATCCAGACCGAGGATGGCCGGGTCGACTGCTGCCCGAAGCTCTTCGAAGGCGAGGGCGCGCTCGAGCGCGCCGAGCAGATCTTCGGCGAGCTGGCCGGCGAGCCCGGCGGTGCGCTGAAGCTCATCACCAAGCGCGAGCCCTCGATGCACAACAGCTGGTACCAGAATCTGCCCAAGGTGCGCGGTCGCAGGCACCGCGAGCCGCGCCTCTGGCTGCATCCCGACGACGCGGCCGAGCGCGGGCTCGGGGTGGGTGATCGCGTGCGGGTCTCGAACGAGTGGGGCGAGATCGAGGTCGAGCTCGCGCTCGACGACGGGCTGGTGCGCGGCGCAGCCGCGCTGCCCCACGGCGCCGGCAACGCGCGCACCCCCGCCCTGCGCTTCGCGCAAGAGCAGCCGGGCGCGAACGCGAACGTGCTGCTGCCGAGCGGGCCCGGCAGCTTCGAGCCCCTCAGCGGTCAGGCGTTCATGACGGGGATTCCGATCGAGGTCGAGCGGGCGTAGGCTCGCGCGTGGCGGGCGTCGGTCGATTGGCTGCGGCGCTGCGGCGCTCCGGCCGCCACCATGGCGCCTCTCCCCGACTCTTCGCGATGATTCCAGGGACGGGCGTGCATCGGGTGTACTCTCGGTCGTCCCCCCACCCACGAAGGAGCTCCCATGCCTCATCCGTTCCGATTCGGCGTGCAGATCAACAAGCTGCCGCCCGACAGCTGGCAGCAGGACGTGCGGCAGATCGAATCGCTCGGCTACTCGACCGTCTTCCTTCCCGATCATTTCGGCACGCAGTGGGATCCGCAGACCGCGCTCTCGGGCATCGCCGCCGCGACCGATCGATTGAACGTCGGCACGCTGGTCTTCGACGTCGACTACCGCCACCCGGTGATCTCCGCGAAGGCGGCTGCGACGCTTCACCTGATGTCCGGCGGAAGGCACGAGTTCGGCATTGGCGCGGGATGGATGGAGAGCGACTACGTCGAGGCCGGTCTCCCCTACGACCCGCCGGGCACGCGCATCTCGCGCCTCGAAGAGGCGCTCCAGATCATCACGTCGATGTGGGACAACGAGCGGACCACATTCGAGGGCGAGCACTACCAGACGAACGAGATCGCGCGCGCTGCGGAGCTCGAAGGCCACGGGCGGCCGAAGATCCTGATCGGCGGTGGCGGACCGCGGCTGCTGCGGCTTGCGGGCCGTCATGCGGACATCGTCGGCATCAACCCGAAGATGGTCGAGGGCAGGATCACCGCCGAGACGCCGGCCGACAGCTCGCCCGAGCGCGTGCGTCAGAAGGTCGGCTGGGTGCGCGAGGGTGCGATTGCCGCGGGCCGCGACCCCGACGCCATCGAGCTCAACTCGCTCACGTTCGTCGTCGCGATCACCGACGATCCCTCGGGCCTGCGCGCCGCGCTCGCGCAGCGAAGCGGGATGTCGCCCGAGCAGGTGGCCGACTGTCCGCTCTTCCTGACGGGCTCCGTGCAGGAGATTCGCGAGCGCTTGCAGCGGCAGCGCGAGGAGACCGGCATCAGCTACATCGTGATCCAGGGCGGCGACCAGGCCGTCCTCGAGCAGTTCGCGAAGGAGATCGTCGAGCCGCTCACCGGTTGACGCTGGTGCTGGGCTCTCGCTGGCTCAGCCCCCGCCCAGGAGCCCCGCCTCGCGGAAGTACCGCTCCGCCCCGGGATGCAGCGGGGCGTTCATGCCCTGCACCATCTCGGCACGAGTCAGCGTCCGCAGCACCGGGTCGAACTTGCCGAGCGACTCGATCTGCGCGAAGACGGCGCGGGTCAGCGCGTACACCGTCTCTTCCGGCGTGCTCGCCGAGGTGAGCAGCACCGTCTTCATGCCGACGGTCGGTACGGGCGTGTCGTTCTCCAGGCCGGGGTAGAGCGCGAGCGAGATCGTCGTCCGGCTGTAGTAGGGGTGCCTTCGGATCACCTCGTCGATCCGATCGAGCCCCACCAGTCGCGCGCCGGGCCCGGAGTTCACCGCGAAGAGGATGTCGTTGGTCGGGTGGCCGGCCGTCAAGAAGAACGCGTCGAGCTCTCCTCCCAGGTACATCTTCGAGCGGTCGTCGGCGGTCTGCTCGTGCACCGTCGTGCCGCTTCGCCAATCGACGCCGAGTGCATCGAGCACGTCGATGGCGTTGCGGCGACTGCCCGAGCCAGCGTGGCCGATGTCGATGCGCTTGCCGACGAGCTGGCCGGTAGTGAACACGCCGGAGTCTCGCGTGGCCACCACGGTCACCACCTCGGTGAACAGGGTGAACACGGAGCGCAGCTCGCGCTGCGGCCCCTTTCCCTCCCAGTGTCCCAGGCCCTGCACCGCCCGGTGCGCGACGTCGCCCTGGGCGAGGCCGAAGGCCAGCTCGCCCGACAGGACGCCATCGACGTTCGCGATCGAGCCGGCCGTCGGCGCGTCCGCGACGTCGAGGCCGGCGTCGTCGGCGCTGTCGTTCACGACCCGGGCAATGGCGGTCGCGGCGGCCGAGTAGCTGCCCGCCGTGTCCCCCGACCCGATGAGCAGCTTGCTCGGCTCCTCGGTGCAGCCGGCGAGCGCGAGCAGCGTCGTGGTCGAGATTGCGAAGCGCATCCAGGCGCGCGTCTGTAACCGAGTTCGGATGGTTCCCATCGACTTGTCTCACCCCCGTGTCGTCGAGTCCGCGCAGATCATAGGGACGGATGGGCCGGACGCCGAGGGGGGGGCGCTCGGATGGATCGGGTGAGTCTCGACGGAGTGTCGACCGCGCAACGGCGCTTCGAGTCGAAGAATTCAGCGCCGCGGCGGATCGACCCTCAGATCTCGGCAGATCTTCCGCGCGAGGAAGTCGTTGACCTCGCGATGCCTCGGCACGGTCGACGTCCGTCCCGCATCGGGGTTCACGTACACCGAGTGACGACCGCCCTCCCGGAGCAGCAGGCATCCCTGCGACTCGAGGTGGCGCACCAGCTGTACGCGCTTCACTCTGGGATGGTCAGGGGTTCGCGGATGACGTCGCCGTCGGCGGCTGCCATTCTCGCCAGCTCTCGATTCGATTCGAGGAGCAGCTCGACGGCTTCGCGCAGGTTGACTCGCGCTTCCTCGAGGGTGGCGCCCTGGGTATTGGCGCCGGAGAGCTCCTCGACGAAGGCGACGTAGCCCTCGGGCACCTTCTTGAATACGGCGGTCAACGCCATCTTCATTCCTGCCTCCGGGACCGAGACCGGGGAAGGCTAGCGCGGGCGCTGGTTGCGCGCCGTCGCATGCCGCGGGCGTCCGGCAGGTCGCCGAGCTTCTCGAGTGGCTCGCGGTCGTCCGGCACCGGCCGCCGCCGTCCAGGTCTCCAGTGGGGTCGTCAGCTTCCGCCTTCGTCGCCCGCGAGCTGATCCATCGCCGCCTTCACGTCGAGATACTCCCAGGCGCTCGACGTGCGTGCCGACGTCATCGGCACGGCGCTCTATCTTGCCGCGGACGCTTCGTGGTACACGACGGGGCAGATGATCACCGTCGACGGCGGGCTGCTTCCCTAGGCTGTACGCGTAGCGATGAATGAAGGGCACTCGTCATGAAGCTCGCCAAGGACCGCCTCGATATCGGACTCATCACCGACGACCGCGCCATGATCGAGTTCATGGCGAGCGAGGTCGGCCTCGGTGATCCGGAGCTGCTCCCCGTTACGAAGGCCATGACTCAGCATCGCTTCGACGTGGACGGCTCGGTCGTCAAGGTGAACCTCGTCGAGCAGCTCGATGCGACCGGTCGCTCGGGCTACTCGGAGATCCAGATCGCGGATGCCCGGGCGTCGGCCGCGAGCCTTCTCGTCGGCCCCGACGAAGTGCGTGTCCGTGTCGCTCCGCCGGGCGACGACGGAATCGACCAGCTGGGTGTACGCTTCTCGGTGCCTGACCTCGCGGCGGCGCAGCACTACTTCGGGCACGTCCTCGAGTGGGAGGTCGAGGCCGAGCGCGTGCGGCTCGGCGCGACCGTCATCATCCTCGAAGAGCACGCTGAGGCGCCAGCGGCGGTCATGATGCCCGTGCGAGGCTGGACCTACCTGACCGTGCAGATCCACGACTGCGACGCCGAGACCTCGGCCGTGTTGGAGCGTGGAGCTACCCTCGCGCGTCCCGCCGTCACCATGGGCGAGGTCGCCCGCTTCTCGATGGTCGCCGACCGCTGGGGCAACCAGCTCGAGCTCTCGCAGCGGGCGTCGTTGACGGGACCGATTCGCGCCTGAGCGAGCGGCGAGAGGAGACCGATCATGAAGCTGAATCCGAACAACACCTGGAAGCGCGTCCAGGAGAGGCTGGCTCGCGAAGACGATCCGATCGTCCGACGGAACCTCGAGCTGGTGCTCGCGCACATGCAGGCGGAGGCGAAGGGCGACATCGAGGGGGTCGTCGACACGCTCACCGAGGCACCGCGGTACCTGGCGCACGACGTGCCCGAGATGGAGGGGATGAACCCGAAGGGCAGCAAGGACGCCGTCCGCGCGTTCTACGACCTCACGATCATCCAGACCGGCGCACATCAGCTCGAGCTCGACTGCGATCGCGTCATCGCCGACCGCGACGCCGTCATGACCGAGGGCGTGATGAGCATGGCCTACCCGGGCCGGACGCTCGCGGCGATGGGGATCGAGGTGGACGACCCCGACGCCTACTACGTGTACCGCACCCGCATGAGCGTCGTGTGGCCGGTCGATGCCGAGGCCGGCAAGCTGATCGGCGAGGAGACCTACACCGGGACCGACGGGTTCGAGGGGATCGCGGAGCGAAAGCTCGGCCCCGACGACATCGTGCCGCTCTCGATCTGAGGGAAGCTCGCCCACGCAGCCTCGCGCGGGCGTGTCAGGGAGGACGCCCATGCGATCGATCCTGAAATGGCTTCCGCTCGGAAGCGCCGAGGAGATCACGTCATCCGAGCTCAGTCAGCTGCTCGGCGATCCCACGATCCAGATCGTCGACGTGCGCTTCGAGTCGGAGTTCGAGCAGTCGCGCATCGCCGGCGCGAGGAATCTGCCGATCACGCGATTCACCCGAGACGCCATCGAGGCGCTGCAGCTCGACCCGGATCTCCAGACCGTGTGCATCTGCCTCTCGGCTCATCGGAGCATTCCGGCGGTGAGGCAGCTCGAGTCGCTCGGGTTCAGTCGGGTCGTCCAGCTCGCCGGGGGCATGAAGGCCTGGTGGGCGGGGGATCATCCCTGCGTCGGCTCTTCGTGACGAACGCAGGGGCGCAGGGCAGCGTGGCGCGCGGCACTGACGAGGATCAGGCCGGCGGCTCGGCCGGCAGCGTCTCGCCGCGGCGCCGCGCGATGCCGCAGAGCGTGAACCAGACGAGGTCGCCGTAGGCGCCTTCCGGGTCGGGCAGGGCGTTCGGCGTCAGGCTTCCGAGCACCGGCAGGGTGTCGGGCTGCGTGGTCAACGCGTCCTCGAACAGATCCCAGCCCGACTTCCCGGCCTCGATCTCCTCGCCCCGCATGGCGGCGAGCTGTGCGCCGACCCCGAGCACGATCAGCACGATCGCATTGAACGTCGCGAGCGCATCGTCAGGCGAGAAGCCGAAGTCGACGAAGCGGGCGAGCACGCGCTCCGCGTAGCGAAGCTGGCCGCCTGCGAGCGCCCGCGCGCCGGTGACCGCCGGGTAGCGAGTCGCCATCGTGCGCGCGTCCATGGCGTACCCGTAGGCCCACGCCGACCACTGCATGCCGGGGAGGGCAGGGGGCAGCTCCCAGGCGTCGAAGGCCACGTCTCCCGCCAGCCGGCGGAGCTCGTCCTGGCCGCGGACGTGGGTGTAGAGCGTCGCGACACCGACCCCGAGCTCGGCCGCCAGGCTCGCCATCGTGGGCACCTCGCCCTCGATCGCGAGGAGCGCGCTGCGCAGCCGCTCGGCTGTCACTCTCGGGGGACGCCCGCGCGTGGTGG
>CAYYSY010000259.1:0-54412 GCA_964474355.1 uncultured Spirochaetaceae bacterium | reverse complement strand
CTCGGCTGGCACTGGTGGCCCTCCGACAGCGCGATCGCAACGCGCGAGCACAGCGGTCGCGCGCCTTGCATCAACCTCGGCCCGTGCATCACCGGCTGCGCGCAGGGCGCCAAGGCGAGCACCGATCTGACCTACTGGCCCGAGGCCGAGCGCCGCGGCGTCGAGCTCCGCACGCATTGCCGGGTGCGTGAGATCCTCGTGCGCGAGGACGGCATGGCGGACGGCGTCGTCTACTACGACGAAGAGGGCGTCGAGCGCCGCCTCCTCGCCGAGATCGTCGTGCTGGCCTGCAGCGGCGTGGGCACGCCGCGCCTGCTGCTGAACTCGAAGTCGACGCAGTTCCCGGACGGCCTCGCCAATCGCAGCGGGCTCGTCGGCAAGAACCTCATGTTCCATCCCTACGCGCTGGTCGCGGGCGTCTTCGACGAGCCGCTGCTCGCGCACCAGGGGCCGGCGGGCTGCGCGCTCTGGAGCCACGAGTTCTACGAGACCGACCCGAGCCGCGACTTCGTGCGGGGCTTCTCGTTCGAGATGATCCGCGGCTTCGGGCCGATCACGACGGCGCTCCTGAGTCTCGGCAACGGCCTGCTCGACTGGGGCGCGGGCCACCACGAGGCGTACGGCTCCATCTTCGATCGCATGGGTGGCATGATGGCGATCTGCGAGGACCTGCCCGAGGAGCACAACTGCGTGACCCTCGACCCCGAGAGGGTCGATGCCGACGGCATCCCCGCTCCGAAGATCTCGTACCGGCTGAGCGAGAACAGTCGGCGCATGCTCGACTTCGGCATCGCCCGGGGGACCGAGGCACTGGAGGCCGCGGGCGCGAAGCACGTCATCTCCGAAGCGCCGCTCGGGCTCGCGGGCTGGCATCTGATGGGGACGGCGCGCATGGGCACGGACCCCGAGCGCTCGGTCGTGAACGCCTGGGGTCGCAGCCACGACGTGAAGAACCTCTTCATCATCGATGGCAGCGTCTTCGTGACCTCCGGCGCGGTGAACCCCTGCAACTCGATCCAGGCGATCGCGCTCCACGTGGCCGACTCGATCAAGAAGAACCTGACGACGCTCTTCGACTGAGCGGCGGGGAGACTGGGACATGACTCCGGAAAGGCTGGCGGTGTTGGCGCTCGTGCTCGACGAGCTGATTCCGCCGAGCACCGACGGGCGGCTGCCCGGCGCGGGCGAGCTCGGCCTCGCCGCGACGTTCGCCGAGCGCGCCGATCTCGTGCCCCTGCTCGAGTCGGGGCTCGACGCGTTGGACGAGGTGGCGCGCGGCGCGCACGGCGGGGGCTTCGCAGAGACGCCGCCCGAGGAGCGCCGGGCCGTGGTCGCGCGCATTCGCGACGAGCAGCCGGCGTTCTTCTCGGCGGTCTTCGCCCAGACACTCGTCGGCTACTACCAGCATCCGCGGGTCCTCGTCGGCATCGGCCTCGAAGGCCGCCCGCCGTTCCCGCTCGGCTTCGCCGTGCCACCGACCGACTTCTCGATCCTCGATCCCGTGCGCTCCCGCGCGCCCTTCTTCAGGACGCCATGACGCCTCCTCCGTCCAGCCTGGTCGCCCGCCTCGCGTTCCTCGAGCTCGGGCCCGACGATCTCGATCGCCTCGTCGACCTGCGCCCGACGCTCGCAGCGCGCGCCACCGAGCTCGTCGACGCGTTCTACCACCACCTCATGGCGTTTCCCGAGACGGCGACCCTGTTGAAGGACCCGGCGACGCGTGAGCGATTGCTCGCGCAGCAGCGCGCGTACCTGCTCTCGCTCGCCGACGACGAGATCGACGAGGCGCACATCGAGCGGCGCCGGCAGATCGGCCGGGTGCACGCGGAGATCGGCCTCGAGCCCTCCTGGTATCTCGGGGCGTACGCCCTCTACCTGTCGTTGCTGACGCCCCACGTGTGTGCGGCGTTCGAAGAGGATACGACGCAGGCCGAGCTGACCCTCGTGGCGCTGCACAAGCGGCTGATGCTCGATGCCCAGCTCGCGATCGAGGCGTACATCGAGCGACACGAGGCCGACCTGACGACCCTGAACGAGAAGCTCCGTCAGGCCCACGGCGAGGTGCGACGGCTCTTCGACGAGCGCGGCGTGGAGCTGCGCAAGACGCAGAAGCGGGCACGGGCCGCTGAGGAGCTCGCCGATACCGCGGCGCTCGTCGCCGGGCTCGCCCACGAGATCGGCACGCCGATGGGCGTGATCCAGGGCCACGCCAAGCTGCTCGAGCGGGCCGTCGAGGACGAGAAGGCGCGTTGGAGGCTGCGCACGATCCAAGAGCAGATCGGGCGCATCTCGCGGATCATCCAGACGCTCCTCGGCATGGCGCGGCCGAGCCGGCACGCACCGACCGACGTCGCGCTCGCGAGCATCATCGACAAGACGCTCGTGTTTCTCGGCGAGCGCATCTCGCGGCATGGCATCGAGGTCGTCCGGGAGCTCGATGCCTCGGTCGTCGTGCACGCCGACGCGGAGCGCCTCCAACAGGTCTTCCTCAACCTGATCCTGAACGCGGTCGACGCAATGGGGCAGGGTGGCAAGCTGCACGTCTCGCTCTGGAAGGATGGTGACTTCGCGGTCGCGCGGGTCTGCGACGACGGCCCCGGCATCGCGGTGGACGTGCGCCACAAGCTCTTCGAGCCCTTCATCACGACGAAAGAGGCCGGCAAGGGGAGCGGCCTCGGCCTCGCCGTCGCCCGCGGCATCGCGTCGGATCACGGCGGGACGCTGGCACTCGACGAGACGAGCACACCCGGCGCCTGCTTCGTGCTCCGGCTGCCGCTGCAGGGCGCACCGCCGCAGGACGACTGAACGCTCGCTGGGGGCTAGCTGCCCCGATCAGGGGCGCCGTGCCTCTCGTGCCCGGATGCGCCATGCTGTCCTGCCACCGAGAGGGGCATTTCGCCACTGTGCCGATCGTGGCCGGGCGGTGGTGGCCTTCGCCCTCGGCGCGCAAGGGCTGGGGCAGCGGGAGGGATGGGAGCCTAGATGGCCGAGAGCAGAAGACTTCTGGTCGTCGACGACGACGCGGCCATGCGCGAGATGCTGGCGTCGCTCTTTCGGGACGAAGACTGGGAGGTGGCGGAGGCGGGCAGCGTCGACGCCGCGCTCGATCAGTCGGCCGAGTTCGACCCCGACGTCGTCGTGAGCGACATCCGGATGCCGGGGCGCAGCGGTATCGAGCTCGTCGGCGAGCTACGCGCGCTTCGGCCCGATACGCCGGTGGTGCTGATGACGGCCTTCGGCTCGATCGACTCCGCGGTCGAAGCGATTCGGGCTGGCGCCTACGACTACATCACCAAGCCCTTCGAGCCCGAGATCGTGCAGATCACGGTGGAGAAGGCGTACGAGCAGCGGAGCCTCGAGCAGGAGAACCGGAGGCTGCGGCGCGCCGTCGATGACAGCGGCTCTCTCGGCGAGCTCATCGGCGAGAGCGCGGCCATGCACGACGTGTTCTCCCTCGTCCGCAAGGTCGCCCACGGCCGTAGCAGTGTGCTGGTCACGGGCGAGAGCGGTACGGGCAAGGAGATGGTGGCCCGCGCGATCCATTTTCATGGCGCGAGAGCAGGTAAGCCGTTCGTGCCGGTCAACTGCACGGCGATCCCGGAAGGTCTGCTCGAGAGCGAGCTCTTCGGCCACGTGAAGGGTGCGTTCACCGGCGCTCACGCGTCGAAGCGCGGTCTCTTCGAGGAGGCTGACGGCGGGACGCTCTTCCTGGACGAGATAGGCGACATGGGGCCGGTGCTGCAGAGCAAGATCCTGCGAGCGCTGCAGGATCGGGAGATCCGGCCCGTCGGTGGCAACAAGAGTGTGAAGGTCGACGTCCGCATCATCGCGGCGACCAACCGTGACCTCACCGAGGAGATCGCCGAGGGCAGGTTCCGCGAGGATCTCTTCTATCGCCTGAACGTGATCCCGATCCACCTGCCGCCGCTGCGCGAGCGGCCGGAGGACGTCGCGCCGCTGGCGCTGGCGCTCCTGCGAAAGCATCCCGACGCGGCGGACCGCGTTCTCGCGTCGGACGCGTCACGTCTGCTCGCCGCCCAGCCCTGGAAGGGGAACGTGCGCGAGCTCGAGAACGCGCTCGAGCGCGTCCTTGCCCTGTCGGAGGATCGCGTGATCACCGCCGAGGACGTACGGCTTGCGCTCCAGAGCAGTGGGCCGGCCGAGTCGGCTGCGTCGGTGCAGGCGAGCCTGCGCAGCCTCGCCCTCGACGGCGTCAGTCTGCGCGACCTCGAGAAGCTCTACACCGACATCGTGCTCGAGCAGACCGGCGGCAATCAGATGCAGGCCTCACGCGTCCTCGGCATCGACCGCAAGACGCTCTATCGGCGGAGCCGACGCGAGGCCAACACGGGCTGAGTCCGTTGGCCGGTCCCCGGAAATGAGAAGGGCCCCGCATACGGGGCCCTCCGTGTCTCGAGGCTTCATTGCTCCTGATCAGGGACGATCGGGCGACTGGTACTCGATGCCGACGCGGTCGAGCCGCTTCTTGAATTCGCTCAGCACCGTGTTGGAGAGCACCGCTTCGAGCTCCTCGGGCGAGGCCTGTGCGACGTTCACGCCGTGGTACTCGGCGCTGTCGTCACCCTGGATGCCCTCCTTGGCCATGAGCTCCTGGGCGCGCTCGCGCTCGGCCATCGCCGACTGGTCGCGGAAGCGATCCGCGAACGTCGCGAGCATGTAGTAGGTCATCTCCTTCTGGAGCTGCTCGACCTCCTGTTTCTTCTCCGGGTACTGGCGAATCAGCGAGCCGATGCGGTTCTCGCCGAAGCCGACGTGGCGCCGCTCGTCGGCGATGGTGCCCGCGAGCGTGTGGGCGAACTTCGGGTTCGCCTTCTCCATGCCGGTGTGCAGCAGCTCGAACACGCTGAAGGCCATGCCCTCGAGCACGATGTTCTGGCCGACGACGCCTGCGACGAAGTCCTTCTTGTCGACCTTCTCGAGCAGCGTCTCGGCGAACTTCACGAGGTTCGGGTTGGCGTATTTGGCGACGACGTCGTCGACCTCGTTCCGCTTGACGCCCAGGTCGAGGAGGCGCTGCGTGAAGACCTCGACGTGGCGTGCCTCGTCGAGCGTCTGGGTCGCGAGGAAGCGCTTGCTCGCCTCGTCGGGCGCGGCGTTGATGAGGCCCGAGGACGCGGCCAGCGCGCAGCGCTCACCGGCGACGAGCTGCACCGTGAGCGAGATCGCCTGCTCCTTGAGCAGCGGGTCCTCGACCACGATGTCCGGCTCCTTCTCGCTCGCCTTGTGCCCGTACTCGGTGTCCATCAGGTAGCCCTGAGGACAGGATTCGAGCCAGCGCTGGATCGAGTAGCCACTGAGGAAGTCGCCCATGTCTTGAAGCCTCCGGCGCGGTGCGCCCATGTCTACGCCCGCGTCCGTGCGAACGTCGTATTTTCAGTCGCACTTCGTGAGTGCAAGCACGATGCCGTTCCTGCTGAGGGACCTGTCGCGCACCCCGGCTGAGTGCCAGGGCCTGCCCGGTGGCGAGCAGCCCCGAACCCGAGGCGATGCGGGGCAGGTCGCCCCAGCGCCCCTCGTTGCAGTCCCCCCAGAGCCTCCTCGACGCTGGCATGGATGGTGCAATTCGAATGCGACGACGAGAGAGCCCGTGGCCCGCGCACTTCGAGTGCAACATGGCCGCCGGGCGGCTCGATGCTGCGTCATGGACGGCGCTGCAGCAGAGGCTGGGAGGCAACCGTCGCATGGACATCGAGAGTGAGATTCACGCGCTCGAGCCCGAGGACTTCAGGACCCAGGTGCTGAGCTTCGACCACTGGTTCGACACCGTGCAGGGCTACCTCACGGCGACCCACCATGGGCACGCGGACGGCCTGCAGGAAGACGCGATCGAGGACGAGGATCGGGAGCGCCTGATCAACCTGCTCTGCACCTATGCCGTCGGCGAGGAGGCGGCGCTCGACGCGTCGAGCGCGTTGGCCCGCCTGGCGCCGAACCGCGAGTGCAAGATCTTCCTCGCGACCCAGGCCGTGGACGAGGCGCGCCACCTCGAGGCGATCCTGTACAGGATGCGCGAGCTCGGCGTCACCGATCCCGACACCGAGATCCCCAGACGCGCCCACCCGACGATCCTCGAGTTCGCGGATCGCCTCGTGCAGCTCGTCGATGCGCGGGAGTGGGAGGCCGGCGTCTTCATGCAGAACGTCGTGCTCGAGTCGATGGAGTTCGCGACGTTCCGGGTCCATGCAGAAGGCGCCGATCCGGTGACCCGCGATCTGCTCGAGCGGATCATCCGCGACGAGCGGCGCCACATCGGCTTTGGCGAGAGCGAGCTGGGCCCGCAGCTCGCAGAGAAGGCGAGCCTGCGCGGACGGCTCAAGGTCCTTCGCAGTGAGCTCGATCCGCTGGTGCTGCGCACCTTCGATGCCGCGCAGCAAGATCTCGGCGTGCCCGCCGATCAGCGCGAGCGGCTCGGACGCGACTACCTGAGGGCCGTCGAGAGATTGGGGGTGTCGTGATGGTGGAGCTCGAGGGTCTCGACTCGGTCGAGGCGATCGACGAGGACCTGTTCGAGGAGGTGGAAGAGCCCGAGCGCCCGCGCAAGCGCTACGAGCTCGACGACCAGGGCTTCGACGAGGTGCCCGTCAAGTACCGGAAGTTCTATCGGAAGTGGGGCGGTCCGACGGATGAGCTCGCACCGAACGAGGCGCTGTGCCCGGTCTGCAAGATCGTGGTGCGCTCGGCGAGGGAGCTCCGCGAGGGCGACCGCATCTACTGCATGGCATGCCTGACGCGGCTCACGATCGTGAAGGGCGAGGGCGGCCGCCTCGAAGCCCAGGTGAACTATTAGGAGGCGGGGCGCCCCCCGCTCGTCGGGCACGCGGGGGTGGCGCATGCCGCTATCCTCCGCTCCATGACCGAAGCCATCGAGACGCCCTCTCGGCCCGAGCCCGGCTGGCACGGGGCCGACCCCTTCGACGCCGCCTACAACGAAGACCCGTATCCGTTCCATCGGCGGCTGCGCGAAGAGCACCCGGTGAGCATCACGCCGGAGGGCGTCTGGCGCCTCACGCGCTACGAGGACTGCCTCCGCATGCTCCGCTACAGCGGGGCCGGCATGCGGGAGACGAACGGCACGCTGCCGGGCGAGACCGTCGAGCAGGCGCAGAAGACCGCGCAAGGCCAGTTCATGTTGCTCACCGATCCGCCCACCCACACCCGGCTGCGCAACCTGGTCTCGAAGGCGTTCACGCCCCGTTCGATCGCGGCCTGGCGATCGCGCATCGAGGCCGTGACCGACGAGCTGCTCGACGCGGTGGCCGATCGCGGCGAGATGGATCTCGTGAAGGATCTCGCGCTGCCGGTGCCCGCAACGCTCATCTGCGAGATGCTCGGCGTGCCCATCGAGGATCGCGACAGCTTCACCGATTGGACGGCCGACGCGACCCACGGGCTCGCGCTGCGTCGGGGCAACAACCCGCCCGAGCTCGTCGAGCGGGTCGAGAAGGCTCGCATCGCGCTCGCCGGCTACTTCAACGAGCTCATCGACCGGCGGCGCGGCGATCCGCGCGACGATCTGCTGACCGCTCTCATCCAGGCCGAGGAGGAGGGGGATCGGCTCGGTCCCGAAGAGCTGCTCGTCCAATCGATCGGTCTGCTGATCGCGGGCTTCGAGACGACGATCGGCCTGATCGCGAATGGGCTGACGACGCTCATCCGCAATCCCGAAGAGCTCGAGCGCCTGCACGACGAGCCGCACCTGATCGAGAGCGCGACCGAGGAGTGCCTGCGCTACTCGGGGCCGATCACCTGGACGGTGCGGATCGTGCACGAGCCGATCGAGTTCGGAGGCTACCGCCTCGAGACCGACGAGGAGGTCGCGATCGGTCTCGCCGCGGGCAATCGTGACCCGAATGCATACGCCGACCCGGAGCGCTTCGACATCGCGCGCTTCGCGGCGACGCCCGCACCGCCGGCGCAGCTCTCCTTCGGGGGCGGGGCGCACCTCTGCCTCGGCGCACACCTCGCGCGGCTCGAGTCGCAGATCGCGATCGGCAGGCTCGTGCAGCGCTTCGGCGAGTTCGAGCTGCTCGACGAGGAGACGCAGTGGGGGCGCTCGCTGTTTCGTGTGCCGGGGCGCGTCCCCGTGCGCTTCCGGGCGCGCTGAGGCGGCGTCAGGGCGACAGCGCGGGATCTTCTCTCGAGTGCTCGACCCAGATGAGAGCGTCGACGTCGAAGCCCGATGCCCGCGCCTGGTCGACCAGTGCGTCGCGCCGCTCGGGGGAGATCTGCTTCTCCCGCGCCAGAATCCACAAGTACCCGCGATCGGGGCCGCTCACCATCGCCGAGCCGTAGCGCTCGCGATCGAGCGCGATCACGTGATAGCCCCCGTAGAAGGGGCCGAAGAAGCTGACCTTCAGGCTCCCTGTGTCGGGCGCACCGATCGGGCGGGCACGACCGATCGCCTCCTTCCAACGCTGCTTCTCGGGCTCGAAGCCGCGGTTGCGGACCTCGATCTCGCCGTCTTCACGCAGGGCGTAGGTGGCCGACACGTCGGTCAGGCCACGCTCGAAGCGGTGGTCGAGTCGGGCGATCTCGTACCAGGTGCCGAGATAGCGCTCGAGCTCGAACTCGCGCACGGGCTCGAGACCGTCGGGCACGCCGGTGCATCCCGGCAGGCTCATCAGCAGGAGGAGGAGGGCGAGACGCGCGGCGGCTTGCATCAGTTGCGGCTGCGCAGCTTCGAGAGCAGGCGGATCATCTCGAGATAGAGCCAGATGAGCGTCACGAGCAGGCCGAAGGACGCGTACCACTCCATGTAGCCCGGCGCGCCGTGCTCGACGCCGGCTTCGATGAAGTCGAAGTCGAGCACGAGGTTCAGGGCGGCGATCACGACGACGACGAGCGAGAAGCCGATGCCCATCGGTCCGGACTCGTGGATCATCGGGATGCCCGTGCCGAAGAAGCCCATGACGATGCTCACGAGATAGACGAGCGCGACGCCACCCGTCGCTGCCACGACGCCGAGCTTGAAGTTCTCGGTCGCCTTGATGAGCCCGGACGCGTAGGCCATCAGCAGCGCGGCGAAGGTGCCGAAGGTGAGCCCGACCGCCTGGATCACGATGCCGGGGAAGAGCGACTCCATGTAGCCGGAGAAGGCCCCGAGGAAGAGACCCTGGGCGCCTGCGTAGAGCGGCGCGGTGACTGGCGACCACGTCTTCTTGAACACCGTGATCAGCGCGAGCGCGAAGCCGACGCCGGCGCCGCCCCAGATGTAGGGCATCAGTGCGGATGTCTCTGCGCCACCGAAGTGCAGATCCCACGTGTACGAGGCTGCGATCAGCAGCACGAGCAGCAGGATCGTGCTCTTGCCGACCGTGCCGCCGAGGGTCATGACGTCGTCGCGGGTCGCCGCCGGGAGCCCGACGAAGGTGTTGGCGCTGAGCGCCGGGTTGGCGGTGCGGCCGATCTGCATGTTGTCGGGTCTCCGGTGCGCTCGGGTGATCTCGCAGGGCCGCCGGCCCATGAGCTCTGTAAGGGTTCGCGCAGCATAGGCGAAGGCGGTGCGATTCAGGACGAGTGGCGCTTCACTCCAACGCGAGCGATCGTGGCCCGCTCCGCAGGTCCGGCGTGTATGGTATTCCGCCGGGCGGGGGCTCGCCCGAACGATACTGGAGTGACGATCGTTGCCTGCTGCTCACCACCGCGCGCTTCTCGTTCTTGCATGCGTCGCGGTCGCGTGCACCGCGGTGTCCGGCCGCGCCCGTGCTGGCAACGAGCACGACGCGGCACTCTGGCTCGTCAACGAGATCGACGTGCCCCTCGGCGAGCGGCTCTCCTTCCATACCATGGTCCAGAATCGGTGGACCGACGGCGTGAAGGATGCGTACGAGCGCACCGTAGTGCGTCCCTGGCTGGCCGTGGCGCTGCCGCATCACACCGAGGCGGCCGTCGGCTACGACATGCACGGCTTCGAGAATCCCGACGACAGGCGCGAGCATCGCTTCTGGCAACGCGTCGCCTGGGCGCCTCGGCCCTGGGCGCGCGTCGCCTTCCCTCTGCACTTCTGGCTCGAGGAGCGATTCTTCGAGGGCGCGTCCGACGTGGCAGTGCGCGGGCGCTTCAACGTGGGCGTGAGATTCGACCTCGGCCGTGACTTCGACCTCGTCGTGCGCAACGAGTTCTTCGTCAACTTCAACGAGACGAGCCGCGTTCGCGCGACCGGGCTCGGCGAGAACCACCTCGTGGTGGCTTTCATGAAGGGTCTGCCCGGCGGACTCACGTTCCAGGCTGGCTACCTGCAGCAGTACCTCGATCGACCGGGAGGCTCCGACCTGTTCAATCACACGGCCGTGACGGGCTTCACCTGGAGGACGCCGCAGCTCGTCGACCTGTTCTGAGCGGTCGTCCTCACAGACCGTCGTTGCGAATGCCTCGCTTCTCCAGCAGATCTCTCATCTCCCAGTAGGCGGGGCCCGTCTGGAAGAGCGGGATCTTCGGGAAGAGGTGGTGCACGACGTGGTACTCCATCCCCATCGACAGGATCGTCCCGACCGTTGACTTCCACGCCCGGGTGTCGCCGTAACGGCCGGTCTGGTCACCCGGATGGTGGGGCGCCCAGCTGAGGAAGATCAGCAGGTACGAGAAGCCGATGTGCCGCGGCAGCCACCAGAGGAAGAAGGCCTCGATCGCAAAGCCCGACCACGCCATCGCGGTGAGCACCGCGTAGTAGACGAGGCTCAGCACCGCCCCCTCCGCGACGGCACGACCGACCATCGGATCTTCGCTCTCCTCCAGGCAGCGCCGATAGCCTTCGTTTCGCATCGGGTTCCGCTCCTTGAGCGAGCGGAACGCCGACTGCCACCACGTCGGCGCGGTCACGGCGTAGTCGGGATCCTTCAGCGGGTCGTTGGCGTGGGCGTGGTGCTGCTTGTGCGTGATCCAGGCGATCCGGTACGGGAAGACCAGCGGGATGGTCGAGACGTGCCCGACGAGCTCGTTGAGCCAGCGCCACTTCGTGCCTTCTGCTCCGATGATCGAGTGCTGGGCCTCGTGCGAGGGCAGATAGGCCATGCAGCAGCAGAAGGTCGCGAGGATGAAGCCCAGCCAGAGCGGCATGACGCCCATCAGCACGAGCGGGAAGAGCGAGAGCCAGAGCAGGAAGTTGCCGATGCCCCAGGCGACCATCTCCCACGGCACGCGGCCCATGTACTTGCGGGCGATGGCGTACTCCTCGCGCATGAGCGCGCGGTTGCTCGGCGGGGCCTCGGGCGCGACGGGCACCCCCGCGCCGGCGTCGGTCGTCGTGGCGGCGCTCATATCCAGCTCCTTCGCAGCTTGGCGACGAGTCCCATCGAAGGGCCGATGATGAGACCCAGCTGCAGCGTGCTCAGGCCGAAGGGGGCGGCGACGCCGGCGGCGTCCATCGACTGGGCGATCAGCGGCGCGATGAAGCCGAGGCCGAACAGGACCGGCCCCCACTCGCCCAGCTTTCCCAGGAATTCGAGCGATCTCATGAGGCTCTCCTCGTTTCGGGATGGTCGGGTCCGGTGTGCGTGTCGTCCGGCGACGCATCGCCGGCGCTGGCGCCCGGGAGCGCGGTCGTGCGGCTGCGATGCACGACGAGGTCGAGCACGTCGTCCGCGAGCGCCTCGACGTCCTCGACGCCCAGCAGTCGCAGCCAGCTCGGGTCGGCCAGCAGCGTCGCCGCGCCCGAGGCACCCGCGATGCTGAAGGCGATGAGCGCCTCGGTATCGGCCTCGGGATGCCAGCCCGCGCGCTGCGCCGCCTCGGCGCCTTCGCGGAGCGTCCGGAACCACTCGCTCTGCGCCGCGCGCACGTCGTCGTCGAGCATGGCCCGCACCTCCGGATGGTTCTGTGCGAGGAAGAGGGCGCGCTGCTCGCAGGCGAAGCGCACGTACGACCGGCCGAGCGCGCGGTAGCGCGCGACGGGGTCGGGCCCCGCCGCCTCGGCGCCTGCGTTCATCGCCTCGACGCTGCGCCGGAACCCCTCCTTCGCGAGCTCGGCGATGAGCGCGGTCCGGTCGGCGAAATGCCGCCGCGGGGCCGCGTGGGACACGCCGAGGTCGCGGGCCAGGGCGCGCAGGCTCAGCCCTTCGACTCCGCGGTCGGCGATGACCTCGGCGGCGCGCTCGAGCAGGGCTTCTCGCAGGTTTCCGTGGTGGTAGGCCACGCGTCACTCCGGAGATCGGGGTCGCAGGGAATGTGGGCGGTGGCAAGATTGATGGGTCGGAACGAAGTTGTCAATGACTACATTGAGGTGCCTTCGGCGCGGGGCCCGCCCCGACGATGGCCCGGATGTCTCCACGTGTGCTCACCAACGGTTGAATTCGACTGGTCGTCCGGATGAGGGCGAGGGGGCTCGGCCACTCTCCCCTCCGAAGGGCCCGGGCGCTAAGGTGAGGGCACCGCGCAGCCGTACCGCCGGGCTCCACGTCGCCGCGACCGCAAAGCCGCTCCCAGCAGGTCCCACGCCGCCGACGCCACGTAGCCGTACCCGTCTGGCCCCACGCCGCTCCGCCACGCCGCCGCATCCCCGAGCGCCACTCCCCCGCCGTTCCGCAGCCGCACTCGTCAGGCGCCACGCAGCCGCACCCGCCGCAGTCGAGAAACGGACGCCGTGTTCGCAATCCATTTGGATTACGGGCACTTGTGATCGGGATTGCATCTCAAGGACTCCCGCGAACTGGCCGATGAGCCGGGTGCTCCTTGCTGCTCTCCGCCCACCGCCCGCAGCCGCCCTTCCGAGCGGCAACGGGCGAATCGGAGGTCACTCGATGCTGGTGCTGCCGCTCAGTCTGCTCGCGCTCCTGCTCGTGATCGCGTCGATCAGCTACGCGATCCCGGTCGTCCGACTGATGTCGGTGCGGCTTCGGCAGCGTCGCGCGCTGGCGTGGGCCGATGTCGACGAGCTGCCCGCCGACGTATTCACCTCGCTTCGACTCCACGGCGCCCGCCTCGAGGCGCTCGACTTCGTCTTTGCCGGCGCTCTGCGCGACGAAGACGCGATCGACGGCGTGGACACGCCGACGTGGTCTCTGATCTACCGGTCGCCAGACGGTGCTACCTGGGCGCGCATCACGCTCTCCGACTCGCCGATGCGCGCGCAGCCCGTGGATCTCAGCTTCGTCTCGTTCGGCGCGCCGCGCCTCGATGCCGCACCGCTCCTCTACGAAACGGTGGCGTGGCGACTCCACCGGCTCACACAGGGGCTCCCGGGGCATCGGCTGGTCGACGCTCGGACGTTCGATCCGGCCGAGCACTGGGCGGCGCACCGACGCCGCGTCGAAGGCGCAGACCCGGCCGTCATCCTGCACGTGAAGCGCGACGAGTACGTCGACTGCATGGATCGCTTCCGCCGACGCGGCTGCGAGCATCAGCTCGCCGAGCACCGCCTCGTCGCACGCCCCGACGGAACGCTCCGCCATGCACTCGCCGGTGCGCTGGGCCTGGTGGCGCGCGCGAACCGGGGCGAGGGCGCACGACTGCGGGCGCTGGCTGCGGCGGGGGACGACGACCCGACCGCGCGCGACCTCACCGCCGATCTCGTGGCGCACCGGCGCCGCGAAGCGGTCGAGGCGAGCAAGCGACGGCGCAGCTCGCTCCGCAAGACGCTGCTCTTCCTTGCCAGCATGCTGCTCTTCCTCGCGATCTTCGGCATGCGCTTCTCGATCGAGACGGTGCTGCTGCTCGTCGTCGTGCTCATCCTCCACGAGCTCGGTCACGCGTTGGCGATGTGGGTCTTCGGCTACCGCGACCTCCAGATCCTCTTCGTGCCCTTCCTCGGTGCCGTCGCGAGCGGGCAGAAGGACGACGTCGCGCCCTGGCAGGAGATCGTGGTACTGCTCGCGGGGCCGATGCCGGGCATCGCGCTCGGCACCTGGCTCATGACGAGCGGCGCGGCCGATCGCGATGCCGCGGTCTATTCGTTCACGAACATCCTGCTCATCCTGAACTTCATCAATCTGCTGCCGGTCCACCCACTGGACGGCGGCAAGATCATGAGCATCGCGCTCTTCGACCGCTTCCCGGCCGTGCAGCTCGGCTTCAGTGCGCTCTCGAGCGTCGTGATCCTCGCCGGCGGGCTCTACATCTCCGAGTACGCGATCGCGTGCGTCGGTCTGGCGCTGCTCCTCGGCGTCCCCGGTCAGGTGACGCAGACGCGCACCTTCCTGAAGCTCCGCCGTGCATTGGGCCAGGCGGGGCAGCGTGCCGTGGATCCCCTCCGTGCCATCTACGAAGAGCTTCAGGCCCCCGACTTCGACCGCTGGAACAGCGAGACCCGCTATCAGTTCGTGACGCGGATCCGCGAGCAGCTCGGGCGCGAGCTCGCCGGGCGCCGCGTCGTCGCGGCCAGCCTCGCCGTGTACGTCGCCGCATGGGTGGTCCCGGTCGACGCGCTGCTCGATCACCACATCGCGAAGTCGCAGTCGGCGCCTCAGGTGGAGGAGCAGGCGGAGCAGGGGGCGACCGCAGCCGAGCCGCAGGTGTTCGTCCCGCCGTCGATCGCCCCGCCGGCTGAGGCCGCAACCGGCGAGGTCGTCGATCCGACCGAGCGCGACCTGCTGCTCGGACGCACGGACCGCGCCGTCACGCCTCCCTGAGTCCTGGCCTTGCGGATCCGGCGAAGCGCGTCCGGTCCCTTCATGATGACCCGCACGCCCCATGCGTCGATGGCCGCTGCCTCGGCATGGGCCGATCGGCACATGTCCACCGGCACGGCGCCCTCCTATGGTGACGATGCTCCGTTGCGCGGCCGGATCCCGGTTCGCGGCGCGGGGGGCATCGGAGGAGAGCCGGATGCATCTCGAGATCAGGGTGCGCGCCCGCATGCACTTCGATCCGGGTGCAGTGTGTGCGTGGCAGGGGAGGGCTGGATCGGGGAACCTCCCCGGTCACTGGAGCCCGCTTGAAGATCCTGTCCTGCGAAGATCACGACCTGCTGCGCCAAGGTCTCCAACAGGTGCTGCAGACGCTGCCCGAGCAGCCGAGCCTGCTCGAGGCGTCGACGGCGGCCGAGGCGCTCGAGATTCTCGAGCGCGAGGGCGATGTCGCGCTGGTCCTGCTCGACCTCGGCCTGCCGGACGTCGATGGGCTCGATCTCCTGACGCAGCTCCGCGAGCAATTTCCGGCGACGGGTGTGGCGGTCTTCTCCGGCTCGACCCGCGCGAGCGACGTGCGCGCGGCGCTCGATCGCGGCGCCCAGGGCTACATCCCGAAGTCGGCGAGCCGCGACGAGCTGCTGGCTGCGCTGCAGCAGGTGCTGGCCGGCGAGCTCTTCGTGCCGCCGGCGCTGCTCGAGGCAGCCGACGCGATCACGTCGACGCACTTGACGCCGCGGCAGCGCGAGGTGGCCGAGCTGCTCGTGCGGGGGCTCACGAATCGCGAGATCGGCGACGTGCTCGGCATCCGCATGGGCACGGTGAAGAACTACGTCGAGGCGATCCTCAGCGTGCTCGAGGTGAGCAACCGGACCGAGGCGGTGCTCGCCCTCGTCGAACGGGGCCTCGTCGTGCCGCAGCGCGATGGAAGCTGATGCTGCGGGCGGATGCCGCTCGCCATCGACGGGTGCGAATCTCGCGGCCCGGTAGTCGCGCAGCGCGACGGCAGCTGACGTCGGCGGGTCGGCGGAGCCTGGCGTGAGACCCATCGACCGCATCGCATTCGGCCTGCTCGTCCCGGTCTGGGCGCTCTCGGTGGTGCTCACCTCTGCTTCGCTCGATCGTGAGATCGTCGAGTCACCAGTGCGCGTGCACGGCGCCTCGAGCGCCGATGCGTACCCGATCGTGTCGAGCCTGCAGCCCTGGGCGGCGAGAGGCGACGATCCCGCCGCGGACGTGCGAGTGGGCGACCAAATCATCGCGGTCGGCGACGTCGAGGTACGCGGCGCGTCGGGGCCGACGGTGATCTCCCTCGTCTGGGCGGAGATGGATCCGTCGGGTGTCGTGCCCTTCGTCGTCCTGCGCGAAGGCGCGCAGGCAGACGTCGTCGGGCGCCACCCCGCGACGGTCTCGAAGTGGCCGGGGCTCGCGCTCTCGCTGGTCTTCGGCGGGCTCGCGATCTTCGGGCTGCTGCGCTTCCCCGAGCTGCGCGTGAGTCAGCTCGCGTTTCCGACCTTCATGTCGAGCGCGATCTTCTTCGGCGCGCGCTTCGGCACGACGCCGACCGAGCTGCTCGCGGCGTTCTGGCTCCAGGCGGCGTCGCTGCTCTTCCTGCAGCCGCTCGGCGTGCGACTGGTCCGCTTCCTTCCGGACGGCCGCGAGGGGGCGTTCTGGGCGCGCGGCTGGCCGTGGCTGCTCGGTCTGAACGGCGTGATCCTCGTCGACGCGATGCTCTTCGATGCAGGGCCCACCGTCGTCGTCGACAACGGCAACTACCTCATCACAGCCATCGCGCCCATCGTGACGCTGGCCGTCGGCATCGATCGCTATCGCGTGTCGAACCGGACGAATCGACGCCGCTTCAAGTGGCTGATGCTCGGCGTGCTCATCGCCAACCTGCCCGGTCCGGTGATGGGCCTCGCCTCGGCACTCTCGCCCGAGCTCGGCGTCTGGTTCATGCCGAGCCAGCTGGCGCAGCTCGCGATCCCCATCTGCCTGTGGATCGCCATCGCGCGTCACGACCTCTTCGACATCGATCGCGTGCTGAACGTCGCGGCGATCGTCTTCGGTGCGATCGTGCTGCTCGGCGGGGGCCTGGGGGCGGCGGGCGCCGGTCTGCACGACGCCCTCGTCGCGGATGCCGGCGTGTCGGAGTCGACCGCCCGGCGGCTCATCGTCTTCGGCGCCCTCGCGATCGTCGTCCCTGCCGCGCTCGGCGCGAAGGCGCTGCTCGACCGCTGGACGTTGGGCCAACGGCGGGAGCGCGAGGCGGGGGTCGAGCGACTGCTCGCCGGTCTCGATCGCGCCGACAAGCTTCGCGAGATCGGGGCGCGGCTCACGCACGAGCTCGGCGAGATCTGGAACGCCCGGGGCGCCGCGCTCTTCGTCCGCATGGACGACGGGCTGTGCGCGGTGTCGCAGGAGGGGGCACTCCCGGAGCAGCTCGATCCGTCCGTCGCCACGTCGATCGACTCGCTTCGCAGCGTCGGTATCCATCAGGAGGGGGGCATCCTGCGCGACGTGCAGCGTCCGCTGGTCGCGAAGCTCGCTGGAGCGGGTGGGCTCGACGGGGCAGTCGTGCTCGGGAGCAGCCGCAGCGGCGACCCCTACGACGAGCGCGATCGGACGCTGCTGCTGGTCGTGGCCGAGCGTGTGTCCGCGCGACTCGCGGCGCTCGAGCATCGCGAGATGCTCGAGCACGCCCGGGCGCTGAACCGCGAGCTGTCGGCCGGCAAGGAGCGCGCCGAGGCCGAGAGCGCCGAGAAGACCGAGCTGCTCGCGAGCGCGACGCACGACCTGCGCCAGCCGTTGCAGGCGCTGCGGCTCTTCCTCGGCGCGCTGGGCGAGCGCGTCGAGAGCGACGAGGATCGCGGGCTCGTCGAGAAGGCCCAGCTCTCGGCGATCGCGACGCAGCAGCAGTTCGAGGCGCTGCTCGACGAGTCGCGGCTCGATGCGGGGACGGTCCGCGCACAGCTGCAGACGGTGCCGCTCGATGAGCTCTTCGCCGAGATCCACGCATTCCTCGAGCCCCTCGCCGATCAGAAGGGGCTGACCTTGGAGGCCCACGGCGACGGACTCGCCGTGCGGAGCGATCCCTCGCTGCTGCGCTCGGTCGTGCAGAACCTGGTCGGCAACGCGATCCGCTACACCGCGAGCGGCAGCGTGCACGTGGGCGCGGTCGCCACCGAGGGCAGCGTCGCCATCGAGGTGACCGATACCGGCCGCGGCATGGACGAGACCGAGCTGCAGGAGCTCTTCGAGGCGGGGCGCCGCGGTCGCAGCGCAGCCGGCGAGTCGCAGGGCGCGGGGCTCGGCCTCTCGATCGTGTCGAGGCTCTGCGAGCTGCTCGGCCATGTGATTCGTGTGCGCTCGAGGCCGGGGGCCGGCTCGACGATCACCGTGCGCGCCGAGGCCGCGCGAGTCGAGCCTGCTGCGCGGGCGGGGGCGCAGACGGGGGCAAGAGCCGGGACCGATCTGCTCGCCGAGGCCCGTATCGTCGTCATCGACGACGACGACGAGACGCGGGAGGCGGTGGTGCGGCTCGTGCGCGGCTGGGGCGCAGAGGTCGCGGCGGGCGCGACGGCGAAGGCGGTCATCGAGAGCGCGCCGGGCTTCGCCCCCGACGCCGCGCTGCTCGACTACACGCTCGAGGACGCGACCGGGCTCGACGCGCTGACCGAGCTCGAGGGCGCGTGGGGTCCGCTTCGGGCAGCGATCCTCACGGGCGAGTCCGATCCGGCCGTCGCAGCGCGGGTCCGCGAGCGGGGGCTACCGTTGCTTCGCAAGCCGGCCCCACCGGTGCAGATCCGCGCGGTGCTGTCGAGCCTGATCTCTTGACGGGGCGGGCGGGGAGGCAGCGACGAGAGCCCCCGCGCGTCGTGCATTGGCTCAGCGTGAGGCGGGCTTGCCCGCGATGCCTGCCTTCCGCAGGGCCGCGACTCTGGGCGCCTCTTTCATGCGCTTGTAGAAGGGGTCGAGCGGGTAGCAGCCCGAGAGCATGCCGTTGCGCGGTGCGGTCGTGCAGTCGCTGAACGTGCGGCAGATCCGGCCGGGCTCGAGCTCGGCGCCGCCCAGCACCGTCGCTGGAAGATCGGGATACGAGAGCGCCATGCGCCCGAGCCCCACCATGTCTGCGCCGCCGCTCTCGACCGCGCCGGCCCCGATCGCCGGCAGCCAATCCTGCAGATAGCTGTAGCCCGAGCCGATCGTGACCAGGCGGGGATGGCGCCTGGTCAGCTCGGCGGTCACCGCGAGCTGGCGCGCCACGCCGACGAGCGGATCCTCCGGCGGCCGGTATCCGTCCGAAGGCGGATGGGCGGCGGGGCGCTGCACGTGCGGATTGTAGTAGGGGCTGCCCGCGGTGATGCAAACGAGGCCTGCACCCAGCGACTCGATCAGATCGAGGAACGCGTGCGTCTCGGTCAGGTCGATGCCCGTGCCGGTGCCGTCGCCGCCGAACGCGAGGGCGTAGTCGCCCTCGGTTTCGGGCACGCCGACGCCGTCGTCGCCGGCGTGATACGGCACGAAGTCGAAGGCCGAGAGCCGCACAGCCAGCGCCAGCTCGGGTGCGTGCTCGCGGACGCCCGACGCGACTTCTCGGAGCACGCGCGTGCGGTTCTCGAGCGTACCGCCGTAGCGGCCCGGGCGATCGCGGCCGGCGAGCATCTCGTGCAGCAGGTAGCCGTGGCAATGCTTCACGTCGACGAAGTCGAAGCCTGCCTCTGCGGCGCGCACGGCGGCCGAGACGAAGTCCCGCACGAGTCCGTCGAGCTCGTCGTCGCTGACGATCGCCCGGTCGTCTGCGGCCACGCGCGGATCGAGCCAGGGGTGCGCGAAGGCGGTCCGCGGCCGAGGCTCGCCGTCGGGCCGGGACCAGCGGCCGGAGTGCGTGAGCTGGAGCCCGACGACGAGGTCGGAGGTGTCGTCGAAGCGCTCGCGATGCGCCGTCTCGAGCTCGAGGCGGAGCGACCGGAAGTCGTCGACGGCGTCGCGACCCAGCACGAGCTGATTGGGATTTGCGCGACCATCGGCGTGCACCGCGGTCGCCTCGCACCAGACGAGCTTGGCGCCGCCCTCGCCGAAGCGTCGCCAGCGGCGGCGCACGAGCTCGGTCGGCCGGCCATCCGTCGTGCCGTCCCACCCCTCCATCGGCAGGATCGCGAAGCGGTTGCCGATGCTGCATGTGCCAGCACTGCCATCGCACAGCTCGATCGGTGCACCGAGCGTCTCGGCGACCGGGCGAGTGGGGAAGGGCAGCTCGATACTGAGCGCATCGAGCCCGTCGCGCAGCCGCGCCTCGTCCTTGAACGAGGTCATCTTAGAGAAGCCGCGCTTCGCCATCACAGCCAGGCCTCGATGCGCGCGGCGATGCCGCGCAGGATCTCAACGTCGCTCTCGGGCCGGGGCTCAGCGATGAGCGGTGCGTGGTCGCTCTCGATCATGCCGCGCAGCTTCAGCAGCTGCGCGGCGCTGTGGCGATACGACGGTACCGGCGGCCGGAAGATCAGCTCGCCGAGATACTGCAGTAGATCGTTGAGCGCGTAGAAACGCGCGTCGCCTTCGGCCCAGTAGCGGTCGCGAAGGGCGAAGGCGTCGGGGGCACAGGTCGAGAGGCCGAGCAGGTAGTCGCTGCCGTAGATCACCATGTCGATCGCGAGGTCGTTGCCCGTCAGTACGCGGAAGTCGGGCCGCACGGCGTCGCGCCCCTCGAGCCGCTGCCACTCGAGCTCGCGGTCGAGCGACGAGTGCTTGGCGCCTCGGCATTGCGGCACGTCGAGCAGCATGCGGTAGGTGTCGAGATCGTAGATGCGGCCGTAGGGCACGAACATGGGACCGAGCTCGAAGCCGATGTAAGCGTCCCAACCCTTCGCCATGCGCGCCTGGGCCTCGACCCAGTCGGGGCCGTCGAGGGCGTTCAAGCCGTTCGAAGGGAACAACACCGGCGTGCCGCCGCGCTGGGCGATGGCCGCGACCGCGGTGTGATACGCGGCCTCGTCGAGGGCGTCGCCGGGGGCGTCCTTCACGAAGGCGCCGGCCACGAACTCCGACGTCTGGCCCGCGCAGAGATCGAGCACCTGCTCGCGCGTGGCGTCGTCGATCGACTGCACGTAGCCCGTGTCCATGTTGACCGCGGGCACGAGCCCGGCTTCGACCGTACGGGCGACATGGGCCTCGAGCGCGGCGAGGTCGGGCGCACCGTCGTCGTCGAAGGGGAGCAGGATCGCCGACATGCCGACGATCTCGCGCTTCGGGCGGATGCGTTCGTGGGGCGCGCTCATGATCCGACCGACTCGTCCGGTGCGGCTACTCGAGATCCAGCCAGAAGCTCGCCCATTCGCTCAGTGCCCCGCCCTGCATGAGGAGCGCGAGCAGCTCTGCGAAGGTCGGCGGCTCCGGCGCCGACACCTCACGCACATCCTGCGCGAAGTCGAGCACGAGCCCGTGCGACTCGCTCGCTACTTCGTAGCGCGGCTCGTCGAACTCGGCATGGATGAAGGGGGAGGAGAAGCGCGGGTAGTCGCTGATCGCGACCTCGGCGCCGTTCACCCGAAGCGGGTCGTGCCAGCCGAAGCGGATCTCGCCCTTCGTCGGTGACACGTAGACCACGTCATAGCCGTCGTCGAAGCCGTCGCCGCCCAGGTCGGCCACGGGTGTCGCCGTGACGACGGCCCCGGCGAGGGCGGCCCGGAACGCCTCGAAGCTGCCGTTCTCACTGGCGCTGCCGCACTCCATGATCCAGACGTTCTGGGCGCTGCCCGGGGCCACGAGGTCGAAGGGCAGCCCCTGGTTGTCCCACACGTCGGGCTGGCCGTCGCGCCACTCGGTCGGCAGATGGGACCAGAGGCCGACATATGCATCGCCCAGGCGGCCGAAGGTCCACTGGCCGTCCTGCACCACCTCGTCGAAGTGGGCGTGGGGGAAGTAGGCGTGGGTCTCGTCGAGGTAGGTGAAGCCCAGCGGTGCGAAACGCGCGTGCTGCGGAGCGAAGATCTGGATCGACACGTTCTCGAGCTGCGCTGCGCGGGGCTCGGCGCCATTGCCCGTCCAGTAGCCGGGGCCAGGCTCGTCCTCGCGCTGCCAGTTCCAGTCGTCGGGGATCGGGTCGCCCTCGGCGACCGGCACGTAGGTCGGGTGCTGCACGAACACCACGGCGTGCGAGCCGAGAGTCGCCTGACTGATGTGTGTCTGCGAGCCGCGCAGGCCCTTTCGGTAGTCCTGGGCCGTCGACAGCATGTAGTCGGCCGTGCGGTACGTCGTGGTGTTCACCTCGTTCAGCAGGGCGAAGTTGACCGTCTTCCAGAGCGCGACGAGGAGCGGCCGCGCCTTGGCGACGCTGGCGTCGAGATCGCCGGGGATCCACACGAGATCGCGCAGCAGCTTGAACTCCGAGAACTGTGCATCGAAGAGGCCGTACTGCTCGCCGACCTCGAGCGCGATGGGAATCAGGTTCCACGTCGTCATCGCGTTGTATGACCACCAGAGGGGCAGGTTCGCCTCGTCATCGAAGTCGAGGCCGTAGGGCGCCGGCGGCGGCGGAACGGTCGGGTCGGGGTCGGGCTCCTCGACGATCGGGAGGTTCATTCGCTGGCGCGTCAGCATCGGCTCGTCGTATCGCGCGACGTCGCGAATCACCCGCGGCAGCCGGTAGAGGCGGGCGCGCGAGAGCAGCGATGCGTCGGCGGCGCCGGTGCTGCGATACGGCAGCTCGGTGTCGTCGAAGAGCAGCTTGAGGCCGTGGAAGACGTCCTGGCTGTGGGCGGAGGCCTTGTCCTTGATGTAGGAGCGGCCGTGCGTGGTGCCGAAGTTGCCCTGGTGGATTCCGTGGGCCATGTCGAGGATCAGCAGGTCGAGCACCATCGCGGCGCGCTTCGCGATGTCCTCGTCGTCCGCCCACTCGACGAGCGAGAGCAGCGGGGTCAGGTCCTTCTGGTAGTAGACGTCCGAGTGCCACTCGGCGAAGCCGAAGCGAGCACGCTCGTCGAGCCACCTGCGGATCTCGTCGGCGGCGCGGTCGCGATGCCACGAGCCCGGCTGTCCCGTGACGGTGAAGACCTCGTTCGGCCAGCGCTGGCCCGCGAGGTACTCGTTCACCCTGAAGAGCAGGACGTGGTTCTCAGTCCAGTACCACATCTGGTCGACGACCGGCTCGCCATCGAAGGTGCGCACCGGAGTCGGATCGGTGAACCAGTACTTGAAGCCGAGGATCGCCGCCTTCGCGTCGGCCCAGTTCTGCGCGTCGACCGCCGGATGATCGCCGTAGGCCTCGATCAGGTTGTTCAGATAGAGCAGGTCGAAGTCGCTCGTGTCCTTCAGCTGGTACAGCTTGTCGGAGATGTGCTGCCAGGCGCCGGCGGGCACGGTGCCGTCCGCGACGTCGTACGTAGAGTCGCGATACGCGCGCTCGAGATGGTTGAGCACGTTGAGCGTGCTGCCGGGATTGACGGGCGTCGCGGTGGCGAACGCGAGGTACTCGTCCTGCCGCTCGCGGAAGTCGATGCGCCCCACGTAGCCGTCGTTGCACGCGACGAAGGGGGCGAGCAGTGAGGCCAGGAGCAGCACCTGGACGAAGCGGGCGAGGGTGGGCTGGCCGGTGCGCGGCATGGGCGATCTCCTTGACTCATCAGCGGGCGCCAATGTTACGTGACGTCGCGGTCCGCCGGGCCCAATTCCGCCGGGATCGTGTACCACGAGTGCGAAGCCGGCGCGTGCGCAGCTCCGGTCGCCAGGCTGCGACTAGCGCTCGCGATTTCGCCATACGCGGACCAGCTCCACGAGCTGTTCCTGCGTCGGTCGTGTCTCGTGCCGCACGGCCTCTTTCGGGATGCGGATCCAGGGCTGGGCGCTGCGGGTCCAGATGTGCCCCGCCGGCTCGATCCAGGACGTGTCGTCGAAGGTGCCGCCATCGATCGACACGAGGCCGTCGGGCCGCTCCACGCTGCCGATCGGTCCCATGCATCGCGGGCAGCGGCGCAGGATCTTGCTCCGTCCGTCGGGCAGCTCGACGCCGAAGGGCTCGGGCCGAACGCCCGTCCAGTCCACAGCCGACTGCTCCGCAACGACGGAGACCACGCACGCCGACCCGGTCTCGGTCTGGCAGTCGGTGCAGTGGCAGGCGTAGACGGTGAGTGGCTCTTCGCGCAGCGCGTACCGCACGTCGCCGCAGAGGCAGCCACCGTTCTGGGGCAGGGGGAGCATGGTGCGAATCTAGCAAGTGACGCAGCGATCACGATCCGTCGCGTGATGTGAAGCGGGCGTGCGATTTCGACGCGCAGGTGGCGAAGCACGGACCCCGTCATGACTCGGTCTCGAAGTGCTGCTCGGCCGGGCCGGCGGGAAGACGCCGACCTAGCGGATCGGATTGCCGAGATTGAAGGCCGAGTGCGCGGGCGGCGCGTGGTCGGGTGTGCGCTCGCACTCGGGCGGGAACGCGGCGCGCTTCGCCTCGAAGTAGTCGCCGCGACGATCGCCTTCGGACACGCCGTTCCACGTGACGTAGAGCGCGCGGCGCGGCGAAGCGCTCGGGTTCGCGCCCGAGCGGTGGGGCACCCACGAGTCGAAGAAGACGGCGTCGCCGGGACAGGTCTCGAGCGGAGTCCACTCGAGCTGCCGGGCGACGTCGTCGCGCAGCGTTCCGTCCGGCGCCTGATCGAGCGCCTCACGCCGTTGCCAGCCGCGCACGAAGTCGAGGCCGCCGTTCTCGGGTGTTGCGGCGTCGATGCCGAGCATGAGCGTCACGTGCCAGGTCTGGCCGAACGCGGCGAAGGCCGGCGCGTCCTGGTGCGGGGCGAAGCCTCGGCCGCCCGGGCCCTTGAAGTTCACCTTCTCCTTGAAGAGGCGGACAGGCTCGCCGAGGAGTGTTGCGAGCGTCGAGGAGAGGTCGGCCCGCTCGAGCAGGTCGCGCAGGCCTTCGTGGTAGGGCAGGAAGTTCTCGACGCGGCAGAGCTGGCGCTCGTCGCCCTCGAAGTACTTCATCCAGGCGCCCGGCTGCTCGGGCCAGCTCGCGAGCTCTTCGATCCAGTCGTGGAGCCGGCGTTGCCACGCCTCGTCGAGCGCCCCGCGCAGGACGACGATGCGATGCTCGGCCCAGTCGCGCAGGTGGGACTCGTCGAGCTCGAACATGCATCTCTCCGCGTGCGCGAAAACGAGAGGGTGACACCGACGAGTATACTCGCCGGTCATGACGCCGGACGAGATCGAGGGGACGATCGAACGACTGGTCGCGCTGTTCGAGCGTGCCGGCGCGGACGACTACATCGGTGAGGCGGTGTCCCAGCTCGACCACGCGCTACAAGCCGCGGCGCTCGCCGTCGACGCGGGTGCTGCCGACGAAGAGGTGATCGCGGCGCTGCTGCACGACGTGGGACACCTGGAGCTTGCACCGGATGGTGCCTCGATGGGCGGCTACGGCGTCGCCCGCCACGAGCACGTCGGCGCCGATCGGCTGGCCGTGCTCGGCTTCGGGCCTTCCGTGACGGAGCTGGTGCGGGCCCACGTCGACGCGAAGCGATACCTGGTCGCGAGCCGCGCCGACTACGCCCAGCGCCTCTCGCGCGCGAGCCGGAAGACCCTCGAACACCAGGGCGGGGCGATGACGCCCGACGAGGCCGCTGCCTTCGAGGCCGATCCCCTGCTGCTCGCCAGGCTGCGCGTGCGATCGTGGGACGAGGCGGCGAAGGACCCCGACGCGGCAGTGCCCGCGTTCGAGCGCTACGTCCCGATCCTGCGCGCGCATCTTGCCGCGCCCGCCAGCGCTGCTTCAGGCTCCTAGCCGCCCGAGCCGCCCGACTCGACCAGCTGGCGCAGCTCCTCGAGCTTGGTCGAGATGTCGATCGGTAGCGGCGTCTCGCCGGACACCCCGCCGTAGTCGAGGTACAAGGACTCCTCGAGGGCGAGATAGGCCGAGTCTGCGAAGGGCGCGTCGGGCGCCAGACGGATCGCCCACTCGAGATGCGTCGCTGCCTGGGGGATCCAGGGCGAGTCGATGCCGCGGCTCTCTGCGACGCCGAGCAGGTAGAACGCCTCGGCGCGCTCCCTCGAGGTGCCCTCCATCGAGTCGATGTACCGGAGCAGCAGGCTCGAGGCGACGAGATCCGACACCGTCGTATCGCGCGAGAGCGGCCGCGCCTCTCCCGGCGGGCTGCGTCGCACGAGCTTGCGCGCGTCCTTGAGCGGCTTCTTCGATTCGAGCAGGTGCTTCGTCCGCTCCAGATCGGCGATCCATTCCTCGACGTGGTTTCGGAGGTAGCGCGGCAGGTCGGAGCGGGTCGCGAACTTCCGAAGGTGGCGGATCACCCGGTCGGGATCGCGCTTCACCCGGATGCCCACGGTGAGGTAGTCGACCAGGCTGCCAGCGAAGTCGAGATCCTGGGGCCGCTCGCGCGGGTCGAAGAGCGCCGCCTCGAGATCGTTCATCGCGGCGTCGAATTGCCTGGTGACGAGCTGCGAGTGGATGCGGTCGTAGACCGGCAGATCCTCGACGTCCATCGCCTTCAGCAGCGACGCGCCCATGGGCGAGTCCTTCTTGGCGGGCAGCCGCTCGTGGCACGCGACGCAGTTCGACGTGGCCTGCATCAGCAGGAAGCGCGACTCCTCGAGCCGGCCGAGGTCGAAGCGGGTCTTCACGTCGACGAGCTCGGCGGAGAGCGAGCGCGAGAGGATGATGAAGCTCTGATCGCGCGTCTCGGCGTGGGTCTCGACCGCCGATGCAGCCTTGGCCAGCCGGGCGAGGTTCGCCTCGATGTCGGCCTTGCGGGCCGGGTCGGCCCACAAGGTGCGGTCACGCGTCAGGGGCAGCAGCTTCTCGAGGGCCGCGTAGACCTCGTGCATGCGGGGCCGCAGCTCGGCCCCCTTGTCGACCTCGGCGGCGCTCGCGGCCGAGGTCAGAGTCGAGGCCAGCACGAAGCACGCGAGCAAGAGCATGCGCTTCGCAGGACCAGGCAGGCCGGGGCGACGATCGGATGTGCGTGACGTCAAAGTCAGACGAGCTCCCTGATCTTCTTGTAGCCGTTCTTGATCTCTTCGAGCAGCGACTCGGTCGCTTCGCCGATGTTCTCTAGCGGCTCTTCGGCGCCGTCCTTGATTCGCCTGAGCTCGGCCTCGAGCTTCGCGCGCGCGTGCTCCGCCTTCTTCCACATCTCGCTCAGGTCTTCCTGCGCCTCGATCTTCGCGAGGTGAGCCTGCACGGTGAGCTCCTCGCGCATCGCCTGGATTCGATCCAGCTCGTCGTCGATTCGTTCCCTGATGGTCATCTCATCGTCTCCTTCGATCGCCGCTTCGTGTCGAGCCTCACGCTCGGCTCGCGCTGCTCCATGTCGCGGACAGGCACTCTACCTGCCGCCTGCACGACCGCAGCCCGGTGGATCACCCCCACCTCTGCCCGTCCCTGCAGGGTGAACACCCGTCGGCGAGACGCAACGCCCACCCCAGCGACGCAACGCGGTGCTGCACGCTTCGCCGGATCGCTCGTGGCTCCGTGCCTCAGGGCTCCACGTAGCCGATCGCCTCGAGCTCTGCACGCTCCTGCTCGCTGAGCTCCAGCTTGCGACGCTCCCAGTGTCCAGCTGGTCGCGCCCGGTACCCGTCGATCTGCTCGGTCAGCGCCTGCACGACGTCGGGATGCTCCGTGCTCCGATCGGTCGTCTCCTTCGGGTCGTGGGCGTGATCGAAGAGCATGAACCTCGGCTCGTTCGGGTCGCCGTGGTCGGCGATCAGGCGCCAGTCGCCGTGGATGGCGGACCAGAGCTCACGCGGCGGTCCATCGAGTCGCTCTCGCCGCCGGTGGGCAAAGACGGTGCGGTTGGCGAGCTCGTGGGCGCGTTGCGCGCGGGCCGGCCCACCGGGCCCGAGCAGGGGCCAGAGGCTCAGTCCCTCGACGTCCTCCACGGGCCGGCCGACCGCCTCCATCACGGTCGGCAGCACGTCGATCAGGCTCACGTTCTGCTTGACGGTCCTGGGTGCGTCCTTCATGTGGGGCGCCCGGATCAGGACGAGCGCCCGGTTGAGCTCCGCGTAGAGCCCTCTTGCGTGGCCGAGCTCGCCGCGCTCGCGCAGCTCCTCGCCATGATCGGACGCGATCACGAGGACGGTGCGCTCGCGCAGGGCGAGCCGCTCGACGAGCGCGCGCAGGTGGCGGTCCATGAACCGGATCTCGCGATCGTAGTTGTCCGCCACGGGCACCTTGCCCTTCGGGCGGGGGCCGGGGAGCGGCTTCTCGGGGTCGCGCGCGTGGTAGGGGAAGTGCGGATCCATGAAGTGCACGTAGACGAAGCGCGGCGACGCGGTCTGCAGCTCGGGCTCGAGCTCGCCGAGCACCGCCAGCACTTCCTCTGCGCCAGGCGCGCCGCCCTCGACCTTGACCCAGCGATCGAAGCCCCGCTCGAAGCCCATCTTGTCGCTCACGTTCGGGTTCGAGAAGACCGCGAAGGTGCTGTAGCCGGCCTGCTTCAGTCGCTCGGGCAGGGTCGGCAGCGCGGGCGGAAGTCGGTGGGTCGGGTCGTATTCCATCGCCGTGCCCGCGGCGATCGCCTGGAAGACCTGGATCCTGGCTGCCCCGAGGACCTCGAACACGCCGTGCTCGTGTGGGTAGACGCCCGTGAAGAGCGAGGCCACCGAAGGCGGGGTCAGGGCCGACGACGAGTAGGCGCGGGTGAACAGCGTCGATTCGGCGCGCAGCTCGCTCAGGAAGGGCGCCACGTCGCGCTCGTAGCCATGGATCGCGAGGTGATCGGGCCGCAGCGTGTCGAGGAGCACGACCACCACGTCGGGCGGAGGGGGTGGGGGTGCGGGGCGGCAGCCGCCGGCGCCGAGGGCCGCGATCACGCCGGCGAGCGCCAGGAGGGCGCGCTGGAATTGGGGCCGCCTCGGTGCCATCGGCTGCGCAGGCTCGCAGATTCGCACTCCCGATGCCATTGGCCGGCTCGGAAGGAGAGGATTGGCTCTTTCCGATCCAAATTGGTCCCGTATTCTGCTCCCATGCTCGACCTCGTCTTCCAGCCCGATCCCGACCGCGACGAGCCCGTCTGGCGCCAGCTCGAGCGGCGGCTGCGCGAGTGGATCGCTGCGGGGCGGATCCTGCCCGGTGAGCGCTTGCCCCCGTCTCGTGCGCTCGCGACTGAGCTCGAGATCGGGCGCAACTCCGTCAGCCAGGCGTATCAGGCGCTCATCGACGACGGCGTCGCGAGCGCGCGGGTCGGGCGGGGCACCTTCGTGGCGTCGCGTCCGAATCTGCGGTCGTTCCGGCCGGCGGCGGCGGATGAGGTGGAGGGGATCGCGGGCTTCGCGTGGGAGGCGCTGATGAGCCGGGCGGATCGGCGCGCCTGGCCGCCGCCGCGCCCGGCGACGACCCGACCCGACGTCCCGATTCGCTTCGACTATCGCGGCGGGCGCGTCGACGCCGAGGCCCTGCCGGTGGCCGAGCTGAAGCGCGCGTGGGGGCGCGCGGTCGGCGAACGGATGAGCGAGCTGGCGAACGTCGACGACGCGCGAGGGTGGGGGCCGCTGCGCGAGGAGATCTCGCTGTCGCTCGTCTCCCGTGGCATCGCCTGCGAGCCCGAGGACGTGCTGGTCGTGAGCGGCGCGCAGCAGGCGCTCGATCTCGTCGCGCGCACGCTGATCGATCCGGGAGACGTCGTCGCAATCGAGAATCCGGGCTACTTCGGCGCGGCCTGGGCGTTCAAGCGGGCGGGCGCCGAGCTGCTGCCGATCGAGGTCGACGAGCGCGGTCTGCGCACGGACGCGTTGGCGCGGGCGCTGCGCAGCACGCGGGCGAAGCTCGTCTACACCACGCCTTCGGCGCAGGTGCCCACCGGTGTGACCCTCGATGCGGCGCGCCGCGAGATGTTGCTCGAGCTGTCCGATCGCCATCACGTGCCGGTGCTCGAGGACGACTACGACAGCGAGCTGCGCTTCGCCGGACCACCCTTGCCCGCGCTCAAGACACGCGACCCGGCCGGGCGCGTCATCTACGTCGGCACGTTCTCGAAGGCGCTCTTTCCCGGCCTGCGTGTCGGCTACGTGGTGGCCGCTCCGGCGTTGCTGAAGCACATGGCGGCCGCGCGCTACTTCGCCGACATGGGTGGCGACGTCGTGTCCCAGGTCGTGGTCGCCGATCTGCTCTCGTCGGGTGCGCTCGAGAAGCATGTACGCCGTGTGCGGCGCCTGCATGCGGCGCGTCGCGCGGCGCTGCTCGATGCGCTCGAGCGCTGCATGCCCGAGGGCGTCCTCTGGACCCGGCCAGCCGCCGGACGCCTCGTGTGGCTGACCCTGCCGGAAGACGTCGACCCCGAGGCCCTCGCCGCCGAGGCGGCCCGGGCCGGCATCGCCTGCGGCCGTGGTGAGACGTGCACCCTCGACGACAGCGGGCGCCGCAGCCTGATCCTCTCGTTCGTCAACGAGTCGACGGATGCACTCGGCGAAGGCGTCGCCGAGCTGGCCGACATGATCTCGAAGCTGCGCCGTGCGCAGACGTCGGCGCGAGCGGGGGAGGGGCGATGATGACGAGGGACGTGTGGGGCGTGGTGCTCGGGGTGCTCGCCGTCAGCGGAGCGGCCAACGGGGTCTGGATGCTCGTCGACCCTGCGCACTGGTACCACCACCTGCCGGCCGGCGTGCCCGACACGGGGCCGCTCAACGCGCACTTCGTTCGCGACATCGGCTGCGCGTTCCTCGTGTTCTCGGGGGCGCTCTTCTGGGCCTGGCGCGTGCCGCGGTGGCGTACCCCGCTGGTCGTGACGACCGCGTCCTTCTACGTCGCGCACGCCGCGCTGCACGTCCACGACGTCGCGCGAGGGCTGCTCACGTCGGACCACCTGCTCCTCGATGCGTGGGGCGTGTACCTGCCCGCCGTCGTTACCGTCGCGGCCGCCGCCGCGCAGCTCCGATCCCCGATGTCGCCCGAACCCGAAGGAGAACTCTGATGGAGCCCCGACTCAGCCCGATCGAAGAGCCGCCCGGCGTAATGATGAAGATCGCCTATGCGATGTCTCGCAAGATGCTCGGCAAGGTGATGACACCGATGAAGGTGGCGTACGCGCGCGTGCCGGCATTGACGAGGCTCTCGATGTCGATGGCGAAGATCATGGACGGCAAGCTCACGATCGAGCCCGAGCTGCGGCTGCTGCTCACCGCCCAGGCCTCGGCGCTGAATGGCTGCGGCTTCTGTCTCGACATGTCGCAGGCGATGGCGGTGCAGCGGGGCGTGGGGCTCGAGAAGTTCCAGGCGCTGTCCGAGTACGGCACGCATCCGCTCTTCAGCGAGCGCGAGCGCGCGGCCCTCGACTACGTGGCGGAGGCGACGCGGCGCTGCCAGGTGTCGGACGAGACGTTCGAGCGCCTGCGCGCGCACTTCGACGATCAGGAGATCGTCGAGATCACCTTCGTGAACGCCGCGGAGAACTTCTACAACCTCTTCGGTGGTCCGCTCCGGATCGAGTCCGACGGGCTCTGCGCGCTCGCACTCGATCGGAAGGGGCACGCGATGCCTCGACCCGAGCGCAGCGCGCCGCAGACGTCGGCCTCCGGTGTCGCGTCGGAGATGCGACCGGGCTGACGCGCCACCGCGTCAGCTGCCCGATGCGTCGATGTGCGGGGTGAGCATCGTGATGCGTCCGTTCTCGTAGCGCATGACGATCAAGCCGAGGGGATCGACGAGGGTCACCTGCATCGCGCCGAGCTGCTCGAAGCCGGCGCCGATCTCCATGCCGACCTTGCGCCGCTCGGCATCACCGAGATACGCCCAGGTCCCGGCGACCCGCGCGACGTAGTGTCCCGCGCCGGCATCGCCCTGGATGTGGCCCGAGGTCAGGAAGGGCGAGATCGTCTGGAGTTTCGCCGCGTCGAGGTCGTTGTCGCTCGTGATCGACGGGGCGAAGAAGACGAGCAGCAAGGGAATGAGCGCGAGCAGGCCCACGAGGGCCGTGCCCGAGGGCAGCAGCTGCGCGAGGGGCCCCAGCCAGGCGGACCACCCCGTGCCGTCGGCATCGCCGGATCTGCGCGCGCCCCGGCGTCCGGTCTCCTCCTCATCGCCGCCGGCCGCGCGGTCGCGCGCGGCGCGGTGGATCGTCAGGTGGTGCGTCTTCACGTCCGAGAGCCGGAACGCCTGGGCGTCGTCGCTCGACGCGAAATGCTTGCGGCCGAGCTCCGTCATTCGCGCGACGAGCTCGTCGTAGGCCGTCGTGGTGAACTCGACAGGGTCGAGACCGGAGACGGTGAGCGCATCCCCCGTCGTCGGCAGCCCTTCGAGTACGAGGCCCATCATGACGGCGGCCCGGACGTGCCAGGTGACGGTGTCGGGGTCGGGGTCGTCGAAGTCCTCGACGCGGGCCGGGGGCAGGCGATCGATGGGCAGGCGGTCGACGATGCGGTCGAAGCGGCTCGGCTCGGGCTCCTCGCCGCGCACGCGAGCGGTGAACGTCTGCAGCAGCCCCGCGAAGTCCTGGGAGTCGAGGAGCGATGAGCCGGTGCTGCCGGGGAGCGGCATCGGCAGCTCGCCCTCGTCGGCGGCGAGCAGATCCGAGGCGAGCTCTTCGATCGAGCGGCTGCTGTCGATCTCGGCCGCGACCTGGTTCCACATCGCGACGTTGTACTTCATGGCCGCCATCAGCACGCCCGGGTGCAGCAGCTGGACGCCGAGGTCCTCCTTGCAGCGCCGGATGCGATCGCGGATCTCACCGACGTCCCCGCCCTGCATCACCTTGTCGGTCGCCTGCTCGAGCATGCGCTCGTTGACCAACCAGTCCGAGTCGGCCGCGGTCTTCTGTGCCTCGCAGGTGGCGCGCAGCAGCTCGGTCAGCTCGGATGGGCTGCGGCGGATCCGGCGGCGGCCCGACACCTCTTCGGCGCAGAGCAGGGTGATCAGGTACTCGAGCGTGCGCAGGTTCTTGTCCGAGCCGAGGTCGCCGCCGAGCAGCAGATCGACCACGCCACAGACCTCGTCGGGGTGCTGGTGGGCAATCATCGGGATCGTCGCGCGCAGCTGGCGCATGTCGATCCGGTCGATGAACGTGCGCGTCTGCTCGCTCTGCTCGACGAGGGCGCGGTCGATGTGCTCGAGGACCGACTCGGGCGCGGCGCCCTCCTTCTTGCGACCCGCGAGGTCGCGCAGCTCGATCAGCAGCGCGCGGCTCTGCTCGTGAAGGGGTGCGATCTCCGCCGGATGGATCGAGCGCGAGAGCGCCCGCTGTGCGGCGGTCAGGCCCGTGAATCGGCGTAGACGTTCTTCGAGGGCGGCGCTGCCCATGGCATGCTCCCGGGGTGGCTCGGCGTTCGGCGCGGCCGGAAGGGGCCGGTCCGCGGGGGCTCGTGCGCCCCAATACCCATGAACGAACGACCGGGCCCGGAACTTGATGGCGAGGCGGCGGGATCGACGGAGAACGCGCCTCGCTGCACCCGAGCTGCCGGGTCCCTGCCGGTCTGCTGCGCCATCGGGGGCTCGCGCGCTGTGGAACGGGATCGGAGGGCGGAGGGGCCGCCTCGGCTCCAGAGCTGGACGCGCCTCAGCTCCAGCGCTGGAAGAGCTCGCCGTCGCCGACCAGGTATCGGACGACGTCGATCGCATCGATCGCGAGCGACGCACCGGCGACCGCGAGATAGGCGTGCACGTAGAGCCCGAACGCCGAGGCGTGGCCGATGGCCGATCTTCGCAGCAGCAGCCAGCACCAGACCGGGCCCCAGAAGAGGAGATGGGCGAGCCCGAGCAGGCGCACGTAGCCGACCTCGGCGTACAGCCAGTCCATGAAGAGGGCGGCGGCGAAGAACGAGACGAGGATCGCGATGGGCTCGGGGCGCACGCCGAAGCGTCCGTCAGCGCGCTTCACGACGAACGCGACGGCGGCGAGATTCGTCACGACGAGCACCATGACCCAGGCTCGAAGTCACCCCGGCTCGGTGGCCATGGCCTCGGCGAGCGTCGCGGGCAGGGCAGGGTCCATGGCGTGGGCCTCGCTGTGGGCCGGCGACGTGCGCCGTCAGCCGGCGTTCTGAGGGCGGGCGTTGTCGAACGTCAGGCGTCCGTCTTCGAGCGGAGCGTGGCGCACCATCTTCTTGTCCGCGGCGTAGCTCTGGGTGTTCAGCCACGGCGCATGGTCTCCCTGCTTCGGGAAGAGGTGGAGCATGCGCTGCATGTAGCCCGCCGAGAAGTCGTCGATCCAGAGCCGCGGTGTCATGTCGCGGTCCTCGTCGCGCAGCCGCGGCGTGCACTGGCGCACGCCGAGCTCGTCCATGCGGTTCAGGAGCCGACACGTGTACTCGGCTGTGAGGTCGGCGCGGAGCGTCCACGATGCGTTGATGTAGCCGAAGGTCTGCACGAGGTTCGGCACGTCGGAGTACATCATCCCCTTGTAGGTCCAGGCGTCGGGGAAGTCGACGGGCTCGCCGTCGACGTCGAACTGCACGCCGCCCAGGAACTTCAGGTTCAGCCCCGTCGCGACCACGATGACGTCCGCGTCGAGCTCCTTGCCCGACTGCAGGCGGATGCCGCGCTTCGTGACGCGGTCGATGTGGTCGGTCACGACGGACGCCTTCCCCGACTTGATCGCCTCGAAGAGGTCGGCGTTCGGGATCAGGCAGAGCCGCTGGTCCCACGGGTCGTAGCTCGGCGTGAAGTGCTCGCGCGTCATCTCCTCGCCGAGCGCCTTGCGCACGCGCCGGAGGAGCAGCTTGCGGACGCTGTCCGGGTTGGAGCGCGTGCGCTCGTAGATCCGCTTCTGGAACTGGACGTTCTTCCAGCGCGTGATCGAGTACGCGAGCTTGGGGGGCAGGATCTTGCGGAGGAAGTTCGCGATCGCGTCCTTGTCCGGGCCGGAGGCGACGTACGTCGGCGAGCGCTGCAGCATGGCGACGTGCTCGGCGTCCTTCGCCATCGCGGGCACGACGGTCATGGCCGTCGCGCCGCTGCCGATCACCACCACGCGCTTGCCCGCGTAGTCGAGATCTTCGGGCCAGAACTGGGGGTGGAACATCGGCCCTTCGAAGTCCTCTTCGCCTTCGAAGGTCGGGCGGTAGGCGTCCTCGTAGCTGTAGTAGCCACTGCACATGAGCACGAAGCTGCAGCTCAGCTGCTCAGTCGCTGCGTCGGTGCCGGCCTCGCCGTCGGTGCGCGTGACGTCGAGGGTCCAGGTGGCGTCGTCGCTCGACCAGCGTGCGTGATCGAGCCGGCGACTGAAGAGGATGTGCTCGCGCACGTCGTACTCGTCCGCCGTCTCGTTCACGTAGTCGAGGATCGAAGGGCCGTCGGCGATCGCCTTGTCGGCGACCCACGGCTTGAACTCGTAGCCGAGCGTGTGCATGTCGCTGTCCGAGCGGATGCCCGGATAGCGGTAGAGATCCCAGGTGCCGCCGATGGCATCGCGGCTCTCGAGCAGGGCGAAGGTCTTGCCCGGACAGTGTTTCTGGAGGTGGACGGCCGCGCCAATGCCCGACAGCCCCGCGCCCACGATCACCACGTCGAAATGCTGCATGCTGCCTCCGAATCGAGCTTCATTGGGTAGCACGAACCGGCTGACCGGCTCAGGCGCCGGGGTGAGCACGAAGCGAGGCGCTCGAGGCGTCTGATCAGGAGGGGGCGCCGCTCAGATCGGCCGGGCCCATGTACTGGATCTTCATGCGCCGCTCGGCGAAGCACCAACGATCGCCGTCGCGCACGTAGACGTCGTGGTAGGTCCCGAGCAGGAGCGTGCCCGGACCGTCGCCGAACTTCGTGAACTCGACGGTGGGCACCCGCCCCGTGCCGCGATCCCCGCTCGCCTCGATCTCGATCGAGGCTTCGCCTGGCAGCTGGTACACGAAGGGGAGATTGCCCATGACGGAGTTCTTGAACTCGACCGCGGCGTCGCGCCCCTCGATCGTCTGCCCCATCAGCTCCCACACCCCGTCCTCCGTCCAGGTCGAGGCCCAGAGATCGTCGTCGCGGGACGTCACGCCCTGGGCGTACTTCGAGATGATCGAGCGGATCGAGGCTTCGGCCGAGCTGGACACGGAGAGCTCCTTGAATCGGGTCGTCGTGGGGCCAGGGGAATCCGGCCGCAGGCGAAGGAGGATAGTCGCTTCGGGGCGCCAAACCGTGTCGCGAGAGGCCCCCGGTCGTGTCCGATTCCAGCCCGCGGACGCGGGTTCAGGTCGGTCGGGCGTTCGGCCGATCGGCGTCGCTGGAGGAGCCCCATGCCCTTGCCCCTGCTCGTCGTCGCCTGGCTCCTGATCGCCCTGACCGGGCTGCTGACGGCCAGGCTCGTCGCGAACCGCTTCCTGCTCTTCGCGATCTGGTCGAATACGGCGGTCGTGACCCTCGTGATCCGCGTCATGCAGAGCACGTACGTCGCGGCAGCGGTGGCGGCCACCGGTGACGAGCCGCCGGTCCCGCTCTGGACGTCGCTCGGACAGATGGCGACCGCGGTCGTCTCGCTGTCTTCGATCTGGCTCACCTTCGCGGCGCCGCAGGTCTACCGACGCTGGGTTGCGGGCGTCTCCCAGGGCTGAGCCGAACGCGGCGTCGCCGCGGGCCATCTGGGCTAGGGTGCTCTTCCCGTCCGGTCCGGCCGGCCGCGACGGCAGGTGGATCCCTCGCCCGCGATGACGCGCACACGTACCTCCCTCGTACTCTTCGCTGTGATGCTTCCGGTCCTGGCGGTGCCGCTCCCGTCGCCTGCCGAGGAGCCCGGGCGTCCGCACATCGTGTTGATCGTGGCCGATGACCTCGGCTGGCGCGACGTCGGCTATCACGACAGCGAGATCGCGACGCCCACGCTCGACCGACTCGCCGCGCGCGGCGCCAAGCTCGATCGCTTCTACGCCAATCCGACGTGCAGCCCGACCCGGGCCTCGCTCCTGACCGGCGAGTGGGCGATCCGCCTCGGCGTATTGCGGCCGCTCTCGAAGAACGCGCCGCGGGGCCTCCCTCTCGACCGCCGGACGCTGGCGCAGCGCCTGAAGACCGCCGGGTATCAGACGGCACTCGTCGGCAAGTGGCACCTCGGCTACCTCGAGCGCGCGTACAACCCGAACGCGCGCGGCTTCGACAGCTACTACGGGCACGTGACCGGCGGCATCGGCTACTGGGATCACGTGCACGGCGGCGGCTATGACTGGCAACGCGATGGCGCGACCCTGCGCGAAGACGGCTACACGACCCACCTGATTGCCGCCGAGGCCGAACGCGTCATCTCGGAGCGCGACCCCGACAAGCCGCTCTTCCTGATGGTCGCGTTCAACGCGCCCCACCTCCCGAACGAAGCGCCCCCGGACGCCCTCGAGCGTGCCGCCCACATCGCGGACCCGCGCCGCCGCGCGCACGCGGCGATGATCGGAGAGATGGATCGCGGGATCGGCGACATCGTCGGCGCACTCGAGCGCGAGGGAATGGCCGACGACACGATCGTCTGGTTCATGAGCGACAACGGGGGGCTGAACCCCGACACCGTGCCGAGGCCCTACGTCCGCATCGTCGAGACGGCGAAGCGATGGCTCGGCGAGCCGTTGCCCACGCGCATCCTGAGATTCATGCAGATGAACGTGGAGGAGGGCGGGGCCGACAACGCTCCCTTCCGCATGGGCAAGCAGTCGATCTACGAGGGGGGCGTGCGCGTGCCCGCGCTCGCGGTCTGGCCCGGGCGCATCCCGGCAGCGCGCGTCACGCAGCGCGTGACCGTGGCCGACGTGATGCCGACCCTGCTGGAGGCCGCGGGGGTGTCCGCCGCCGCCGCCGCGCACAGCGACGGCGCGCCCCGACTCGACCTGCTCGAAGGGAAAGACTCGCCCGCGCCGGCCCCCGACTTCGTGACCATCGCGCAGGACGGCACGGCCTTCTATCGCGGTGATTGGAAGCTGATCGCGCTCGCATCGGGCGGGACCGAGCTCTACGACCTCGCAGTCGACCCGACCGAGTCGACCGATCTGGCTGGCTCCGAGACGGCGCGCGTCGCCGAGCTCTCCGGGGCGCTCGCCGCCGTGCCGCGCGGCGAGGACGTCGGCCTGCCGCTGTGGCGCATCATCTGGGATCCCGACGAGTTCGGCGGCGAGGAGCGGGGGCCGCCGATGGCCGAGCGCGTGCGCGACTGACGGTCTCCGCTCGGCGACCGGCGAGGGCCCCGTTCAGCGTCGCTGCTCCGCCCCGCGTCGCCCCGCGACGTTGGGCCGCGGGCCTTCGATCAGCAGGGGCTCGCCCTGCGCCGGCCGGACGAGCGACGCGATCTCGGCGCGCGTCACGACCTCGAGCGGCGTGAGCAAGCGGTTGCGTTCCTGGAAGCGCACCTGCTCGAGCATGGACCGCATCGACTCGTTCGCTTCGGCGGGGATCGTCTGGCGCTCGATCCGGGCCACCGCGAGGGCCGTCTCGAGGAAGCGCGTGTCCTCGGCCCAAGCCGACCGTTTCGCCAGCGCCCGTGCGGCGCTGGTCGCCTCGTCGCTTCGGCCGAGCCGCAGCAGCGCGTAGACGAGGCGCCGGCGCGGAGCGAGGGCGGCGGGTCGCGCCTCGACGAGCGCACGGTCGATCTCGATCTGTTCTTCGTATGCGCCCGTCAGCGCCAGCGCGAGCGCGACCCGGTTCGACGCGGCAATGCGCGAAGCCTCGTCTCCATGTCGCCGTTGCTCCTGCCATTGCGGAAAGGCCGGCGGCACGAGCCGCCACTCGATGGCGCGCTCGGGGGTCTCGCGAATCACGCTGCCAGGGTCGAAGCCGATGAGGGGGTCGAAGGGCACGCCGCGCTCCGCCCAGAAGCGGCGGATGCGCGCGAGGTTGCCGTGGTTCCTCGGGGTCGCGCGCAGCGAGACCTGCTGCTCGAAGTTGCGGAAGACGCTGAGCCAGCCCGGCGCACCGTCGACGTGCTGGGTCGTGTACGACTGCCAGTCCTGCTCGTCGTGCGGGCCGGGCAGGCCGGTGCCGACGAAGAAGTCGACCCGTCTGCGATCGAGCAGCCCGAGGAACGTCTCGCTCTCGCGGTTGCTCCGCAGGCGGTTCACGCCGGTGTACTCGCGCACCGTCTCGGCCGTGTAGTGCTCGGTGCGGCTGTCGATGAAGAGCATGAGGCGCGGCCGCAGCCAGTAGCCCATGAACCCGCCGACGCCGTAGCCGCCGAAGACGCGGCCCGAGACGCCCGAGTCGCGCAGGAAGAGGACGCTCTCGCTCGCGAACCCTTCGCCGCTGTAGGGCCGACCCAGGTAGCGCGGCGGGTCGGCCGCGTCGCGGGCGAAGCCGCCGAGCGTCGGGAACGTGAGCGCCATGAGCGCGACGGCGACTGCGGCCACCGCGCGCTGCGCGACCTCGCCTCGCCCTGTGAAGAAGATGGCCCTGAACCGCAGCAGGTAGAAGAGCGGGAAGAACGCCATCCAGATGAAGCGGACCGACACGAGCAGAGCCGCGCAGCCGGCCAGCCCGAGGCCGAAGAGCACGGGCGAGAATTGCTCCAGGCGCGCGCGGTCGGGCGTCTGCAGGAAACGGAAGAGCGCGAATGCAGACGCGGCGATGAAGGCGAGCAGCACGAGGTCGGTCCAGGCCCAGGCGAAGAACGTCATCGAGGACTGGTCGTAGTGGCCGAAGCCGAAGGGGTGGAAGGGGAGCCAGTCGTCGCGCACGCGCCAGATCGCGAAGTCGCGCGACACGGTGAAGAAGGTCGTGATCTGCGCGAAGCCGCGGGGATGGATGGCGGAGGCGAGGCCCCCGAGCCCGAGCATCGCCGTCCACTCGAGGGTGCGTCCCCTTGCAGGGGCAGGGGCAGAGGGAGGGGCACGGACAGGGACAGGGGCAGGGGCAGAGGGAGGGGGAGGAGCAGGGGCGCCGTGCTCGGCAGCAGCGAGCGGTCGCACCGCGAGGAGGATCCGTTCGAGGAGCACACCGCAGAGCGCGGCCACGAGCAGCGCGAGCGCGATGCCGAAGAGCGAGTGGACGTTCGCCCACACCCAGATCAGCGCGACGCCTGCGATCACTCGTCGCCCGTCGAAGCGTCTCCCGTCGGCGCGGCCCGAGGCCCCGCCGAATGCGAGCCAGGCGAAGAGCAGCGTCGCGGGAATCGAGAAGAGGTCCGAGCGCAGCTGAAAGAGCCGCCACCACGAGAGCACGACGTAGAGCGCGGTCGCGCTCGCGGCCCAGAAGCGGGCGTCCGGGCGAAGGCGCCGCCCGTCCGGCGAAGGGGCAGGGGGCGCGCCTGCGAGTGTGAAGAGGTGGAAGACGAGCCAGACGATCGCGGCCGCGCAGAGCGCGTGGGTGATCCGCAGGGCGCGGAACCCGCCCGACGCGTTGAAGAGGTGGGTCAGGACCGAGAAGCCCCACTCCTGCTGCACGGGCGCGTGCTCGTGGGCCGTGAAGAGGATCGGGTCGCGATCGGGCCAGGGGCCCTCGGTCGCGTACACCTCGCCCATCGAGAGGTGCCACCACATGTCGTTGGTATCGAGGGGGCGGCCCGACAGGTACACGAGCATGGCGACGATGGCGCCCGTGCCCACGGCCACGACGAGCCAGGCCACCCGTGTGGCGAAGTCCGATCGCGACGCGTTCACGGGCTCTGCATCGGGCGACATGGCGGGACTCTATCCGAGCGCCCGCGTCGCCCCAATCACTCCGACCTGATCCGCCCCCTCCGCGTCGCCCCGATCACCCCGACCTGATCCGTCCGCCCGCGTCGTCCCAATCACTCCGAGCTGCGCGATCGGAGCCGGATCTTCCGCACGTCGATGGGCTTGCCCGAGTTCTCGTCGATGACGAGCGGCCGGATGGGCTCGCCCGAGTCGCGGTCGAGCAGCTGCAGCGGCGTCTCGTCCCCGTCGGCCCAGAGCCAGTCGTCGCCGAAGCGCCACATCGCGGCGAGCACCGGGTAGAAGGCGCGGCCCTTCTCGGTCAGCACGTACTCGTGGCGGGGCGGACGCTCCTCGTAGAGGCGCTTCTCGAGCAGCCCTTCGTCGACGAGCCGCGACAGGCGTTGTGCGAGGACGCCCCGACTCATCGAGAGCGCGTCCTGGAACTCGTCGAAGCGCCGGCGGCCGAGGAAGGCCTCACGCATGACCAGCGGCGTCCACCAGTCGCCGATGAGGTCGGTCGTGCGTGCGATCGGGCAGACCGCGTCGTCGAAGCGGGTGCGCCTCATCCCGCCACCGCCTCGACCCGGGCACGCACGTGCTTGTGCCAGGGCGTGCCGGCGAACCAGTCGCGGTCCTCGCCCGAGGTGAGCTCATTGGGCGCCGGCCCGTGCACCACGCGCTTCCCGCTCGCGTCGGGGTACTCGAGGCCCATGCCGTTGGGGAGCGTGACGTGGCCGTCGCGCAGGGTGTCGGTCACCTCGACGACGGTCTCGACCGAGCCGCGCTTCGTCGTGATGCGCGCGCGGCCGCCGGTGGCGAGGCCGAGCCGCTCGGCGTCACCGGGGCTCATGCGGAGCGCACCCTCGGCATCCTTCTTTCGCCACGACGGATCGCGGTAGATCGTGTTCGCAGTGAAGCTGCGCCGCTCGCCGGCGGCGAGGACGAAGGGGTAGGCGTCGTCCATCGAAGGCGGCGCCTCGTCGGCCAGGTCGGCCAGCTCCTGGAGCAGCTCGGGGAGCACGAGCTGGATGCGTCCGTCGTCGGTGTGGATGCGGTCGAGCGTGATCTCGTAGGGGTCGGACGTGATGACCACACCCTCCGGCGTGTTCAGGATCGCCTCGAAGAGGGCGCTGCCGAGCGCCGGGCCCTCGCCTGAGTGTCCCGCGCGCCGGATGGATTCGGCGTCCGAGGCGGCGAGCTGCTGGCACGCGCCCCAGATGAGCGCCGCGCCCTCACGGCCCTCTCCGAGCGAGCGGCCCAGCGTCTCGTAGAGCACGACCGGCATCACCTCCGCGAGATCCGGACGCGCGCCCATCGTCTGCATGAACGCGAGACCGAACTTCTCGAGCCCTTCTCCGGCCGCCTGTCGCAGCTCGGTCAGATCCTCGTCGCTGAACGCACCGAGCGCTCGACACAGCCGGCTATGCATCTCGGGCTCGGTGAGCGTGCCGCCGAGCGGCTCGAAGAGCGGCTGGCGAAGCTGGAACACGTGGTTCGGGAAGCCGCCGCCGAAGAAGGTCGTCTCGACCTTCTCGTACTGCGATGAGCCGGGCAGGACGAAGTCGGCGTGCTTCGCCGTCTCGGTCATCGCGACGTCGATCACGAGCACGAAGTCCAGCGCGTCGAGCGCCTCGCGCATGCGCGGGCTGTCGGCCAACGAGTGCACCGGGTTGCCGCTCTCGATGATCATTGCGCGGAATCGGTCCGGATGATCGGTCAGGATCTCGTCGGGGATCACGTTGCAGGGGATGAGCCCCGTGATGATCCGGTGTCCGCCGACGGGCGAGCGCGGATCGCCCTTGCCGCCGCCGATCAGCTTGCCGAGATGGGTGCCGAGGTTCATCGTGCCGGGCCGGGCGAAGTTGCCCGTCAACGCGTAGAGCAGCTTCTGGAGGTACGAGTTGAGCGTGCTGTGCGGCGCCATCTCGATGCCGAGATCCTCGAGCACGGCCACGCTCTCGGCTTCACCGATACGGCGTGCCGCCGCACGCACGAGGTCGGGCTCGACGCCGGCGCGCTGGGCGTAGTCGTCGACGTCCACGGCGCGCAGCACCTCGAAGAGCGCCTTGCCGTCGCCGGCGCGGGCCTCGAGGAACGCCTCGTCGACGAAGCCCTCGTCGACGAGCACCTTGAGCATGGCCGCGAGCACGAAGGCGTCGGTGCCGGGCTTCACCTGCAGGAAGTAGTCGGCGAGCTCGGCGGTCTCGGTGCGGCGCGGATCGAGCACGATCATCGAGCGCTTCGGATCTTTCGCGATCTCGCGAAGTGTCACGCGCGCTCGCTCGAAGCCGTGGCTGTGCCATGTGTTCTTGCCGATGAAGACCGAGACCTGGGCCCGCTCGAAGTCGGGCTCGGGGCGTCCGCCGAACATCTGCCGTTCGACCCAGAACTCGCCGGTCTTCTCCTGGGCGAGCGCGTTCGACTGGTACTGCATGCCGAGGGCGCGCCGCGTGGCCGAGCTGTAGGCCCCGCCGAGGTGGTTCCCCTGACCACCGCCGCCGTAGTACATGATCTTCTCGCCCCCGTGCTCGTCACGGACGGCGGAGAGCCGGGCAGCGATCTCGTTGATCGCGGTATCCCAGTCGACGCGCTCGAACGTGCCGTCTTCGCGCCGGCGCAGCGGGCTGTCGAGGCGGTCGGCGTGGTTCTGGTAGCGGTCGAGCCTCGCCGGCTTCTCGCACGTGTATCCCTTCGAGCGCGGGTTCGTCTTGTCGCCCCTGATCTTCACGAAGTGACCGTCTTCGATCTTCACCTGCAGGCCACAGTTCGTGCTGCACAGGATGCAGCTCGTGCTCTGCCAGTCGCTCGTCTCGGGTGCCGAGGAGGTGCTCGCCATGAGGGTCTCCGTTCGTGCCGGGACGTGGGGGAGGAGCGGGGCGCGCCATCATCGGGTTCGCATGTCGAACCGACTGAGTTCGATCATAGGACCCACCTGCGGGCATGACAATCGTGGCGGCGCGAATCGAGACACTCCGGCCCGAGGTGGCGCTGAGGGCCGCTAGAGTGGTCCGGCGCGGCCGAGAAGGCCGCCCGAGGAGGCCCCGATGACCGCCGCCGACGACCGCTTCGCCATCATCGCCGTGCTCGATCGCTATGCCGAGTGCCTCGACACCCGAGACTGGGCCGGGCTGGCCGACGTCTTCACGGAGGACGTGGAGATGGACTTCCAGCTCTGGCAGGCGAGCGACCTCGGCGAGGTGCGTGAGCGCATCCGCTCGTTCCTGGGTGGCTGCGGTCCGAGCCAGCACCTGCTCGGCAACTACCGCATCGGGCTCGACGGCGACCGCGCGACCTCACGCTGCTACTGCCGCGTGATGCATCACGGCCGCGGCGAGCACGAAGGCAAGCGCTACGAGACCTTCATCGAGTACGCGGACGAGTGGGTGCGCACGGCCGCCGGCTGGCGCATCGCGCGCCGCACCTCGAGCGTGCAGATGCAGGGTGGCGATCCTTCTCTGCTCGGGCCGGGCTGAGGCGTCGCGCCTGCGATCAGCGCGGGGCCTCGGCGTGCAGCGGCAGGCGTTCGAGGCGACGCACGAAGATGCTCCCTGCATGGACGGGCGGATCGCCCGGCACCAGCGACAGGGATCTCGTGGCGCGGAGCATCTCTTCGACGACGACGCGCGCCTCGAGCCGCGCGAGCGGCGCACCCACGCAGAAGTGCGGGCCGCGGCCGAAGCTCATGTGCGCCTTCGGATGCCGCCGGTCCAGCCGCAGCTCGTCGGGGTCTTCGATGACGGCGGGGTCGCGATTGGCCGCGGCCCACGTGAGCATCAGGCGATCGCCTTGCTCGAGTCTCGTCCCGGCGAGCTCGCACGGGCGCTTCACGAGGCGGTAGTGGAACTTGAAGGGCGGCTCGAGGCGCACCACCTCCTCGACGAAGCGCGGGATCAGCGCCGGGTCGGAGCGCAGCGCGTCCGCGACATCGGGGCGCTCGGCGAGCGTGCGAGCGGCCGATCCGAGCAACGCCGCGGTCGACTCGCCGGCCGCGCCGAAGAGCACGACGCTGATGTCGACGGCCTCGTCCTCGTCGATCGCACCCGACCGCACGCCGCGCGCCAGGGCGTGGATCAGTGGCGCATCCGCCCCGTCGAGCACCGCGCGCGCCGCTGCTCGCAGGTGCTCGCGAAGATATCCGGACATCCGGCCGGCCTCCTGGCCGAGGGCGACGAGGCGCTCCACCTGGATGTCTCCGGCGAGGATGTCCCCGCCCATCATGCTCCACTTGCGGAAGTCGTCGACGTCCGCCTCGGGGAGGCCGAGCAGCTCGGCGAGCGCAAGGGCGGGGATGCGCTCGGCGATGGGGACGAAGTCGTCGCCGCCTTCCTGCAGCCATGGCGCGAGCGCCTCGCGCGTCCACGCCCGCATGCGGGGCTCGAGCCGGGCGACGCGGGACGCGATCAGTCGAGGCTGGATGAGCCTGCGGTGCACGCCGTGGGCGGGCTCGTCGGCGGTCGCGATGACCGCTGACGCTCCGCCCGATGTCGGCAGCTCGAAGACCGACGGCGCACCGTCGGGCCCGCGTACGAGCGCGCCGGTCAGGTTCGCGGAGAAGTCCGCCTCGCGGGCGAGGGCCTCCTCGATCGCGCCCCACGTCAGCACGGCGTGGACGCCCGTCTCGCCGACAGGCACGACCTCGCCGCGGGCGCGTAGCGCTGCCAGCAGCGCGTGGGGCTCGTCGATCGCCGTGCGATCGAGGAGGTCGGCGCCACGGGGTGAGGGGACGGCGGCGGTCATCGCTGCGGATCTCCATCCGGTTCGTCGAGCGGGCTCGGGGCAGCGTAGGAGCGATCGGACGTCTCTGCGACGGGGCCTGGCATCGACCAGGGAAGGCTTGGGCGGCCATCGACCGCGTGATTCGGAGTAGACTGCCCGGGTAGACGGCGCGGTCGAGCCGCGCCCTTCGTACCGAGGAGGCGACGCCATGTCCGCACACGTCGAGCGCCTGAAGGCCGCAGCCCCCACCTCCGAGATCGTCTCGCAGCTCGAGTCCGACGGCGCCGTCATCCTCGACGGCTTCTGCGATGCCGACTTGCTCGCACGATTCAACGCCGAGATCGACGCGCATCTCGGCGCCGAGACCGAGGGCAGGGCGGTCCTCTCGCCGGCGATCGAGTGGTTCATGGGGGCGCAGACGCGGCACATCACCGGCGTGGCGGCGAAGTCGAGGGTCTTCGCCGAAGAGGTGCTCGTGCACCCGGCGCTGCTCGCGGTCTGCGACGATGTGCTGCTCCCGAATTGCGCCAACTACCGGCTCAACATCGCGCACGTGCTCGACCGCGGTCCGGGCAGCGAGCAGCAGCTGCTGCATCGCGACGAGCTGGTCTGGGTGCATCTGCCCGATCCGCATCCCGAGGTGCAGGTCGCCTCGATCATCGCGCTCGAGGACTTCACGGCCGAGAACGGCGCGACCCGCATCGTGCCGGGCAGTCACCGCTGGCCGAAGGATCGGCAGCCCGAGCCCGACGAGATCGCCGTGGCCGAGATGCCGGCCGGGTCGGCCATCGTCTATCTCGGCTCGACGATCCACGGCGGCGGTCCGAACACCACCGAAGCGACGCGCCGGCGCGGCATGCACATGAGCTTCAACCTCGGCTGGCTCCGCACCGAGGAGAACAACTACCTCTCGGTGCCTCCGGACATCGCGCGCACCCTCCCCGAGAAGGCCCAGGCGCTGCTCGGCTATGCCGCCCACGATGCACTGATGGCCGGCGGCGGGTATCTGGGCGTCGTCGACACGCGTGATCCGATGGAGCTGCTGAAGACGGGCGAGCTCTGAGAGGTCGCCCCCAGGCGCTTCGGTCTCCAGATCTGAGCGCGAGATGCCGATGCAGCTCCTCGACGGGTGAGGGCTCGATTCTGGCGCCATTGGCGCCGGGCTTGCTGACCGGCTATACACCCGGCTATCGCGGAAACGAAACGGCCGTGCATCTGGCACGGCGATCCTCCGCAGCGGCGAACAGCAGGACCTCTCGAGACACCCCCCCGATCGAGGTCGCGCCGCCCAAAGCGATTCTTTCCCTTTTCTGTTGTCCAGGGTCAGAGACACGGCTACGTGGTGCGCCTGAAGTGCGTCCGCGTGGCGGAGAACCCATTTGTCTAGCAGTGCATCCACGCACGAAGCGGTGGAGAGTGGATTCGACCACTTCCGCCTCGATCGCAAGCTCCTTCGCGGCCTGAAGGGCCTCGGATTCGAATCACCCCGGCCGATCCAGGCCGACACCATCCCCGCCTGCCTCGAGGGGCAGGACGTCATGGGCCTCGCCCAGACGGGCACCGGCAAGACGGCGGCCTTCGGCCTGCCCATCCTCCAGCGCCTCATCGAGGAGCCCGGTGAGGGGCCGCTGGTCCTCATCCTCGCGCCGACGCGCGAGCTCGCGAACCAGATCGATGCCGAGCTTCGGGCGCTTGCGAAGTTCACCCGCATCGAGACCTGCACGATCTTCGGCGGCGTGCCGATCCCCACGCAGGCTCGCGCGCTGAAGCGCCGGCCCGAGATCGTGGTCGGCTGCCCCGGGCGTGTGCTCGACCTCGTGAATCGGCGCATGCTCGATCTCTCCGAGGTCGAGACGCTGGTGCTCGACGAGGCCGACCACATGTTCGACCTCGGCTTCCTGCCCGACATCCGGCGCATCGTCGACCGGCTGCCCGAGGATCGCCAGAACCTCTTCTTCTCGGCGACGATGCCGGGTGAGATCCGCAAGCTCGCCGACGACATGCTCTACGAGCCGCACGTCGTCGAGCTCGCGCACACGGCACCCGCCGAGCGCATCGAGCACTTTCTCGTGCCGATCGACGAGAGCCGCAAGAAGGAGCTGCTCGACGTCGTGCTCGCCGAGGACGACTGCGAGAGCGCCATCGTCTTCACGCGCACCAAGCATCGCGCCAAGCGCATGGCCCAGCAGCTCGACAAGGCGGGCCACCGCGCCGTCGCCTTGCAGGGCAACATGAGCCAGTCGCAGCGCGACCGGGCGATGAAGGGCTTCCGTCAGGGCAAGTACGACATCCTGGTGGCCACCGACATCGCCGCGCGAGGCCTCGACGTGGCGGGCATCGACTACGTGATCAACTTCGATCCGCCGTCGACGCCCGAGACCTACACGCACCGCATCGGCCGCACCGGCCGGTCGGAAGCATCGGGCAAGGCCTGCACGTTCGTGACGTCGGACGATCGCGGCTGGGTGCGGGACACCGAGCGGATGCTCGGAGACCGCATCGACCGACGCGCCATGCCGGGCTTCGAGGGGATCACCCTCGAGGACGCGCGCGGCGCGGGCCCGAAGAGCAACGGACGTTCTTCGTCGAACGGCCGCGGTCGGCCGAGCCGCAATCGCGGCGGCCGCAGCTCCGATTCGGGTGACGGTGGCCGCGGGCGCGGTGGGTCGTCGCGCAATCGTGGTGGCCGGCGTGGGACAGGGCGGCACGGCGCGAACCGGTCCGCGTCCCGGCGCTAACTCGCAATACGGCCGCTCGCGGGCCCTTCGCTACCTGGCGGGGGTGCCCGCGATCGCGGTCGCGATGCCATGGACCCAGATCGGCGAGGTCCAGGCGCGCTCCTGGATGACGGGCGACAGGAAGGGCTGGTCGTCGTCGTCCAGGCAGCAGTTGCCCCAGACCTCGCCCATCGCGCCCTGCTCGTGGGCGCGGGTGTTGGCCGCGGCCGCCTGCGCCTCGCAGTCGTCCGCAAACGGGCTGACGCCGGCATCCATGCACTGGAGCGTGCTCCAGCGGCAGGTCGGATTCTCGAGCAGGCGGACGTAGTAGAACGCGTCCTGCGTGGCGTCGAAGTCCGGGTCCTGCCAGACCGTGCAGAGGCTCGCATGGCCAACGCCTACGGGCTCGCACGTGTCGCGATCGACGCTCGCGTCGTTCGGGCCACCGGCGACGTCGAAGACCTCCTCGTGGGTCGCGCCCGACGCATCGAGCCATCCCTTCACGATCTGCACGCGCTGCAGCGGCGTGCCGCCGTGCCCCGCCGTGCCCGCGTCCTGCAGCGCCGAGACGAGGAAGCGCGGCGCGCCGGCGCCCGCGGCCAGCTCGCCGCCCATCGGTACGCCGTGGGCGTAGGCCGCCTCGACCATGTCCGCGCGCTCGCAGAGATCGTCCGGTAGCTCGGCGCCGGCGAAGAAGCGGACGGTCGGCCGCGTGCCGCTCGTCGCGTAGCTCTCCTTGCGCTTCAGTCCGGCGAAGATCGCGTCTCGCGAGTTCTCCTCGGCCCATACGACGGCGAGGCCGCCCGGGTTGTCCTGGTAGTGGTCCTGCACGTTGCGGTAGCCCCCATCGCGCTTGCCGAGGTGGCCGGGGTAGTCGTCTTCGTCGGTGGCGCCGGGTGCGGCGCTGTGGGTGTCGGTGCTGCCGATGAAGCCCATCCTGAACGGGTTCACGCCGCCCGAGCGCCCGAGCGTCAGGCCGTCCTTCAGCACGTTGCGGAGCATGTTGCGACGCGCGAAGTCGTCGAGCGCCACGGGCGCGCCCTGGTCCGATTGCAGCTCGCCGAACAGGATCGCCAGCGACGCGAGGTTGTCGGTCAGATTCTGCTCGAACGTGCACTGCTCGTCGGTCGTGTCGAGACCGCGCCGCTCGAGCCGGTCGTAGCGACACTCCGACGCGGCCTTGTGCTGCACCAACTCGACGACCGGCTCGAATGCGAGTCGATCCCTGGCCTCGTCCGGCGTCTCGGGGTCGCGGAACATCAGCCCACCGCCGAGGTTCGAGTTGTGGGGGATCGTGATGACGTCGCATCCGGCGCCGCCCTCGATGCACTCGGCGCGCAGGCGCCGCCACAGCCCGGCGAAGTTCCGGGCGCCCATGTCGAACGAGTCGATCGCGTCGGCGGTCACGCGATCGTTCCGGAAGATCACGTTGCGGTGCATGTTGTAGCCGCCCGGCGTGTCCGTGTACTCGTAGCCGACGAAGGTGGTGAAGCCGCAGGCCGCGCTCCGGTCGTAGTGATCCTCGGCGGCCTGCTGGATCTCCTGCCAGACGTCGTCCGAGCGCGCGGCGCAGTCGGTCAGCGTGCAGACGAGCGCACGCTCCTTCTCGGCGAGATCCTGCATGATGAGCTCCGCCCAGCTGCCCGCGGCGACGAGGGTCGGGTAGAAGAAGCGGGTCCGCGTCATCCAGCAGAGCGGGGTCCAGTAGCCGAGCGTCCACGGATCTTCGGTGCAGATGCGGATCTCGCCGAAGAGCTCGGCGTGATCGGTCACCGCGACGAAGTCGAGGGGGCGGCGCAGCTTCGCCTCGACCACGAGCTCGCCGTCGGCGTCGGGCAGCACGATCGCCTCGCCCTTGCCGAAGCGATAGGCGCCCCACGGATCCTCGCGCTGGCCCGAGACGAACGAGTCGAACGAGAAGCTCGAGTGCACGTGGAGATCGCCGAACATCGGCTGCCGTGTCGGCGAGAAGTGCGCGCAGGGCTCCCGCGATTCGGTGCGCTCGAAGGCGGGGGCGGGCTCGCTTCCTTCGGCAGCCAGCGACGCATGAGCGACGAGGGCGAGGCCCAGGAGGAGCACGAGACTGTGGATCGAGGAGTGGATGGCGCGGGGCATCGCGTGCGCTGCGTCGGCGGCGTTCGATTCCATGCGGCGCATGATCGCACGGCCGCCGAGCCGGGACGAGGTCGCGGCCGGGTTCGACTCGGCGCCGCGGGACGCCTACGTTTCGACGTCGCTCGCGCCCGACCGCGAGCATACCTCGACAGAGCCCGGAAGGAGCATCACAGTGGACGCCGATCACATCCGACAGGTCTACGAGCGCTATCCCGACATGTTCAGCAAGGGAGACATCGACTCGGTCGTCGAGCTCTACGCCGACGACGCCACGATCGAGGATCCGATCGGTTCGGAGCTCCGCGTGGGCAAGGAGGGGGTCCGCGCCTTCTACGAGTCGACGATGGGAGGGGCGGTGATGAAGCGCACCGGTGCGGTGCGGATCGCGGAGCTCGAGGCCGCGTGTCCCTTCGTCTGCCTGATCGGGCCCGAGGGGCCGGACCAGAAGGCGCTCGACATCATCAGCACGATGGTCTTCGACGAGTCGGGCAAGATCAAACAGATGCGCGCCTACTGGTCGTTCGACGCGATGCGCTCGGCGAACGAGTAGACGCGACGCCCCCCAGCGCTGGAGAGAGCCCGTGACCGAACGCGTATACGATCCCGAGATCGCCCCCGTCGTCCCCATGCTGCCGGTCGAGACGGACTGGTCCGATCTCGACGCCGCGCGCGCGCAGATGGAAGACATGATGAAGATGATGCCGCCGCCGCCGGATGCCGAGGCGGGCGTCGTCTTCGAAGATCGCGCCGTGCCGGGGCCGCCGGGCGCTCCGGACGTCCCCGTGCGCGTCTACCGGCCCGAGGGCTCGAGCGCCGGCGACGTGCGGCCGGCCGTGCTCTACATCCACGGCGGCGGCTTCTGCTTCGGCTCGGTCGAGTTCGAGCACCTCGGCGCCGTGGCCGCGACCCGCGTGACCGACTCGGTCGTCGTGTCGGTCGAGTACCGGCTCGCGCCGGAGCATCCCTTTCCGGCCGGCATCGAGGACTGCTATGCGGCACTGCAATGGCTCGACGCCGAGGCCGACGCGCTCGGCGTCGACCGCGACCGCATCGCCGTGATGGGCCAGAGCGCGGGCGGCGGGCTCTCCGCGGGCGTCGCGCTCATGGCACGAGATCGCGGTGGGCCGAGGCTCTGCTTCCAGGTGCTCGGCATGCCGGAGCTCGATCACCGCCTCGAGACCTCCTCGATGCGGGACTTCGTCGACACACCGCTCTGGAATCGCCCGAACGCGATCATGAGCTGGCGATGCTATGTGGGCGACGCGCCCGGCGAGGTCTCGCCCTATGCGTCGCCCTCGATCGCCGAAGATCTCTCGGGCCTGCCGCCGGCCTTCGTGTCGACGATGGAGTTCGATCCCCTCCGAGACGAGGGCATCGAGTACGCACTGCGGCTGCTTCGGGCGGGGGTGGCCGTCGAGCTGCACCAGTACCCGGGGACCTTCCACGGCTCACAGCTCGTCGCCCATGCCGGCGTCTCGAAGCGCGGTCAGCAGGACATGATGGGCGCGCTCGGGCGGGCGCTGCAGAAGCGCTGAACGCGCGCCGGCTTCAGCCGCCCGCCACCGGCGGAAACACGTCGATCGACTGCTCGGGCTCGAGGCGGGTGGCCTCGCCGTCGAGCCAGCGTGCGTTGCGCCCATCGATCATGAAGTGGACGGTGCGCGCGATGTGGCCGTCGGCGTCGAAGACGTGCTCGCGCAGCCCGGGGTACAGCTCGACCAGCACCTCCGCGAGGTCGCGGACGGTCGAGCCATCCCCGAGTGGGACGTCGATCGTCTTCGCACCGACGATCGCTCGCAGCGTCGCGTAGAACCTCACCTGCACGGGTCGGCCCCTACGGAATCTCGAGCTCGGCGAGCTTGGCCTCGGGCACGACTGCGTCGTCCCAGCCCCGCGCCACGTAGTACTCGGCGAGCATGTCGCCGAGCTCCGAAACGTGCCCCTTCGAGCCGGCCTCGGTCGAGGGCTCCTCGAGGAAGCGGCGGGGCAGGGTGTCCGAGCCTGCGCGGAACCCGGCCAGGTTGTTGTAGTGGCGCTCGAGGTTGTAGATGCGTTCGCCGGCGAGCATGACGTCTTCGGCCGTGAATTCGTCGCCCTTGGCGACCGCGAGCTGGGCGGCGTATTCGTCGGCGCCCATGGCGAACGAGCTGAACTTGCAGATGTCCATGCTGTCGCCGAAGGCGTGCAGATCCTGGAACGTCTTGACCAGCGCGCCCTTGCCCTTCCAGGCCAGCGGATCGGCGTCGATGCCGACTACGCCGAGCTCTGCCGCGGCCACGTACGCGCGCAGGTGGCACGCGCCGCGATTGCTGGTCGCGTAGCCGAGGCCCATGCCCTTCAACCCGCGCGGATCGTACGCGGGCACCGCCTGCCCCTTGCAGACCATGGCCAGCTCGTCGTGGCCGATCTTCTCGGCGGCGCGCAGCGTGCCCTCGGCGAGCAGGTCGCCCTCGGGCCCTTCGCGCCGGCCGATCTTGTCGGTCATCGCGACCATGGCCGGGATGTCGCCCCAGGCGAGGCCGTCACCGTTCTTCAGATAGCCGCGCTCGGTCGCCTCCATGTACATCGAGAGCACATTGCCGAGCTCGATCGGATCCATGCCGAGGTCGTTGCACTGGTCGATCATCTTCGCGACCGACGCGATGTCGTCGTTGTCGCAGTTCGCACCGAGCGCCCAGGCCGGCTCGTACTCGACGCTCTCCATCCGCAGCCCCGCGAACGGGCCCTCCTTGACCTCGACCTCCTTCTTGCACGCCACCGGGCAGGCATGGCAGGTCGGGTCGTTGCAGAGGATCGTCTGCTCGACGTGCTCGCCGCTGATCTTCTCCGCGCGATCGCCGAAGCTCGTCTTCTGGCTGTTGCGAACGCCGAGGGCGCCGATCGAGTTGGTCACGTTCATCAGCACGTTCGTGCCGTAGACCGAGAGCCCGCCCTTCTTGGGGCTCGTGATGTTCTTCTCGTCCCGGATGAGGTCGAGCGCGTCCTTGCGGACCTGCTTCCAGGCGGCGTCGTCGACGTCCTCGCTCTTCGCACGCGCGGCTCGGATGACGACGGCCTTCAGCTTCTTGTCGCCGCCGATCGCGCCCGTGCCGCCGCGACCGAACGCGCGGTCGTCCTCGTTCACCCAGGCCGCGAAGCGGCCGCCGTTCTCGCCCGAGGGCCCGATGGCGCAGACGCCGAGGTCCTTCGCGCCGTAGCGCTCCTGCAGCACGGCGACCGTCTCGTGGATCCCCTTGCCCCAGAGATCGGACGCGTCGCGCAGCTCGATCTCGCCCGCCTCGATGAACGCGTAGACCGGCCGCTCGGAGCGCCCCTCGAAGACCAGGCCGTCGAAGCCGGCCCAGCGAAGCCGCGCGCCGGTCCAGCCGCCCTGATGGCTGTCGGTGACCGTCCCGGTGAGCGGAGACTTCGTGACGCAGGCCCAGCGGCCGCTCATGTTCGCCTCGCTGCCGGTCAGCGGGCCGTTCATGAAGACGAGCCGGTTCTCAGGGGACAAGGGCTCGATGTCGGCGCCCGCTTCGAGCGCGTAGCGGACGCCGAGCCCGCGGCCGCCGACGTACTTGCGCACCCAGTCGGGCGGTGCGGGTCGTGTCTCCACGGCGCCGCTGCCGAGATCGATGTGGACGATGGCTTCGCCGAATCGCTTGAGCTGCATGGGATCCCTCCGCGCGGTCTCTTGGGTGGACGATCCCCGGGAGCATATCCCCGTCGGCACATGGAGGGAGCGGAATTCGCCGTGCAAGCGAATCATCCCGGGGCGAATCGGCCCGGCGGGGCAGCTGGTGGTGGGGTCGGGGGTGCCGGCAGTGTGTCCGGATCGCCGCCGCAGGAGCACCCGCCGATCAGTCGACGGACGCGGGCGTCTCCCCGGAGCGAAGATCGAGGCCGGCTCTAGATCGCCTCGATGATCCCGTTCAGGGCCGCGCTCGGGCGCATCGCGGCAGCTGCCCGATCGGGGTCGGGGCGATAGTAGCCGCCGATGTCCTGGGGCGAGCCCTGCGCCGCGTTCAGCTCCTCGACGATGCGCGCCTCGTCCGCTGCGAGCTGCTCGGCCACGGGTGCGAAGCGCTCGGCGAGGGCGGCGTCGGTCGATTGCGCGGCCAGCGCCTCGGCCCAGTAGAGGGCCAGATAGAAGTGGCTGCCGCGGTTGTCGAGCTCGTTCACCTTTCGCGAGGGCGCCTTGTTCTCGATCAGCAGCTTCGCCGTGGCGTCGTCGAGGGTCTGGCCGAGCAGGCGCGCGGCCGCGTTGTCGAAGTGCTCGCCGAGATGATCGAGCGAGGCGGCGAGCGCGAGGAACTCACCGAGCGAGTCCCAGCGAAGGTGTCCCTCCTCCTCGAACTGCTGCACGTGCTTCGGCGCCGAGCCGCCAGCGCCGGTCTCGAAGAGCCCGCCCCCGTTCATGAGCGGCACGATCGAGAGCATCTTCGCGCTCGTGCCGATCTCCAGGATCGGGAAGAGGTCGGTCAGGTAGTCGCGCAGCACGTTGCCGGTGACCGAGATCGTGTCCTCGCCGCGGCGGATGCGCTCGACCGAGAGCTTCGTCGCATCGACCGGCGAGAGGATGCGGATGTCGAGTCCGTCGGTGTCGTGGTCGCCGAGGTACGCGTTCACCTTTGTGATCAGCTGTGCGTCGTGGGCGCGCGCCTCGTTCAGCCAGAACACGGCCGGCGATCCGGTCGCCCGCGCGCGCGAGACCGCCAGCTTCACCCAGTCGCGCACCGGGGCATCCTTGACCTGGCAGGCCCGCCAGACGTCGCCGGCCTCGACGGCGTGCTCGATCAGGACCGA
>CAYYSY010000258.1:0-10072 GCA_964474355.1 uncultured Spirochaetaceae bacterium | reverse complement strand
CGAGGCGCGCATGTTGTCGAGCTTCTTCGCCTTGCAGACGTTGACGTTGAGATCGCCCGGGCGCCTCGCCTCGCCGACGACTTGCCCTTCGTACACCGGCGTACCGGGCGGCACGAAGAGCGTTGCGCGTTCCTGGATCTTGAAGATCGCGTGCGGCGTGGTCCTGGCCTGCTCGGTCGCGACGATGGCGCCGACCCCGCGGCCCTCGAGCTCGCCGACGACCGCCTCGTAGCCCGCGACCGCGCGGTACATGATGCCCTCGCCTCGCGTGTCCGAGAGGAACTCGCTGCGATAGCCGAAGAGCCCGCGGCTCGGCACCACGAACGTCAGGTTGACGCGATCGCCGTGCTGGGCCATGTGCGTCATGCGCCCCTTGCGAAGCGCCAGCTTCTCCATCACCGAGCCCGCCGCCGTCTCCTGCACGTCGATCGACACGTCCTCGACCGGCTCGCACTTCTGGCCGTCGATCTCGCGCACGATGATCTCGGGGCGCGACACTGCGAACTCGTAGCCCTCGCGCCGCATCGTCTCGATCAGGATCGAGATCTGCAGCTCGCCGCGGCCGGCCACCACGAACGAGTCCTGCTTCTCGGTCGGCTCGATCTGGATCGAGGGGTTGCCGAGCGCCTCGCGCTCGAGCCGCTCGGCCAGCTGCCGGCTCGTGACGAACTTGCCCTCACGGCCGGCGAAGGGCGACGTGTTGACGTTGAAGTGGACGTTCATCGTCGGTGGATCGACCTCGATCCTCGGCAGAGGCTCGAGATGCGTGGGGTCGCAGATCGTGTCGCCGATCTCGATCGAGTCGATGCCCGCGAGGATCACGATCTCGCCCGCCCCCGCCTCCTCGAGCTCGACGCGCTCCATGCCCCGCGTGCCGAAGAGCTTCGTGATGCGGAAGCTCTCCGTCTTGCCAGAAGCGTCCTGGCGCGCGACCTGGGTGCCGCGCACGAGCGCGCCGCGCTCGACGCGGCCGATGACGAGCCGCCCCACGAACGTGTCGTAGCCGAGCGTCACGGCCTGGAACTGCAGGGGCGCTTCCGTGTCGACCACCGGCGCCGGCGCGTGCTCGACGATCACGTCGAGCACCGGGCGGAGATCCTTCATCGGCGTGCCGTACTCGGCGGTCGCGACGCCCTGCTTCGCCGAGCAGTAGACCACCGGGAACTCGAGCTGCGCGTCGTCGGCGCCGAGCTCCACGAGCAGGTCGAATACCTCGTCGAGCACCTCCTCGGCGCGCTCCTCGGGACGGTCGATCTTGTTGACCACGAGGATCGGCCGCAGCCCGTGTCCGAGCGCCTTCCGCAGCACGAACCGCGTCTGCGGCATGACGCCCTCGACGGCGTCGACCACCAGCAGCACCGAGTCGACCATGCCGAGCACGCGCTCGACCTCGCCGCCGAAGTCGGCGTGCCCGGGCGTGTCGACGATCTGGATCCGCGTGCCCTCGTACTCGACGGCCGTGCTCTTCGAGAGGATCGTGATGCCGCGCTCGCGCTCGAGGTCGCCGGAGTCCATGACCCGCTCCTCGACCTGCTGATTGTCGCGGAACGCGCCGCAGAACTGAAGGAGGCCGTCGACCAGGGTCGTCTTGCCGTGGTCGACGTGGGCGATGATCGCCACGTTGCGAAGGTCTTCGCGGGGAATCGGGTGCGACATGGGTTCGATGGGTCTCTGTGGCGGGCCGCTCTCGCGGGTGGAGCGCTGGCGCGGCGCGATCGAGTTCGCACGGATCGCGTGCGGATCGTCCGCTGGGGCTCGTGGAAGCCGCTGGGGCTCGTGGAAGCCGCCGGGGCTCGAAAAAAAGGAGAAGCTGGGGGGATGCGCCGGACACACCGGCGCGGCGCAGCTTAGCAGGGATCAGCCGATTTCGGTGTCGGGCGCCCAGATCGCGACCCGCGACCCCTTCGAAGACGACTCGGTCTGCAGCTCGCCGCCCACCGCCTCGGCCACGCGGCTCGCCACGGCGCACAGCAGCGTGCGTCCGCGAAGTGGCTCGTCCTGCCACGCCGCGAGCGACCGGTCGGGCTGACCGTCGTCTTCGATCACGATGGCGGCGCGCCCGTCGCCGTCCTCGACGGCGACCCGCACGCGGCCCGCTGGCCTCACCTGCTCGACGGCGAGGTACACGAAGCTCGTGACGAGCGCCTGGAGCGCGTTGCGATCGATCCGCACGCGCCGGCCCGAGCCGCCGGGGGCGAATGCGACATCGACCCCCGGCAAGGTCAGTGGATCGAGTCCGTGCTCGACGACGGCGAGGGTGTCGTCCGGATCGAGCCCGTCGCCCGCGAACGGAGAAATCGCCTCGTGAACGGGCCGAACGAGCGAGAGCAGCGCCGAGACGCGTGCCCCGAGCACGTCGATCTCCGAGCGCGCGGAGACGAGGTCGCGGGGGCTCATCTCCTGATCGAGCAGATGGGTCTGCAGACGGATCGCGCCGACGAGATTGCCCATCTCGTGACACAACGCGAAGAGCAGATTCTGACCATCCGGCACCACGGCCATTCTGGGTTCTCCGATATGGGGCCGCGGTCGGGTGATATACTACGCGCCGCTCATGTCCGACGCATCCGAAGCACGCCTCTCGCGAATCAGCGACAAGCTCCACCTCTCGGACTACTCCCGTCACATCTTCCTGTGCGTCGGCGGCGATTGCGCCCCCACCGAGACGCAGGAGGCCGCCTGGGCCTTTCTCAAGCGACGCCTCAAGGAGCTCGACCTCGTCGACGTAGACGGCGCCGTCTTCCGCTCGAAGGCGGAGTGTCTGCGCGTCTGCACCGAGGGCCCCGTCGCCGTCGTCTATCCCGAAGGCACGTGGTATCGCGCCTGCACCGAAGAGAACCTCGAGCGGATCATCCGGGAGCACCTCGTCGGCGGACGCCCCGTCCAGGAGCTCGCGTTCGCGCGCAACGGGATGTTCGATACGGAGCCACGACCCTGATCCCGCAGCCCGCGGCCGCCGCGCATTCGCTCCGGAGCCCGCAGCGATGAAGCACGCCACCCTGCTCGGCTGCGACCACACCGAGATCGGCGCTCTGGCGGCCGTGGCCGAAGGCCCGGCTGCCATTACGATCTGCCGCGGCGGCGCCCCGAAGACCTACTCGCACGCGGACCCGAACGAGGACGCCGTGATCTTCACGATCGGCGAAGGCGGCGTGCTGCTCGCCGTCGCCGACGGACACGATGGCCATCAGGGCGCCGCCGCCGCCGTCACGGCGCTGCGCGACGAGCTCGCCGACGCGTGGTGCGGCGTCGGCGGACCGGTGAGCGAGGCCGACTGGAGCAACGCCGCGGCCACCGGCGTGGCGCGAGCGAATCACGCCGTGCTCTCGGAGGCGGCCGAGCGCGGCGCCCCCACGGCACCGACGACCCTGGCGTTCGCGCTCTGGCGAAGACAGGAGGGGGTCGTGCACGGTGCATCGGTGGGCGACAGCCACGTCTTCTTCTCCGCGCCCGACGAGACGCGTGACCTCGCGCGAGACGTCCCCCGAAAGCGCAAGCGAGGGGACTTCCTCGGCCGGGGCGCCCTCACCGAGGCCGATGCAGCGGAGATCGTGGTGCTCGAGAGTGCGACCGCGGCCGACCTCCTCGCGGTGGTGCTCGCCACCGACGGGCTCTCCGAGAGGGGCATCGGCGTCGAGGATCCGCCCGCAGAGGTGCAGCGCGCGCGCGAGCACGCCTGGGCGGCCGACGACGAGATCCGCCCGCTCGCGGTCGCCAAGGCGGTCACCGCCCTCGCCCTCGGCGCTCAGCGGCAGCAGCAGGCGGGGGACAACATCGCCTGCGCGGTGGCGTTGATCGGCTGAGCCGCCCCCCTGCGCCCCATCGAGAGTCGACGCGCGGGGGACGACATCGCCTGCGCGGTGGCGTTGATCGGCTGACTGCGGGCGCGGGCGCCGCGCCTCAGCCAGCGAGCTCGGCGACCCGCTCACCGATCGCGAGCGACGACGTCAGCCCGGGCGACTCGATGCCGATGCACTGGATGAGCCCGGGCCGGCCGCGCGCGCTCTCCTCCCGCACGACGAAGTCCATGAAGCGCTTCGGCTCCCGCGCGCGCTTCGGGCGCAGGCCGGCGAACGCCGGCGTGAGCGCGCCGTCGGGCAGGCCCGGCCAGTAGCGGCGCACCGCCGCCTCGAAGGCCGGGGCCTTCGCCGGGTCGACGTCGAAGCGCGGCTCGGCGACGAACTCGGAATCGGGCCCGAAGCGCACGCCCCCGGCCAGGTCGAGGGTCGCGTGCACGCCGAGCCCCGCCCCGGACGGCACTGGATAGACGAGCGCGTCGATCGGCCAGCGCACGCCCGGCGCGAGCGAGAAGTAGTCGCCCTTGAAGAGGTGATGGCGATCCTCGAGCGCGTCGATGTCGAGGCCGGCGCGGGCGGCGATGCCGTCGGCGTCGATGCCCGCGGCGTTCACGACGATTTCGGCGTCGATCGTCTCGGCCTCGGCGCCCACATCGGCGCCCGGCGCCGGCACCGTACGCACGCGATGCCGCGTGCCCGTCCACTCGATCGCCTCGACCGCCTGCGCGAACGCGATGCCGCCGCCGTGCTCCTCGAGCTCGGCGTGCAGGCTGCGCGTGAGCGCGTGGGCGTCGACGATGCCGGTCTCGGCGGAGTGGAGCGCCCCGACGCAGCGCAGCTCCGGGGCCAGGGCGTGGAGATCGGCCGCCGAGCGGCGCTCGAGCCCCTCGACGCCGTTGGCGAGCCCGCGGTCGAGGATGCCGCGCAGCACCGCCTCCTCGCCCGGCTCGGTGGCCACCACCCACTTGCCGAGCTTGCGATGTGGGATGCCGCGCTCGGCGCAGCGCTCGTAGAGGAGCCTCCGCCCGCGCACGCACAGCTCGGCCTTCAGGCTGCCGGGCTCGTAATAGAGGCCGGCGTGGATGACCTCGCTGTTGCGGCTCGTGCCGCCGCGGCCCACGTCGACGTCGCGCTCGATCACGATGATGTCGCGCCCGCCGCGCGCCAACGCGGCGGCGCAGGCGAGCCCCACGACGCCGGCCCCGACGACCACTGCCGACGTCTCGGTCGCGGGTGCGGGCATGGGCGCCTCCTGGGCGGAGCGCGTGGGAGAACGGCGCTATGGGCTCTCGCCGAGCCCCGGCTAACGGCTCTCTCCGAGCCCCGGCTAACGGCTCTTTCCGAGCCCCGGCTAAAGGCTCTCTCCGAGCTCCGCTAAAGGCTCTCTCCGAGCCCCGGCTGAAGGCTCTCGCCGAACCCCGGCTGAAGGCTCTCGCCGAACGCCTGCTCGAAGCGCTTCGAGATCTCGGCGGGGCTCTGTTCGATGCTCTGCGGGCCCGAGTGCGCGACCTTGAGCGAGCCCATCAGGCTGCCGAGCCTCGCCCCCTTCTCCAGCGTCCAGCCCTGAGCGAGCGCGTACAGCACGCCGGAGCGATAGGCGTCGCCGCAGCCGGTCGGATCGGTCACCGCCTCGGGCTCCACCGAGGGAACCTCGGTGCGATCGGCCTCGATCTCGAGACCGAGGTCACGGCCGCCGCGCCGCACCATCGAGCCCTTCGCGCCGCGCGTCACGATCAGCGCGCCGACGCGCTCGGCGATGGCGTCCTCGTCGAGGCCCGTCTTGTCGAGCGTCATCGACCACTCGTAGTCGTTGACGACGTAGACCGCCGCACCGTCGAGCAGCTCGACGAGCTCGGCGCCTTCGAACATCGGCAGCCCCTGCCCCGGATCGACGACCGTCTTGGCGCCGCGGGCCTTGAGGTCGCGCGCGTAGTCCTGCATCGCCTGCTTGCCGTTCGGTGCGACGATGCCGACCCCGAAGTCCGCCTTCACGTCGTCGATCTTCGCCTCGTGCGCGCGCTCCATGGCGCCCGGGTGGAACGAGGTCAGCTGATTGTTGTCGAGGTCGGTCGTGATGAAGCACTGGGCCGTATAGGCGTCATCGAGGGTGAGGAGGTGATCGCGGCGCAGGCCGTGCCGGTCCATCCACGCGCCGTAGGGGCCGAGATCGCTGCCCACGCTCGCGAGCAGCACGGGGTCGTTGCCGAGCTTGCGGAGGTTGTAGGCGATGTTCGCCCCGGTGCCGCCGTAGCGCTTCTCCATGTTGGGCACGAAGAACGCGACGTTCAGGATGTGCACCTGATCGGGCAGGATGTGGTTCTTGAACCGGTCCTCGAAGACCATGATGTGATCGATGGCGACGGAGCCGGTGACGAGAATCGACATGGAAGGGGCCTCTTGGGAATCGCGCGAGTTCGGGCACGCGGAGACCTCTCGAGGGGCCGGGCGCCGGCCGCGCAGTCTCGCATCTGCGCCCCGTCCGTCAATGGCCGGGCGCCGCGAAAACCCCTTTGGCGGCCACGGGATGCACCTGCCTTGCTGCTAGACTGCGCGCCATGTCCATCGGCGACTTGTACGGCCAGGGCGACCCGGTCATCAGCTTCGAGTTCTTCCCGCCCAAGACGGATGCCGGCTTCGGCAGCCTGTTCCGCGAGATCGAGGAGCTGAAGCAGCTCGGTCCTGGGTTCGTGTCCGTGACGATGGGCGCCGGCGGCTCGACCCGCTCGAAGACCGTCGACCTCGTGATCGAGATCCAGCGCGAGATCGGCCTGCGCGGCATGGCGCATCTCCCCTGCCTCGGCTTCCACCCCAGCGACGTGACCGGCGTGCTCGATGCGCTCGCCGCGGGCGGCGTGCAGAACGTGCTCGCGCTACGCGGCGATCCTCCGCAGGACCTCGAGGGGTTCGTGCATCCGGCCGACGGCTTCGACCACGCCAACGAGCTCGTCGCCTTCATCCGCGCGCACGGCGGCTTCACCATCGGCGCCGCGTGCTACCCCGAGACGCATCCCGAGGCCGAGAGCGCCGAGGCCGACATGGCGCACCTCGTGCGCAAGGTCGAGGCCGGGGCCGACTTCCTGATCACCCAGCTCTTCTTCGACAACGAGCGCTACTTCGACTTCGTCGCGCGCGCCCGGGGCGAGGGCATCGACGTCCCCATCGTGCCGGGCATCATGCCGATCCTCTCGGCGGCGGGCATCCGGCGGATGCTGACGCTCGGCGGCGGCACATTGCCCAGCGAGCTCGAAGGCGCGCTGGCCGACGTCGAAGGCGACGACGCGGCGACGGCCGAGCTCGGCGTGCGCTGGGCCACCGACCAGTGCCGCGAGCTGCTCGCGCGCGGCGTGCCGGGCATCCACCTGTACACGCTGAACAAGTCGCATGCGACGCGGCGCATCTTCCGCACCCTCTTCCCCTGACCCGCGACGCCTCGAAGCGAGACGACCCTCATGACCGACCCGCGACGCCTCAAGATCGCGGTGCTGCTCTCGGGCAATGGCTCGAGCCTCGAGAACCTCTTCGAGCACATCGAGCGCGAGGGTCTGCCCGCCGAGGTCGCGGTCGTCGTCTCCTCGAAGCCCGACGCCTTCGGGCTCGAGCGCGCGCGCCAGCACGGCGTGCCGGCCGTCGCGGTGCCGCGCAAGCAGCATCCCGACGTCGACGACTTCAACGATGCGCTGCATCGCGCCCTCGATCCCTACGACGTCGATCTCGTCGCGCTGCTCGGCTTTCTCTCGCCCTTCCAGCTCCGGGGCCGCTACGAGGGACGCGCCCTGAACGTGCACCCGGCGCTGGTCCCGGCGTTCTCGGGCAAGGGCTTCTACGGCGCGCGCGTGCACCGGGCGGTGCTCGAGTCGGGCGTGAAGCTCTCGGGCGCGACCGTGCACTTCGTCGACGAGCACTACGACGAGGGACCGATCATCTGCCAGGAGGCGGTCCCGGTGCTCGAGGACGACGCCGTCGACACGCTGGCAGCCCGGGTCGTGGCGGCCGAGCGCCGTCTCGTGCCCCAGGCGATCCGCTGGATCGCCGAGGGTCGGGTCGAGATCGACGGGCGCCGGACGCGGATCTCCGCGCAGGACACATGAGAGCGGGCCGCCCTCCACAAAGGGCTTGACCGAAGGCGAACAAAAGACGAATGTCGGGACATGCCCCCCGAGCCGCTCGAATCTTCGAGGGCACGAGGGGCCGGTCCCCCCGTCTCCCGGGGTCCGCGCGCCCACGCACGGATCCCGCACTCCGTTCGTCCGGACTCCCATGGACGCGTGAGCCAGGCCAGCGAGGCCAGCGAGAGCGCGCCCAGCGAGAGCGAGAAAGCCCGACCGGCACAGGGAAGACCGGCCCGACTCGAGGCCCTGCTCACCGACCTCGGCGCCCAGATCCGGCGCGGCGTCGAGCCTCGCCGCGAGCCAGACCGGGTCCATCCGACGGGCATCGCCGCCCTCGACGGCCTGCTGCCCGGCGGCTTCCCGGCCGGCCAGATCGGCGAGCTCTTCGGCCCCGCCTCGTCGGGCCGCACCGCCATCGCGCTCGCACTGCTGGCCGAGACCACGGAGGCACGCTGCGAGCTGGCCGCCCTGGTCGACGCAGCCGACGCCTTCGACCCGCCCTCGGCCGAGGCGGCGGGCGTCGATCTCGATCGCATGCTCTGGGTCCGGCCAGGCGGCCCGCTCGAGGCCCTGCGCTGCACCGAGCGCCTGATGGAGACCGGCGGGCTGCCGCTGGTGCTGCTCGACCTGAGCCCTCCCTCTCCAGCTGCGGCGCTTCCACCAGCCGCGGCGCCATCTGCCGCGGCGCTGAGCCGCCGTTCCCACACGCCGCGCAGGCGCCGCAGCCCCGCCCCCGGCGCCCCCCGCCAGACCGCGATCTCACGCCCTGCCCTGCACCACTGGATCCGCCTCGCCCGACTCGCCGACGCCACGCGCACCGCGCTCGTCGTGCTCTCCCGTGAGCGGCTCACCGGCTCACAGGCCGCCTTCGCCCTCGAGGCCCGGAGCCTCCGGAGAGACTCCGACCACTCGCGGGACCCGATCGCCGGCCCCCTCGAGACCTCCATCGCCCTCGTCCGCGCCCGCGGCACCCCCGCCGACCGGACCGTGCCGCTGCGCCTCGAGACCGATCCGGCTGACCAGAGCGTGCCGCCGCTGCCCCTCGAGACCGATCCGGCTGACCAGAGCGTGCCGCCGCTGCGCCTCGAGACCGATCCAGCTGACCAGAGCGTGCCGCCGCTGCGCCTCGAGACCGATCCGGCAGCGCCCGGATGACCCGGGGCCCACGAGCCGGTCCCCCTCCACTCACACCCCCAGCCCCGCCCGGGCGCCCCCGAGCCCGCCATGCCCCGCCTGCCCCCCCGCATCGCCTGCCTGCTCGTCCCCGACCTCCCCCTGCGCGCGGAGCTGCGGGCCCACCCCGAGCTCGTCGGTGCTCCGCTCGTGATCGCCTCGGGCCGGGGCGCCCAGGCCCAGGTGCTCGCCGCATCGCCCCACGCCCGGGCCCGGGGCGTGCAGCTCTGGAGCGGCCTGGCCCAGGTCCGGGCCATCGCCCCCGACGTCGTGGTACGCGTGGCGTCTCCCGCGCTCGAGGCGGCGGCCCGGGACAGCCTGCTCGACGCCGCGCTCTCGTGCGCGCCCCGGGCCGAGCTCGCCCCGCCCGGCACCGGCTTCTTCGCAGCCGAGGGCGCCGTCTTCGTCGACGCCCGGGGCACGGGACGGCTCTTCGACAGCGAGGCGGGCTTCGCCTCGGCGCTGGCCGCCCGGGCCGAGACCCTCGGGCTACCCGGTGCGGTCGGGCTCACCGGACACCGCGCGCTCTCGCTGCTCGTGGCGCGACGAATCGCTGGCGGGACGGGTGCCAGCCAGACGAGTGCCAGCGAGACCGGCGCGATCCAGGTGCTCGAGACCGGCCACGAGTCGGCCTGGCTCGCGCCGCTGCCGATCGATCTGCTCGATCCCGACGATCGCGTCGCCCAGGCGTTGACGCGCTTCGGCGTGCGCACCGTGCGCGACCTGCTCCGCCTGCCCCGGCGCGGGCTGACGAAGCGGCTCGGCCGCGAGGTCGAGGAGCTCGTCCGCCGGGCCCGGGGAGAGGAGGCCGACCTGCCACTGCCCGAGCCCACCCAGCGCCTGACCTCCGAGGGCATCGACCTCGAGGGCGCGGTGCACCAGCTCGAGCCCATGAGATTCGTGCTGCGAGGTCTGATTTCGAGGATGGCGGAGCGCCTCGCCCTGCGCGGACTGGCATGCGACCGCCTCGAGCTGGAGCTCTCCCTCGAAGGC
>CAYYSY010000257.1:0-6772 GCA_964474355.1 uncultured Spirochaetaceae bacterium | reverse complement strand
CAACCTCGTATTACGTGGTGCAACGCACCTGTCAGACGCGCCTGTTCGGCGGCCCATTGGCGGGCTTCACCTTCTGGGGCTGGAATCTGGTCATCGTGCTGGCCGCAGTCACCCTGCCGCTCGGTATCACCAGCGGCAAGGAATACGCAGAACTCGAATGGCCGATTGATCTACTGATCGCGGTCGTCTGGGTCGTCTATGCCATCGTCTTCTTCGGTACCGTCGCCACCCGCAAGGTCAAGCACATCTACGTTGCCAACTGGTTCTTCGGTGCATTCATCCTGACCATCGCCGTACTGCATATCGTCAACAGCGCCTTCGTTCCGGTCACCCTGACCAAGGGCTACAGCATGTACCCGGGCGCCATCGATGCCATGGTGCAATGGTGGTATGGCCACAACGCGGTAGGCTTCTTCCTGACCACCGCTTTCCTCGGCATGATGTACTACTTCATTCCGAAGCAGGCCGGTCGTCCGGTCTACTCCTACCGCCTCTCAGTGGTTCACTTCTGGGCCCTGATCTCCACTTATATGTGGGCCGGCCCGCACCACCTGCACTACTCGGCGCTGCCCGACTGGGTGCAGTCGGTGGGCATGGTCTTCTCGCTGATTCTGCTCGCACCCTCCTGGGGCGGCATGATCAACGGCATCATGACGCTCTCCGGCGCATGGGAGAAGCTGCGCGACGACCCGGTGATCCGCTTCATGGTCGTCTCGCTGTCGTTCTACGGCATGTCGACCTTCGAGGGGCCGATGATGTCGATCAAGACGGTGAACGCCCTCTCGCACTTCACCGACTGGACCATCGGCCACGTCCACTCCGGCGCCCTCGGCTGGGTGGCGATGATGACGATCGGCTCGCTCTACTACCTGATCCCGCGGCTCTACGGCAAGAAGCAGATGTGGAGCGTGCGGCTGATCAACACGCACTTCTGGCTGTCCACCATCGGCGTCGTGCTCTACGTCGCCAACATGTGGATCGCGGGGGTCATGCAGGGTCTGATGTGGCGCGCCGTGAACGAAGACGGAACCCTGACCTACACCTTCGTCGAGAGCCTCGAAGCGACATGGCCCTACTACGTCGGACGCCTGCTGGGCGGCCTCGTCTTCTTCTCGGGCATGTTCGTGATGGCGTACAACACCTGGAAGACCACGAGCGGGCCGGGGGGCGAAGCCACCGATGAGTCGGCTTCGGTCGCGGAGGTGCCGGCATGAACCACGATCTCGTCGAAAAGAACATCGGCCTGATGATGGTCGGAATCATCCTCGTGATCAGTCTGGGGGGCCTGGCGGAGATCGTGCCGCTGTTCGCTGAGGGATTCGCCAGTGAGCCCATCCCGGGCCTCCGGCCGCTCAGCGCGCTCGAGCTCGAGGGGCGTGACATCTACCAGCGCGAGGGCTGCCTCGGCTGCCACTCGCAGATGATCCGACCCCTTCGCGCGGAGACCGAGCGGTACGGCCACTACTCGCTCGCGGGCGAGGTGGCCTACGAGCATCCCTTCCTGTGGGGCTCGAAGCGCACGGGACCCGACCTCGCGCGCGTCGGCGGGCGGTACAGCGACGACTGGCACCGCGAGCATCTGATCGACCCGCGCGTGCTCGTCCCCGAGTCGAACATGCCGGGCTTCCCCTGGCTCGCCGAGAACGTGCTCGACGGGGGTGACACGGGCGCCAAGATGAGCGCGCTGCGCACCGTCGGCGTGCCCTACACCGACGAGATGATCGCCGGTGCACAGAAAGCCGTGGCAGGCAAGACCGAGATGGATGCCGTGATCGCCTATCTGCAGCAGCTCGGCACGCACCTCGACCGGAGGGCACCGTGATGGAGATGGGCTGGATGCGAGGCGTGATCACGGTCATCACCCTGGCCACGTTCCTGGGGATCTGCTGGTGGGCGTATCGGCCGGGCAACAAGAGCCGCTTCGAAGCGGACGCGATGCTGGTCTTCGCCGATCACGAGAACGACCATGTGACTGAAGCCGACGCGAACGGGGGGACGCTTCAATGAGTACCGGTTGGAGCATTTTCGTCATCGTCCTCATCGTGCTGAACGTCGGCGCGTGTGCGTGGCTGCTCTTCGCGAACCGAACGATCAAGGTCGATCCCGAGACGAAGGGCAAGACGCTCGGGCACGACTTCGACGGCATCGAGGAGCTGAACAACCCGCTACCCGCATGGTGGAGCTGGCTCTTCGTCGTCACGATCGTGTACGGCATCGTGTACTTCGCCCTCTACCCGGGCTTCGGCAACGTCGCCGGCGCCCTCGGATGGTCGTCGACGGGCCAGCACGATGCGGAGCTCGCCGAGGCCGACGCGAAGTGGGGACACCTCTTCCGCGGCTACCTCGAGACGCCGATCCCCGAGCTGTTGAAGGACGAGCGCGCGATCCGCATGGGTGCGCGCATCTTCGCCAACAACTGCTCGCCGTGTCACGGCTCGGACGCCCGCGGCAACACCGGGTATCCGGATCTCACGGACGGCGACTGGCTCTGGGGCGGCACCCCCGAGGCCATCGTCGGGACCATCACGAACGGGCGCAACGGCCTCATGCCGTCGTTCGGTGCAGCGGTCGGGGGTGAGCCGGGCATCGCGTCCGTGACCGAGTACGTCCTCTCGCTCTCGGGCCGCGACCACGACGCTTCGCTCGTCGCCGACGGCAAGCAGCACTTCGAGACGATCTGCATGGCATGCCACGGCATGACGGGCACGGGCAACCAGGCCATGGGCGCACCGAACCTCACCGACGAAATCTGGCTCCACGGCGGACGCCGCGAAGACATCCAGTTCCAGGTGCGCGAAGGCCGCCTGAACCAGATGCCGGCCTGGGGGCCGATCATCGGGCCGGAGCGCGTGCATCTCGTCGCTGCATACGTGCTCTCGCTGTCGCAGAACGCCCGATAGGAACCTGTCCCGTGGATGCGGCGTGACGCCTCCGCGTCGCGCCGCATCCGAAGATCACGGGACAGAGCGAAGCTGCCCGTTAGAACAGGAACCGCCGTGAACAGCGCCGCCTCGTCCCCCGCGCCCGAGCGGATCTCTCTCTACGAGAAGTGGCGAAAGATCTACCCCATGTGGGTGAACGGGTCGTTCCAGACCTGGCGCCGCGTGACGCTCGTGGTCCTGCTGCTGGTCTTCTACGTGAGCCCGTGGCTCAGCTGGAACGGTCAGCGCGGCGTGCACTTCGACCTCACCCAGCGTCGCTTCACGATCATGTTCACCACGTTCGTGCCCGAGGAGTTCTACCTCCTCGCCTGGGCGCTGATCATCGCGGCCTTCGCCCTCTTTCTCGTGACCGTCGTCGCGGGCCGCATCTTCTGCGGCTGGGCCTGTCCCCAGACGGTCTGGTCGCTCGTCTACTTCACGATCGAGTACCTGGTCGAGGGTGACCGCAGCGCGCGCATCCGCCTCGACAAGGGCCGGTGGAGCAGCGAGCGCGTCCGCAAGAAGGCGCTCAAGTTCTTTCTGTGGGGCGGGCTCGCGATGTCGATCTCGGTCACGTTCATGGGCTACTTCCAGCCGCTCCCCGAGTTCCTCCCCCGGCTGTTCGCCGGCGACCTCTCGACCACCGAGTGGGCAGTGATCGGTCTGCCCGCGCTCGCCACCTTCATGATGCAGGGCGTGCTGCGCGAGCAGGTCTGCTTTCACATGTGTCCGTACGCGCGCTTCCAGAGCGTGATGTTCGACCGCGACACCCTGATCATCGCCTACGACAAGGATCGCGGTGAGCCCCGGGGCAAGCGTCGCCGGAGCACCGATCCCGAAGAGGCCGGCATCGGCTCGTGCATCGACTGCAAGAAGTGCGTCAGTGTCTGCCCCACCGGCATCGACATCCGGGACGGCCTGCAATACCAGTGCATCGGCTGCGCAAACTGCGTCGACGTCTGCAACGACGTGATGGACCAGATGGGCTATCCGCGCGATCTGGTGCGCTACAGCTCGGAGAACCGCGACGAGCACGAGGCCCGGCACAAGCTCCGCCCGCGCCTCGTCGGCTACCTCGCGATGCTGCTGGTCGCCTCGAGCCTCTTCGGATGGCAGGTCACACATCGCGAGGCGCTCTCGATCGACGTCTCGCGCGACCGCTCGCGCCTCTACCGCGAGAACTGGGACGGATCGGTCGAGAACGTCTTCACGCTGCACGTGCAGAACCGGACGGGCGAGGTCGCCACCTACGCGCTCGGCGCCGACGGCGAGGTCCCCTTCGCCTGGGAGGGCCCCCAGCAGATCGAGGTGCCCGCGCGCCAGCGCCAGAGCCTCTCGATCCGGCTCGTGATGAGCCCCGAGCAGCCGACGAGCGAGGCGCAGACGCCGGTCTTCTTCCACATCCGCGCCGAGAACGACCCGAGCGCCACGGCACGGAAGAAGAGCCGATTCGTCCGCCCCGACGAGGTCTACGTCGAGGGGGCGGGCAAGTGAGCGCGGCGACGCCGCTGCCGTGGTACCGCCACTTCTGGCCGTGGTTCGTGCTCGGGCTGCTCGGTGTGTCGGTCGCGGGCAGCCTGACCACCGTCTACATCGCGGTCTCGGATCGCGACCCCGAGGTTCGCGACACATGGTCGGCCGACGCGAAGTCGGTCACCCGCGACGACGCGCCCGAGCGGCTCGCCCGCGATCTCGGACTCGGCGCGAGCGTCGTGGTCGAAGGCGCGGGCCAGACGCTCCGGGTGACGCTGCACGGCCCCCCCGCAGCTGCGTCATCGCAGATCGTCGTCCACCTCGTCCACCCGACGCTCGAGCAGCGCGACCTGGAGCTCACCCTCGAGCGCAGCGCCGACGGCAGCTACCGCGGTGCGCTCCCGCGCCGGACCCTCGGCCGATACCAGCTCGCGATCGAAGGCCGGACGATCGCGGCCCCCGGTGCCGATGCGGCCGACTGGCGGCTCGGCGATCGCATCGACCTCGTGCCCGGAGCACCGGTCACCGTCGGTCGGCCTCCCGAGCCGGCCGCGGCCGGCGACGCACGAGGCGATTCACGAAGCGACTCACGAAGCAGTTCACAAAGCAGTCCACGAAGCGACGGGACGAGCGAGGGATGACCGGCGACGCGGCCGGCGTCGTCGATTGCTTCCACTGCGGCCTGCCCGTCCCACACGGCTTCCACGCCGAGGTCGTCGTGCTCGGCGCGCCCCGCCCGATGTGCTGCCACGGCTGCGCCGCCGTCGCAGTCACGCTCGAGGAGCAGGGCCTCTCCGACTACTACCGGCACCGCACCGAGATCCCGCTGACCCCGGCGGAGCTGCCCTCCAGCCTCGACGCCGAGCTCGAGCGCATCGAGGCAGCGGGTCTCGCCGACGAGCTCAGCCCACTCGACGAAGAAGGCCTCCGGGCCTCGTCACTGCTCGTCGACGACATGCGCTGCGCCGCGTGCGCGTGGCTCATCGAGGAGCGCCTGCGCCAGGAGACGGGCATCGAGCGCGCGAGCGTGAACCTCGGCACCCACGTCGTCCACGTCGCGTTCGATCCCGAGGCGACGTCGCTCGGCGGCGTGATCCGCGCGCTCCACGACGTCGGCTACCGCGCCCGCCCCCGGCGCCCCGACGCCCTCGCCGAGCATCGGCAGCGCGAGCATCGGCGCGCACTGGTCCGGCTCGGCGTATCCGGGCTCGGCGCGATGAACGTGATGAGCTATGCGGTCGCGCTCTACGCCGGCGCCTTCGTCGGCATGGAGGCGCGCTACGAGACGCTCTTCCGCTGGGTCAGCCTGCTCGTCACTACGCCGGTGATCCTCGTCGCGGGCGAGCCCTTCTTCCGCGCCGCCTGGCGCGATCTGCGCGCGCGCCGGCCCGGCATGGACGTGCCGATCGCGCTGGCCATGGGCAGCGCCTACCTCGCGAGCGCCTGGGCCACCTGGTCGGGCACGGGCGAGGTCTACTTCGACTCGGTCTGCATGTTCGCGTTCTTCCTGACGCTCGGGCGATCGATCGAGATGTGGGTGCGCCACGGCTCGGGCGACGCCACCGACCGGCTGCTGCAGGCCGAGCCCGAGACGGCCTGCCGCGTGGCAGGCGGCCGCGAGGAGTGGGTGCCCGCGGCGGCCCTCGAGGCCGGCGATCGCGTGCTCGTGCGACCGGGCGAGGCGATCCCGTGCGACGGGCGCATCGTCGAGGGCTCGACGAGCGTCGGCGAGTCGCTGCTGACGGGCGAGCCCTGGCCGCGGGACGCAGGCCCGGGGGAGCGCGTCTACGGCGGCAGCACGAACGTCGACCAGCCGATCGTCGTCGAGGCGACGCGCGCCGGGCGCGAGACGATGCTGGCCGCGATCGTGGCGCTGCTCGAGCGTGCCCAGAGCGAGACGCCGCCGGTCGTGCTCCGCGCCGACCGGGTCGCGCGCTGGTTCGTGACCGGTGTGCTCGTGATCGCGGCCGTGACGGCCATGGTCTGGCTGCGCATCGCGCCCGACCGCGCCTTCGAGGTGACGCTCGCGGTGCTGGTCGCGACGTGTCCGTGTGCGCTCTCGCTGGCCACCCCCGTCGCGCTCGCCGCGGCGCAGTCGGCGCTCGCGCGCGCGGGGTTCCTGGTCACGCGGGGGCACGTGGTCGAGGCGCTCGCCGAGATCCGCCGCTTGCTGCTCGACAAGACCGGCACGCTGACCCGAGGCGAGCCGACCCTGGTCGAGACCATTCGTCTGCGCGCGGACGAAGAGCGCGACGTGCTCGCGCTGGCGGCCCGGCTCGAGGCCGGCTCGGAGCACCCGGTCGCGACCGCGCTGCTCCGCGCGCTCGCCGAGTCGGGCGCGCCCGCATGCGACGCGGTGCTCACCGAGCGGCAGGCCG
>CAYYSY010000256.1:0-27589 GCA_964474355.1 uncultured Spirochaetaceae bacterium | reverse complement strand
GCTGGCCCTCGAGCGCGCGCGCATCGCGAACCCGGACCAGGTGGAGCCGGTCGCGTCGTTCTACTCGGGCGTCGCGTGGAAGAGCGTCGGCGAGCATCAGCTCGCGCGTGAGAACCTGCAGCGCACCATCGACCTCGACGGTCGCGACGGCGCCTGGGGAAGTCGCGCCGAGGAGCTGCTGCAGGGCGAGTCGTTTGCCGATCGGGCGTTTGCGAGCGCATCCGTAGGCCTCGAGTACGACACCAACGTGACCCTGCGCAGCCAGGGCATCGCGCTCCCCTCGGCGATCTCCGACGAGTCCGATGGGCGCGTGGTCTGGTCCGCCCAGGCCGGCGCCGAGCTGTTTCGGGCGGGTGGCTGGTCGGGCGGGATCGCCGCGTCGTACTACGGGAGCGCGCACTTCCATCTCGAGCAGTTCAACTCGCACTATCCGGTCGGCAGTGTCTGGCTCGACCGCGAGCTGACCACCCAGAGCTTCCTGCGCGCTCGCTACGACATCGGCTACGGCTGGCTCGACATGGACCCGTACGTGTTCGTGCAGACGGGCGACCTCGCGTACCACCGCAACTGGGGACGCTGGGGCAACAGCGAGGTTGCGGTGCTGTGGGAGTGGTACGAGTTCCAGTTCGACACCGATCTGCTCGCGCCCGGCGATCCCGCCCTGGCCGCGCAGCGCGATCGCAGCGGCCAGGGCGTCGGCGGCGCGCTGCGGCATCGCATCGACATCGGCGCGTTGAGGGGCGACTTCATCAAGCGCTTCGAGGCAAATGGCGGCTACATCCTGCGGCGCTACTGGGCCGAGGGGACGGACTGGGACTCCTGGTACCACGAGCTGCGCCTCGGCTTCGACTCGATCCTCCCGTGGAGGGTCGCCTTCGACGTCTGGGGCAGCGCCGGGTTCATGCCGTTCGACAACGACTCGACCTACGAGACGCCCGCGCAAGAGCGCCGGAAGGACTTCATCGGGCAGGTCGAGGCGGAGCTCGAGCGGCCGATCACCGACATCTTCAGCGTGTCCACCCGCTACGACTACGTCCGCAACGCGTCGAACGTCACGGTCTTCGACTACAGCCGTCACGTGATCGGCGCATACTTGAATGCGAGCTTCTAGCGCGCAGACCGCCGGCCATGCCTGGCATCGGCGGCGTCGACGAGAAGGAACACACCATGAACGCTGATCGAACGCGCACGGTCCGCGGATTCGCGAAGGGGGCGGGGCTCGCGCTCCTCGTGCTCGGCCTGGTGTCGCTCGGTGTGTCGAGCGCAGGCGCCGACACCCACGACGCTCCGCAGGGCTTCGATGCAGCGGCCGCGAGCGAGCCGGCGCTGCCCGAGCCGTCCGAGGATCGATTCATCGGCCGCGTGACCGGCGTCCACGGTCGCGTCTACGCCGAGTCTCCCGACGGCACGCGCAGGCCGCTCGTCGAGAACGCGCCCATCTACCCCGGCGACCGGCTGGTGACCCATCGCGGCGCCCAGCTCGGCGTCCTCTCGGGCGATCACTACACGGGACTGAACGAAGACACCGAGCTGAGCTTCGCGCTGACTCCGGGTGGAGCACCCGAGGTGCGGCTCGTGCGCGGTCACGTTCGCGTGATCGATGCGGGTGACGAGAGCGCCCCTGCAAGGGTCACGACGCCGGCGCTCGAGGTGGCTGCGGCGGGCACCGACACCGAGGTCTTCGCGTTCCCCGAGAAGGCATATCTCGTCTCGATGGTGTGCGCGCTCGAAGGTCAGGTGCGGGCGGCGAGCGTCGCTGGTGAGAGCGCGACCGTCGCCGAGGGGGGCTGCGCCATCGCGAAGCCGGTCGAGGGCATCTATGCCGCTGGAGGTGCCGGGAGCGCCTTGGCGCCCGTGGGTGCCGCCGGTCCCGGCGGCGCGCCGAGGTCGGCCTCGGGCACCGCGGCGGATCACTTCGCGGGGCCCGACGACGTCGCGGGTGGAGCCCGGCTCTTCGCGGCCCACACCGCGCCGAGCTTCGACCTCGACCAGCAGCTCTTCATGCCGTGCAGCGGAGCCGCTGCCGCCGCGTGCGCCGCCTCGGTCCCGCCGCCCAATCCCCCCTCGAACCCGCCGGTCCCCGGCCTTCCGCCGCCGGGCTTCCCACCGCCCAACCCGCCTTCGAACTCGCCGGTGCCGGGCCTGCCCCCCACGCCCTGATTCGAGGCGAGGCGTTCCCCCCGACCTTGCCTTACGCTCCCGCCGCCATTGCGATGGCGGGACGGAAGACAGGGCAGAGGGGGCGGACATGAGCGCAGCACGAGGCGGATCGGCGATTTCGTTCGAGAGCGGCGGTCAGACGATCGACGCGTACCTGGCCGAGCCCGCGTCGGGGCAGGGCCCCGGCGTGGTCGTCGTGCAGGAGTGGTGGGGGCTCGTCGACGCGATCCGCGACGTCTGCGACCGGCTCGCACGCGAGGGCTTCGTCGCGCTGGCGCCCGATCTCTACCGCGGCGAGCGCACCACCGACCCCGACGAGGCGGGCCGCCTCATGATGGATCTCGAGATCCCGCGTGCCGTGGGTGACCTCGAGGCCGCCGCCGAGGCGCTGCTGCGCCAGTCGAGCGTGACGGGCCCGAAGATCGGCTGCATCGGCTTCTGCATGGGAGGCCAGCTGGCGCTCGCCGCGGGCTGCGCGGACGATCGTTACCGGGCGATCATCGACTGCTACGGCATCCATCCCAACGTCGAGCTCGACGTCGAGAAGCTCGAAGCCTCGGTCTTCGGCGTGTTCGCCGAGAACGACGAGTTCATCCCGCACGAGAACGTGCGCGCGCTCGAGACGAAGCTGCGCGACGCCGGCGTGCAGGTCGAGTTCAAGACGTTCCTCGGCGTCCAGCACGCGTTCATGAACCACGCCAGGCCCGACGTCTACGACGCCGCGGCCGCGGACGAGGCGTGGAACGACACGCTCTCGTTCCTCCGCGCCGAGCTCGGCTGAGCAGGGCTGCCGGGCCGGCGGCGCGCGACGTGCGCGGCACGAGACGCCCATGAGCGCCGACCGCCGTCGCTCCTACGAGATCGTTGCGCCGTTCTACGAAGAGCTCGCGCGCGTGCTCTCGCTCGGCCGCATCGGCTCGGCCAAGCGCAGTCAGCTCGCGCATCTCGAGCCGGGGGCGCGCGTGCTCTATGCCGGCGTCGGGAGCGGCGAGGACGCCGAGGCCGCCGTGCGCGCGCGCATCCGCGTCACCGCGCTCGATCTTTCCCCGCGCATGCTCGCGCGGCTGGAGCGGCGGCTCGGCGATCGCGTCGGCGAGGTCGACATGCGCTGTGAGGACTTCCTCGCGCACGCAGGCGGCCCGTACGACGCCGTCGCGCTGAACTTCTTCTTGAACGTCTTCGATGTGAGCGAGCTCGAGCGCGTACTCGACCACGCGGTGGCGCTGCTACGGCCCGGCGGCGGCCGCATCGCGATCGCCGACTTCGCGCCGCCGCGCACCCGTGTCCAACGCGGGCTCTTCGAGCTTCACTACCGGCCGCTGCTATGGGCGGCGTGGGCCCTGGGGCTCGCACCCCTGCACCCGATCTACGACTACCGCGCGCGGGTCGGGGCCCGCGGCGGGCGGCTGGTGGCCGAGCACCGCTTCGGGGTCTACGAGTCGCTGGTCTTCGAGCTGGGCCCAGGCGGATCCGCCGCCGTGATCTAGGGATTGCCGTTCGACTCCGTCGATGCCGGATGATTGCGCTCGGCCGCGGAGCGATCGCGGTCGAGCGCGGCGCGATGGTCGTCGAGCGCGGAGAGCCGGGCGCGGTCTTCCGCTGAGGCCGCTTCACGGGCGGCGAGCGCCTGGTCGAGCACCGCCGAGGCCTCGTCGAGCCGGCTGGACCGGTGAAGCGCCACTGCGAGCGAGTCGAGGGTGGCGGCGGTGAGCGCGGCCGGCATCGCCTCTTCGGCGACGATGTCGCGGGCGGCCTCGAGGAGCGTGAGTGCCTGCTCCGGCCGATCCTGCTCGACGAGGAACCAGCCGCGTTGATTGAGCGCCGAGACCTCTTCGAGGGTGCCGGGCGCCGACTTCTGCGCGAGCTCGACGGCCTCCCGCAGGAGGAAGTCGGCGGTCGTCGGATCCCCGGCGTCCACCGACACGTCCGCTGCCTCGTAGAGCAGTGCCAGCCGCTCGCCGAGCGCGAGGCGGAGCATGGGCCGGGCGGCGCGGGCGGCCCAGCCGAGCTGGGTGGCGGCGCTGGCGAGGTCGCCGTTCGCTGCGAGGAGCCGGCCGACCTGCTGGCGCAGGCTCACCTCGAGGGGGGTGGCCTCCGGGATCGGGCCGAGGTGGATCTCGGCGATTCGTCGCGCGAGCGCGAGCTCGGCTTCGGGGCCGCGTTGGATGCGCTCGACCTCGAGGCGTGTCTGCAATGCGAATGCCCAGGCGTGGAGCGGGAACACAGCGCCGCCCTGGCTCTCGGCAAGGACGGCGTCCGTGATGCGCGCGGCGTCGTCGTAGCGGCCCCCCAGATTGTGGCGCTCGGCCAGGGCCGCCGGAATCGCCAGCGAGGCGAGTCTCCGCACGTCCCGGTCGCCGAACCCCTCCGTGGCGGCCATGCAGAGCAGGAACTCCTCCTCCGCCTTGTCGAGATCGCCATGACGGAGCGCGTCGCGTCCGGCATTGGCGTGCGCCGACCACGGGTTCTCGTCGGCGGCCGCGGCGGTCGTCGCGGCCGCGCTTCGGGGCGCGGTCGGAGGCGGCGGCGCGTCGGGCTCTTCGTACGAGAGCGAACGGCAGCCCGCGGCGGCGGCGCAGGCGAGCAGCAGCGCGGCGGCGGTGCGAAGTTGCCCCGATCGCCGTGCGGATGCGTCCCGGGACGCAGGAGTCGGGAGCCGCACGTCATGCTCGTCGCGCGGGGAGCGGGTCGACCTGAATTCGTTCATGGCGGCGGTAGCTTAGGTGGCACCGGGGCCGCCCGCGACCGGGCGGCGCGGACTTCTGCGCCGGGGCAGGGCGACCTCGACCAACCCATCGCGCACGCGCACGGGCCAGGTGTCGAGGGGCTTCGTCGCCGGGCCACCTGTCGGATGGCCGTCGCGCACGTCGAATCGTGCGCCGTGCGCCGCGCACACCAGCTCGCAGCCGACGAGCGGCCCGTCCTTCATCAGCCAGGCAGCGTGCGTGCAGCGCAGGCTCACCGCGTGGAGCTCGCCCGCGATCCGGCAGACGCCGATCTCACGCCCGTCGATCTCGCAGGCGATGAGATCGCCCTCGAAGAGATCGGTGTCGCGGGCGACGACGTGATGGGTGATGGGCCGGTCTTCCACGGCGCCGCAGGATAGCGGCAAGATCCAGGGGATCGGCCGCTCGGCCCGGCCCACCCGCGCCTGCGGTGATCGCGGCGCGGGCGGGGCAGGGGGCGGTGGACTTGCCGAGCCGGGCTCTCCATCCTCTGATGAGCCGGGGTGCGACTGGATGCGCCGCAGGCGCCCCGAGACCGCGGCACGGAGGCCCGACATGCCCGCCGATCGAGCGATCCCACTGCGGCGAACCGTCCAGCCGGCCGGCGTGCTCGGCCTGCTCACGGTGCTGCTCGCTGCATTGCCCCTCGCCGCCGCGGCGGACGTCGCACGAAGCGACGCGCGCACGCGCGAGTGGCTCGAGACCCGGCTCGAAGGATTCGTCGAGACCTACCGGCATCTGCACGCCCACCCCGAGCTGTCGCTGCACGAGGCCGAGACGGCGGCGCTCCTGGCCTCGCGGCTCGAGAAGGCGGGCTATCGCGTGACGCCGGGCGTGGGAGGGCACGGTCTCGTCGCCGTGCTCGAGAACGGCGAGGGCCCGGTCGTGCTCTTCCGCGCCGACATGGACGCGCTCCCCGTCGTCGAGGACACGGGCCTGCCGTATGCGAGCGTCGTGCGCGCGACCCAGGCGGACGGCACCGAGGTCGGTGTCATGCACGCATGCGGTCACGACGTCCACGTGACCCACCTGCTCGCCGTCGCTGAGTACATGGCGGAGAGCCGCAAGCGCTGGAAGGGCACGCTCGTGCTCATCGGACAGCCGGCCCAGGAGCTCGGCCGGGGCGCGCTCGCGATGATCGAGGACGGCCTCTTCGAGCGGTTTCCGAAGCCGGCGGTGAGCCTCGCCCTGCACGTCGAGTCGTCGATGCCCGCCGGGCACGTCGGGCTGACGCCGGGCTGGGCCATGGCGAACGTCGACGCCGTCGACGTGACCTTCTTCGGCCGCGGCGGCCACGGCGCGCGGCCACACCAGGCCGCGGATCCGATCGTCGCCGCGGCGCACTTCGTGACCGCTGTGCAGACGGTCGTGAGCCGCCGGGTCTCGCCGCAGGAGCCGGCGGTCATCACGGTGGGCTCGATCCAGGGCGGGGCGAAGCACAACGTGATCCCCGACGAGGTGCACCTGAAGCTCACGGTGCGCTCGTACACCGACGAGGTGCGCGCGGTGCTGCTGGAGGGCATCCAGGACATCGCCGACGGCACGTGTGGCAGTCACCGCTGTACGAAGCCGCCCGCGGTCTCGATTCGAGAGAGCTACACACCGGCGGTCTACAACGACCCCGCGCTCTCACAGCGCGCCGGGAAGCTCTTCGCCCAGACCCTCGGCGCGGAGCGCGTCGAGGAGCTCGCGCCTTCGATGGGCGGCGAGGACTTCGGCCGCTATGGCCGCGCGCTCGGCGTGCCCAGCCTGCTCTACCGGCTCGGTGCGGCGCCGCCCGCCGCCTGGGAGGAGAGCCGCCAGCCCGGCGGCGCACAGCTGCCGGCCCTCCACTCGAGCCGGTTCGCGCCCGACGCCGAGCGTGCGCTGCAAACCGGCGTGCGCGTCACCGTCGTGCTGCTGACCGAGCTGTTCGACTCGCTGGACTGACTATTCGGCGGCGGACCCGCCTCCGCGCTCGATCGCTGCGTTCGCGGTAGCGACCAGCAGCTGCTCGTCCCAGAGCATGCGGGCCGACATGTGGCGGATGAAGAGCCGCACGATGATCGCGAACCAGAGGCTCAGGACGCAGGTCAGGTACACGTACGCACGCATCACGATCGACACGATCTCGCGCACGGCTCCGATGACCGCCGCCTCCACCGCGCCGGGCCGCTCGATGCGCGAGGGAGGCACCCGGGGCGGGGGCTCGTCGAAGCCGAAGGTCGCCTTCAAGTCGGCCCAGAGTCGATCGGGCAGCTGCTCGAGGTCGGCGAGCTGGGCGTCGATGGTGGCGATGCCGTCGGGCAGCGAGGTGCGGTCGATCAGGAACGCAGCGGAGTCGTCGAAGGGCCGGGGCTCGAGCAGGGCCATCAGCGCGAGGCAGAAGAGCAGGACCGCAAAGACGTCGATGCCAGGCGAGATCACGCGAATCAGCTCGCGCACCCGCCAGGGGCGCAGTACGAGCAGATAGAGCAGCGCCTGGGCGCCGACGACCCAGACGAGCGGCTTTACGAGTCCCGGTCCTTCGAACATATTCAGGTCCATGATCGAGGGCTTCGACCGAGGCGAGTTCACGTTCGGGGGGCAGACGCGACCACTGTACCGCGCTGGTGCGGGGCCGGGTGTCGTCGTCATGCACGAGATCCCGGGACTGCATCCCACCGTCGCCGAGTTCGGCCGAAAGCTGGTGGCCGAGGGCTTCACGGTCTTCATGCCCGACCTCTTCGGCGAGGTGATGAAGCCGGTGACGCCCGGCTATGCGGCCGGGCAGATGGCTCGCGCGTGCATCAGCCGCGAGTTCCACGTGCTCGCCTCGCGCCAGAGCAGCCCGATCACCGAGTGGCTGCGGGCGCTCTGCCGCCACGCCCACGGTGAGCTCGGCGGGCCGGGGGTCGGCGCGGTCGGCATGTGTATCACCGGCAACTTCGCGCTCGCCCTCATGGTCGACGATTGCGTGATGGCGCCCGTGCTCTCACAGCCGTCGCTGCCGCTCCCCTTCGGTGCCGATCGCAGGCGCGCCCTCCATCTCTCGGACGACGATCTCGCCGTCGTGAAGCGGCGCGTGCGCGACGAAGGGCAGTGCGTGCTCGGACTGCGCTTCACGGCCGACCCGCTGGTGCCGGCCGAGCGCTTCGAGCGGCTGCGCGACGAGCTCGGCGACGGCTTCGAGTCGATCGAGGTCGACTCGGGCCGCGGCAACGCCTTCGGGATCGCGCGCATGGCGCACAGCGTGCTGACCGAGGACCTCGTCGATCGCGAAGGGCACCCGACGAAGGCCGCCCTGGATCGCACCCTCGCATTCTTCCGCGAGCGGCTGCAGGACGTGGCCGTTGACGATCATTGACGGGAGTGAGGGCAGTGAGCCGAGTGAGCGGAACGAGCGGGTCGACCTTCGCTGTGAGTCCGCGAATTGAGCGCCCGGGCGCCGTCGTGTCTCACGCGCTGGGTGGGCGAGGTCTCGTCCGGGCCTGCGGGCGTCCTCCACGTCGCCGCCGTATGGGAGCGGCCGGGGGGTGACTACGAGACCCTGCGCGTGGGAGAGGGTGCGCCCCGAAGCCTGAGCGACGCCGTCGTGCTGAGCGGCGCCCGCGCGCGCGCCGACGCAATCGTGACGACCGGCCGGATCCTGCGCGACGAGCCCGAGCTGGTGCACGCGTCGATCGCACCGCCCGACGTGACTGCGGAGCTGGCCGCGTGGCGCCATGCGATCGGTCTCGATGCACCGCCCTGGGTGGCCGTGCTGACGGCGAGCGGTGAGCTGCCCCTCGAGCACCCCGCCTTCGCCGCCGCCGAGCGGCTGGTCTTCTTCACGGGCCCGACCGGAGCCGCCCGGCTGCGGTCCCTGCCCGACAGGCCGCGGCACGCCGAGATCGTCGAGGCGCCGCAGCCCGGCGCCGCGGCGCTCGTCGAGCATCTGCGAAGCGTGCGTGGCGCACGGTCGATTCTGGTCGAGGCGGGGGCGAGCACGGCGCGGACGCTCTACGAGGGCGTGGGGCTCGTCGACGAGCTGTGGCTGAGTGCCTGTCTCGCGCCGGACCTCGCGCCGGCTGACATCGTCGGCCCCTTCGTCGATCGGCGCGCGATCGAGGCGACGCTGGGCCCGGCGGTGCACGTCGAGCGGCACGACGACGGGGGCCTCGAGTGGGCGACCCTCGTCCATCGGAGGGCCGCCCGTCGAGACGGGTGAGTCAGCAGCCCGACTCAGCCGCGGCCGACGTCGCTTTCGTAGATCGGCTTGAACGAGGGCTGCGAGAGCACGCGCTTCACGTACTCGGCGGCCACCGGCCAGCGGCTCGCGTCGGGGGTCTCGCCGCCGAGCTCGAGATTCACGAAGGGGCTCGCGGTGGCGATGTCGGCGATCGTCATCTGGTCGCCGATCAGGAACTCGCGATCACCGAGCTCCTCGGTCAGGTAGTCGAGCACGATCGGCAGCTTCGTTTCGAGCGCCTCCTTGATGAGGTCCTCGTCGGGATCCTGCTGGAAGAACGTCGGCCGCACGTAGCGCTGGAAGAAGACCGTCGCGCAGGCTTCGACCACGCGCGTGTCGGCGTGCTCCTCGTACCACAGCGCGCGCGCGAGCGGGCCGGGCTCGTTCGGGTACAGCGCCGGTGTCGGCTGCACCATCTCGAGGTACTGACAGATCACCGACGAGTCGGGCAGCACGACGTCGCCGTCCTCGTAGCAGGGGATCTTTCCGAGCGGGCTCTTCTTCTTGTACTCGTCGCTCACGCCGAACGGCACCACCTGGTCGTGCTCGTGCTCGATGTTCTTGTGCGCGAGGACGACGCGGACCTTGCGGACGAAGGGCGACGCATTGGCGCCGTGGAGGATGGGCATGGACTGACTCCTGTCGTGGTCGTGTTCGTGGGGGAAAGGTCTGGCTCGCGCCCTCGGCTCGGGCGCGAGGGTGCGCTCGTGCACCGGGTGGAAGGACGAGAGGGTGCCGCCCCGCGAGCTCCTTCGCCCGCGGCGCTTCTGCTTCGATGCCGCCGTGGTGGCCTCGGCACGCAGATGGCGGGCCGAAAACGGACCCCACTGCCGCAGCGTGGCAGCAGGGGGGCCGGTTATACTCCGCGAGCCCACGCAGACGGGCGCACGGACCAGCCCGCGAGCCGGGCAGGGGGGACCACGCGAAATGACTCGAAGCGACAGGCAGCCGACGCTCCTGGGGGCGCTCACTCGATTCTCCGATGCGATGGGGCGGCGCCTCGCCATCGCCCTCGTGCTCGGCCTCTGCGGGCTCGCCGTCTCGACGGGCGCGTTCGCCGACAGTCACATCGCCGTCGAGTCCGAGACCTCCGCCGAGGCCGCGTCCTCGCCGCCGCCCGGCACGCTCGGTAGCGAGGGGGTGGTGCCGCAGGAAGGCGTGGTCGAGTCGGGCGACGGCGAGATACCGCTCGAACCGATCGGGCACGTCCCCGGCCCGGGCGAGGGCGTGTACGGCGATCCCCCGAACACCGGCGGCACCGAGAATCCCGAGGGCCGCGGCTGGGCCTACGACACCGACTACTTCTTCGCGATGACCCGCGGCTTGAAGACCGACACCGATCTCGGTCCTACCGGCCAGCGCTGGGTCCGCCCGTGGACGCTGACCTTCGACGTCGTGACGCTGCCCACTGCAGCGTTGGCCGGGCTCTCCGGTCGCGCGCCAGCCGAGGACCAGCCGGCCCGAGATGAGCCCACGCAAGACGAGCCAGCGAAGGCCGATGCGGAGTCGTCTGGCGGTGCCGAGGCCGGCGATGGCTCGCCGGACGAGTCGATGGACTCGGCGCCCGACGAGAGCGCACCGCCGTCCGATGCCGAAGGCGAGACCCCCTCGGCCTGAGCCGGCTTCGCGGTCAGACCCCCTCGAAGCGGGCCAGCACCTCGATGTGCTCGGTGTACGGGAAGAACGCCCAGGCCTCGATCTCGCCCAGCCGCAGCCGTCCGCCCGCGAGCAGCGCGCGGGCATCCTCCAGAAACGACTGCAGATCGCAGCTCACGTAGACGAGCCGCGCTGGCGGGTGCGCCACGAGTGCTGCGCGCAGCGCCGGGTCGAGCCCCTTGCGTGGGGGATCGACGATGACGACGTCGGGCGCAGCGGCGTCCCGGGCGATCTCGCCCGCGGCCGATCCGGCGCTCCCTTCGAGCACGCGCACACGTGGCCGAGCGTCGTCGGGCAGCGCCGCGATCCCGAGCGCGAGCCCCTCGAGCCCGTGCGGGCTCAGCTCGTTCAGCACGAGTGAGTCGACCCGGGCTGCCAGGCCCAGGCCGATGGCGCCCGTGCCCGCATAGCACTCGAGCACGCGCGCACCGTCGGATACGAGGGCGTGGACGCGCTCGACGAGCCGATCCGCCAGGCCGAGGTTCGCCTGCCCGAAGGCGCCCGGCGGAAAGAACACATCGGCCCCGCCGATGCGCTCGCGTGTCGTGGGCTCGCCCGCCCAGTGCCGCCAGTGCGGGCCGATGATCGCGTTCGAGCGCTCGGGCTGACCGTTGAAGAACAGCCCCTGCAGACGGTCGCCGAGCCGCTCTGCGAGCCCGTCGAGCAGCGGCGCCGTCGTCTTCGGCTCGGTCTCGTTGCCGACGACGACGACCTGCACGCGCGCGTCCGAGCGCTGCACCACGCCCTGCAGATACCGCACGTCGCCGCGATGCGGTGCATCGGCATAGGGCGAGACCCCGGTCTCCCGGATCGCCGCCTTCAAGTCCGCGGCCAGCGCGTTCAGCGCCGGGTGATGCAGCTCGCACCGCGGCACGTCGACGATCCGATGCGACCCCGCCTGAAACAGCCCGACCTTCGGCGACCGCCCCCGCCCCCGCACCGCCAACCGCACCCGATGCCGATACCCGCCGGCCTCCCCGAACTCGACCCGTACCGACGGCGCGCCCGCCTCGGCAGCGAGCCCCTCCAACAACGCCACCCCAGCCGGCGCCGGCTGCGGCGCCCCATACCGAGGACACCCGGGACAAGGAGGCCGATGCGGACAAGACACGCCCCGACCCTAGCCACCCCGCATCTTCTCCGCGCCTGGAGTCGCAGAGACGCACCGATCGAGCGCCCCCCGAGCCATCCCGCATCCGGCCTCCGAGCGGGCGGGTGGGCGCTGCAGGGAAGTCACCCGCAGCGCCTCCACGTGGCTCCAACGTGTCCTCGCGGACCGACACCTCAGCGCGAAGCGCGAGTGTCGGCGGGACCCGGAAACGATGCGGAGGAACCGCCCCGCAGCGAGGCATTCCCGGAAGCGCCCACCCGCCCGCTCGGAGGCCGGCGCACCACCACCGACTCGAGAAGCGCCGCAGCGAGGCCGCGGCGACTCCGGGGACCCGGGTCCGAGCGCGGCGTGGGCTACCGTGCCGCGAGGGCGTTCCTGCCCGCTCGCCTCGAGACATCCATGGCCCGCACAGCCTCAAAGCCCCGCCCGCGCCGGCCCAAGGCCGCGCCGCCGGAGGACCGCAGCGCGTTCCTCCCGACCAGCGTCGAAGAGATGCGCGCGCGCGGCTGGGAGCAGGCGGACGTCGTCTTCGTCTCGGGCGACGCCTACGTCGATCATCCGTCGTTCGCGGCGGCCGTCCTCGGCCGCTGGCTCGAGGCGCACGGCTTCAAGGTGGCGCTGCTCTGCCAGCCAGACTGGCGAAGCGCCGATGCCTGGCGGGCGCTCGGCGCGCCGCGGCTCTTCTATGCCGTGAGCGCCGGCAACATGGACTCGATGATCAATCACTACACGGCGGCGAAGAAGCGCCGCAACGCCGACGCGTACTCGCCGGGGGGTGCGATCGGCCGGCGCCCCGACCGGGCGACCGCGGTCTACGCCCAGCGCTGCCGCGAGGCGTTCAAGGACGTGCCCGTGATCGCCGGCGGGGTCGAGGCGTCGCTGCGGCGCATCGCCCACTACGACTACTGGTCGGACACCGTGCGCCCGAGCAGTCTGGTCAGCTCGAAGGCCGACCTGCTCGGCTTCGGCATGGGCGAGACGACGCTGCTCGAGATCGCACGGCGGCTCGACGCGGGGGAGGGCGTGCGCGATCTGCGCGACCTGCGCGGCGTCGGCTATCTGCTCGGCAAGAACGAGGCGCTGCCCGAGTGCCCCGACTTCGGCGAGGCGTGCGACGGCACCACGATCGAGATGCCCTCGTTCGAGGCCGTCAAGGAAGACCCCGAGGCGTTCGCGATCGCGACGCGTCGGCTCCACGCCGAGACGAACCCGCGCAACGGCCGGCGGCTGGTGCAGGCTCACGGCGACCGCCGCGTCGTGCTGAACCCGCCGTGCCTGCCGCTCGACGAGGCCACCCTCGACGCGGTGCACGAGCAGGCGTTCGTGCGTCGCGCGCATCCCGACTACGGCGAGGACATCCCCGCCTGGCAGGCGATCAAGGACTCGGTGCAGATCATGCGCGGCTGCTTCGGCGGCTGCAGCTTCTGCTCGATCACGATGCACCAGGGCCGGGCGATCCAGAGCCGCAGCCCCGACTCGGTGATCCGGGAGGTCGAGGCCCTGGCGAGCCGCCCCGACTTCAAGGGGCACGTGTCGGACATCGGGGGCCCGACGGCGAACATGTACCGGATGCGCTGCACGCGGCCGGAGGTCGAGGCGACGTGCCGGCGCCTCTCGTGCGTCGCGCCGAAGATCTGCAAGCTGCTCGACACGAGCCACGACTCGCTGGTCGATCTCATGCGGCGGGCCCGTCACGTGAAGGGCGTGAAGCGCGTGCACGTGGCCTCGGGGATCCGCATGGATCTCGCCGCAGACGAGCCCGAGTACCTCGACGAGCTCGCCGCCCACCACGTGGGAGGCCACCTCAAGGTCGCACCCGAGCACGTCAGCGACCGCGTGCTGCGCTTCATGAAGAAGCCCCCGGCCGAGAGCTTCGACGCCTTCGCCGAGGCGTTCATGGCCGCGTCGGAGCGGGCGGGCAAGGAGCAGTATCTCGTCCCGTACTTCATCGCGAGCCACCCGGGCAGCGAGCTCGAGGATGCGATCGAGCTCGCCCTCTACCTGAAGCAGCGCGGCTACAGGCCCAGACAGGTTCAGGATTTCATTCCGGCGCCCATGGACATCGCGACCTGCATCTATCACACGGGGCTCGATCCCGAGACCCTCGCGCCCGTCTACTCGGCCCACTCGAAGCGGTCGCGGGACGAGCAGCGCGCGCTGCTGCAGTGCTGGAAGCCCGAGCACCACGACATCGTGCGCCGGGCGCTCGCGCGAGCGGGGCGAGCCGATCTGATCGGAAGCGGCCCCGACTGTCTCGTGCCGCCGGCCCGTCCGGGCCGCGGCCGCGGTCGGGGCCACGACGCGCCCCGGGCGTCGGCCGGCGCCGAGCGGCCCGAGCGGGACGGAGGCGAGCCGGGCTCCGATGCCGGTGCGGCAGCGAGGCCCGGCTATCGGCGCGCCGCGCGCGAGGGCGGACGGCGCTCGGGCTCGCGCCGCCGGTCACGCTGAGACGCACCCGACTGAGGCTCGCTCGAGTGGGGCGGCTGGCCCGAGCGGTGCGGGCGCCGCGACCACCATGTCCGAAAGCGGCCAGCCACGGGCATGGCCTGCGATAGCCTGCCCCCGTGACCGCCTCGGCCGAGCAGAGCCCTGCCCCCCTCGACCCCGACGTCTGCTATCGGGCGCTGTCGACCCGCGACGATCGCTTCGACGGGCGCTTCTTCGTCGGCGTCACGAGCACGGGCGTCTACTGCCGACCGGTGTGTCCGGCGCGCACGCCCAAGCGCGCGAACTGCGTCTTCCTGCCGTGTGCTGCAGCGGCCCAGGAGGCGGGCTTCCGGCCGTGCCTGCGCTGCCGACCGGAGACGGCGCCGGGTACGCCTGCCTGGGCGGGCACGTCGGCCACCGTCCAGCGGGCGCTCCGCCTCATCGACGACGGCGCGCTCGATCACGACGATCTGCAGGCGCTCGCGGACCGGCTTGGGGTGGGGGATCGGCATCTGCGCCGCCTCTTCGCCGAGCATCTCGGCGCGTCGCCGGGTGCGGTGGCTCAGACCCGGCGGCTGCACTTTGCAAAGAAGCTGATCGACGAGACCGATCTCCCGATGGCGCAGGTCGCGCACGCGGCGGGCTATCGCAGCGTGCGCCGCTTCAACACCGCCGTGCGCCGGGGCCTGGGCCGCTCGCCCAGCGAGCTGCGCGCCGTGGCGCCAGGGCGGCGGCGTGTGGCCTCGCCCGCCGAGCGGGGCGAGGGCGCCGGCTCGAGGCTCGGTCTCGCCTTCAAGCTTCCCTATCGAGATCCGTTCGACTGGGCCGGATTGATTGGGTTTTTCGAATCGCATGCGCTGCCCGGCGTCGAGGTCGTCCACGCGGGCCGCCTCTGGCGGACGATCGCTCTCGGCGAGGCGGCGGGCTGGGTCAGCGTCGAGCGGCGGGCGGCCGACTCGGTGCTCGTCGCGGAGCTCAGTCTCGACCGGCCGGCACCGCTCACGACCGCGGCGGAGCGGCTGCGCGCACTCTTCGATCTGCGTGCCGATCCCGTCGCGATCCAGGCTCATCTCGCCGCCGACGCGAGGCTCGCGCCCGCCGTCGCTGCGGCACCGGGTCGTCGGGTGCCCGGGGCCTGGGACCCCTTCGAGCTCGCGGTGCGCGCGATCCTCGGGCAGGAGGTGAGCGTGAAGGGCGGGATCACGTTCGCACGGCGGCTGGTCGAGCGCTGTGGGCGGCCGATCGACACCGCGGGTGCGGCCGCCGAAGCAGGGCTCTCGCATCTCTTCCCGACACCGGCGGCGCTCACCGAGGCCGATCTGTCGGGCCTCGGGTTGACGGGGATGCGCGAGCGCGCGCTGCGGGGCCTGGCCGAGGCGGTGCTCGAGGGCCCCGATCTGCTCGCGCCGGGCAGGCCCCTCGACGAGGCGATCGAGCGGCTCTGCGCGCTGCCCGGTGTGGGGCCCTGGACCGCGCACTACGTGGCGCTGCGCGCGCTGGGCGAGCCCGACGCGTTCCCGGCCGGCGATCTCGTGCTGCGGCAGCGGCTCGGCTCGAAGTCGGCGCCAATCGCCCAGCGCGCGCTCGCCGAGCGCGCCGAGGCGTGGCGGCCATGGCGGGGCTACGCGGCGCTCTGGCTGTGGGGCGAGGGGGCCTAGGCCGATCCCGATCCCTGTTCGGCGAGCTTGATCTCGCGGTAGTGCAGCACGCCGAACACGAGCGTCTGGAGCAGCTCGTTCAGCAGCGGCTTGCCGGTCGAACGCAGCGTGCCGAGGAAGACGACGCACTCGATCACGTGGATCGCGAACATGAGGCCGAAGATGTTCCGACCGAGCGGCGCGATGCCCATCCCCGAGAAGGGCGGCACGAACGAGAGGGCGGCGAAGATCCAGATGCCGAGCAGGACCTTCTTGTAGCGCTCGATCTTGGCGAGGTCGTTCATGGGGTATCTCCCTGGCCGGGGTGATGTGCTCGGCCGGAGCGTAGCTGCGAGGCCCGGCGCCCGCGCCCGGCGGCCGGAGGGGAGGCGTCCTACATTCCGGCCCCCGCCCGGACCGGGGCGCGCGAGGAGAGACCCCACACGATGCTCGAAGACCTGAGACAGTACGAGGCGAAGGTGCTCTCGCAGTTCGGCGAGGACGGCGTGCTGCAGCGCATCTTCGAGGTGATCGGCGAGACGAACAGCACCTTCGTCGAGTTCGGCGCGTGGGACGGCGAGCACCTCTCGAACACCGCGAATCTCCGCAAGAACCACGGCTGGCAGGGCCTGCTGATGGAGGGCAGCGACCGCGCCGACGGCGAGCTCGTGAAGCGCGAGTTCGTGTCGGCCGAGAACGTCGAGGCGCTCTTCGAGAAGCACGGCGTGCCCGGGAGCTTCGACCTGCTCTCGATCGACATCGATGGCAACGACTACTGGGTGTGGAAGGCGATCGACCGCTACCGCCCGCGCGTCGTGGTCGTCGAGTACAACATCTTCTTCGCGCTCGGCGATGCGAAGACCATCGAGTACCGGTCGGACCACGTCTGGGACGAGACCCCGTACCACAGCGCCAGCCTGGCGGCGTTCGAGAAGCTGGGGCGCGCGAAGGGCTACACGCTGGTCCACACCGATACCTGGTCGCCGAACGCGTTCTTCGTCGCGGACGAGTGCCTGCCCGAGGGCTACGTGCAGCCGCCGCTCGACGAGATCGCCGGCTGGAACTGGGAAGGCATCACGGCGCCGCCCGGCACCGAGGACAGGAGCTGGGTCAGCGTCTGAGGCCCGGCGAGCTACCGCTCGGGCTCGGCGCTCATCGTCTCGGTCTCCGGATCGAACCAGAGCGCGGCGCGCCCGTTGCGCAGCTCGCTCAGCAGCCGCTCCACCTTCTCCTCGAGGGTCTTCTCGACTGCGCCGTAGTCGGTACCGTCGCGGGTCACGATCTCCTCGGCCACGCGTTGGAGCGTTGCGTCGTCGAGGGCGTCGAGGGGGATCTTGACCGGCTCTGCGGCCTCGTCTTCGCTCATGCGGGGCTCCTGGCATGGGCCGGCTGGCGGCGCGAGCGTCGTCGATGCAGGGTGCACGGGCAAGCCACGGGATCGCGACGAGTCGCAGGAGAATGCCCTTGAGCGGGAGCGAGGCAGGCGAGCTGAATCTGGTGCCCGTCGAAGAGAGCCTGAACGGCTATCTCGAGGACACGATCGTGGTCGATTGGCAGACGCCGATCGTCTACGAGAAGGTGAAGTCCCTGACCGCCGGGCAGGGGACGCTCGAGGAGCGCCTGCGCGCGCTCTTCGAGTTCGTGCGCGACGAGATTTCGCTCAGCTTCGAGATCGAGACGGACGAGCTCACCTGCAACGCGAGCCAGGTGCTCCGCGCGGGCCACGGCACCTGCTACGCGAAGTCTCACCTGCTCGCTGCCATGATCCGCGCCTGCGGCGTGCCGGCAGGCTTCGTGTTTCAGCGGCTGCGTCGGGAGAGCGACGAAGACCGCTTCGTGCTGCACGGCTTCGTCGGGGTGTATCTCACCGATCGGGAGCGCTGGGTGGCCCTCGACGCGCGCGGCGACAACGACGCCGTCTCGACGGTGTTCTCGCTCGATGCGCCGAGCCTCGCCTATACGCCAGACCCCGAGCGTGGTGAAGAGACCCAGCCGCTGGTCTACTCGAAGCCGGTCAAGCACATCGTCGAGATGCTCTCGAAGGCGGGGTCGCTCGAGCGGGTCCGGCGCACGCTGCCCGACTCCGTGTAGAGGCCCCGGCGGTGGGGCGCAATGTCCCACCCGAGTCGGGGCTGGATTCGCGCGTCCTCGTGCGCAGTCTGCCGTGTACCCTGGAAGGTGGCCGCTCCGTGATGCATTCGGCATCGGCCACGAGGAGGTGCACCGATGAACGCCTCTCGGATGACTCCATCATGGCGGGTGTTGCTGTTCTGCGTCGCGCTGGCAGTGGGCTGCGGCATGTCTGAGCCTGCCGGAGGCGGTGAGGAGACCGGCACGGTGGCGTCGCGCGGCCGGATGGTGCGCACGCAGATTGCGGCGCGTGGCGTCCAGGACGAGCGCGTGCTCCGGGCGATGCGCTCCGTGCCGCGGCACCAATTCGTCCCCGGCGCCGTCGCGTCCTACGCGTACGAGGACCACGCGCTTCCCATCGGCTGGGACCAGACGATCAGCCAGCCCTACATCGTCGCGATCATGAGCGAGCTCGCACACGTCGATCCCCCCTGCCGCGTGCTCGAGGTCGGCACCGGCTCGGGCTACCAGGCCGCCGTGCTCGCTGAGATGGGCTGCGAGGTCTACACGATCGAGATCGTCGAGGAGCTCGGCCACTGGGCGCACGAAGCGCTCGAGAAGGCCGGCTACGGCGATCGCGTCCACACGCGCGTGGGCGATGGCTACCGGGGCTGGCCCGAGGCCGCGCCCTTCGACGCGGTGGTGGTGACGGCGGCGGCGCCGCGCATTCCGGAGCCGCTCGTCGAGCAGCTGCGCGAGGGCGGCCGGCTGGTGATCCCGGTCGGCGAGCACTGGCAGGTGCTCGAGGTGCACCGGCGCACTGCGTCCGGCGTCGAGCGCGAGCAGGTGCTCGACGTGCGCTTCGTCCCGATGACCGGTGAGATCCGCGACGGCAAGCGGCGCGAGACCGCGCGGGACGTCGGCGGGGAAGAGGTCGAGGACGCCGTGCCCGACAGAGACCGGCCGCGCGAAGAGAAGGCCGAGACCGGCACAGAACAGGAGTGAGCGGCCGAGTGGCGTCGCTGCGCGCGGCCCGCGCTACTCGACGTAGCCCAGCGCCTTCAGTGTCTCCTGCACCTCGGGTGGGAGATCCGCGGCCTGGGGCGCGTCGGCGGCGCGCTCCCGCTCGGCCGCGACATGCGTCTCGAGCAGCGACTGCAGCCGCGCGAGCTCGGCCGGGTCGTCCACGGGGGCGGCCTCGAGCGGGTCCCTGTCGAGTCGGTACATGGCGGACTTCCCGGTCTTCCGATCGTGCACGAGCTTCCAGGGGTAGTCGAGCACGGCATCGAGGTCGAACCCGTCGATGCGAAGCCGGCCGTAGACCGACGGCGGTCGCTGGCGCCCGGCCGCGACGAGGGACTGCCCCTCGACGCCGGCCGGCGCGTCGATGCCCGCCAGGTCGAGCACCGTCGGCAGCACGTCGGCCAGCCGGGCCGGCATGGCGTCGCGCGAGCCCGGCTCGACCCGATCGGTGCGGGGGAAGCGCACGATCAGCGGCACGTGGAGCACCTCGTCGTAGAGGGACTTTGCGTGCTGGAACTTGCCGTGCTCGAAGAACTCCTCGCCGTGGTCGGCGGTGACGACCAGGATCGTGTCGTCGAGCCGCCCGGTCGATTCGAGGCGCCCGATCAGGCGGCCGAACGAGGCGTCGTTGAAGCCGATCTCGGCGCGGTAGGGGGCGAGGAAGGCGTTGCGGTAGTCGTCCTTCGTGGGGCTCTCGAGATCGAGGGGCGTCTTCGCCTTCTCGCGCTCGACGCGCTCCTCCGGCGCCGAGTACGGGAAGTGCGGATCGATGCTGAGGACGATCAGCGCGAAGGGCTGCTCGCCCACGGTGTCGAGCCAGGCCAGCGCGCGATCGGTCACCGCGTCCGACTTGGCCATTCGCTCTCGCGGATCGATGTAGTCCTTGTCCTGCTGCGCGTACATCTCGCCCATCTCGTCGACACCCTGGGCGAAGCCGAAGAGTCTGCCGGCGTTGGGGTTCGCCGTCAGGTACGCGGTGGCATAGCCGTGTTGCTTCAGGATCTCGGGCAGGGTCAGCACCGCGTCGGGCAGGACGTCGTTTCGGGTCTCGATGCGATGCGCCCCGGGCTCGACCCCGGTGAAGAGCGTCGCCATCGCCGGCCGCGTCCACGAGGTCGGCGCGTAGACGCGCTCGAAGGTCACGCCTTCGGCTGCCACGCGATCGAAGTGAGGCGTCTCGACGAGCGGGTTGCCGTACGCGCCGAGATGGTCGGCGCGCAGGGTGTCGAGCACGTAGACGACGACGTTGGGCGGCGGCGCGGGCGGCTCCGAGACACCGCACGAGAGGGCGCCGGCCGCGCACGCGAAGACGACGAAGAAGCGGGCGCACCGGAACTCGATGCGCCCGCTCGCAGGTGTGCTTCGAAACGAGATGGCGATCCTACGGAATCAGCTGCTTCACGGCCTCGGGCATGTCGGCGGCTACGCGGATGATGCCGATGCCCTTCAGCGTATTGAACTGCTGATCGCGCATGGCGCGCGGCAGATCTTCGAACGCGTAGATCTCGTCGTGAATCGTCGGCTTGAACACCTTGCCGTAGAACTCGGTGGCCGCGCCCACGCCGTCGATCGTGTCGTAGTGCGTGTGGTCGAGCGTGATCTGCTTGAGCGAGGCGCCGGCGCTGTTGTAGCTGCAGTCGCGCGAGAGCTGCCAGCCGGCGCTGACGTTCACGCCCTGGCGGGCGGCGACGGCCACGCCGGCACCGAAGACCGGACCGCGCAGCATGTCGCACACGATGTGCATGCCTTCGCCACCCGTGAGGCCGCGGCACTCCTTGATGAAGCCCTTCACGTCGTCGCGGCCGGCGAAGCGGTTGTAGGCTTTCTGGTCGATGCCCTCGATGCCGATCTCCTCGAGCGCCGCGCGGCGTTCGGGGCTGCCCGAGCAGAAGTACGCGTTGTGGCCGTGGTGCTTCGCGAGCATCAGGAAGAGCTCGCTGACGCCGCCGCCGAAGCCGAGCACATTCAGCACGGCCTGCTTCTCGGCCGAGACCTTGAGGCGGTAGATGCCCTCGGCCCGGCGCCACAGGTGGTAGGCCGTCGGGGCGCGCAGGGGCAGGGCGGCGATCTCCCAGAGGCTCAGCCCGCAGTCGAGGGGGGCGGGGACGACCTGCCAGTCCTCGACCACGGCCTCCTCGCCGTACCAGCCGATCGAGTCCGGGGCGTCGTACGCCCAGATGTAGATCGGGTAGCCGTACCTGTCGGGCAGGCCATTGCAGTGCAGCAGGCAGATGTCGCCGACCTTGGTATTCGTGACGTCGGAGCCGATCTCGACCACCTCGCCCACGGCCGAGTTGCCGGGGAAGATCTTGCCGCCGCGCACGTCCGCCACGTTGATGGTGTCGGCGAGCGCGGCGTGGCTGATGTTGTGCTCGGCGGATACGGCGAGGATCTTCAGCCGCACGTCCTTCGCGCTCACATCGCGGAGCTTAAGCTCGTCGAGCTTGATGATGTTCGAGACGTCGACCTTGTCGAAGTCGCCTCCGACGCGCTCGCTCTCCTTCGCGATTTCCTCGACGCCAATCGAATAGATGCGGGTCATCTCTGTCCTCGTTCGTCCGCCGAGTCGGGGCTCGGAGTCATCGGTTGCCCGGCTCGGGCGGGGGTCGGCTTCGGCCCGGTCACGCGGCGCTTCGTGCGGCTCGCGTGGCCCGGTCCTGCACGCGGACGGTCCTCATCCGCGGGCTCGGCAGCATATCCGACAGGGGGCAGAGGGGCTAGGAGAGCCCCGGGCTCGGCGCGACGCACGCGCTGCCGATCCGAAGCCGGGGCTTCGTCGGTGAGCGGTGGAGGGGCGAGCGGCGAAGGGCTGAGCGATGGAGGGGAGTGCGCAACCCGGCGAGCCACCGCGCGGACGGCTTCACCGAGGGAGTGGCTGCGTCGGCGTGAGCCAGCGGCCGGGCTCCATGTAGGGCGGGCCGAGGGCCGATCGATACGAGGAGGTTCGAAGGAACGCGTTCACGGTCGGGTCCTCGCCTCTTCGGCCCGGGGCGAGGCCGGGCTGCGGAAGGAGGTTGAACCGGCTGCGCTCGTAGCGGAAGCCGAAGGTCACGTCCCAGGAGTCTCGCAGGCGGTACGTGGCCTGCACGCCCGGACCGGTCCTCGCGACGCGACCCCGGGGCCCGACCTCATGCCCAGCCCCCGGCCGGCTGTCAGGGCAAGCCGATCCGAGATCTGCCAGTCGATGAGGAACACGGGGAAGATGGTCGACCGGCGCTGGTACTCGTTCATGACGCCGATGCCCGGGCCGAAGTAGAGGGTCTCGGTGAGCTGGTACGAGACGGCGGCGATGCGTCCGTCGGTCGCCGAGTCGTCCCACTGGTCGGGCCGGTCGTTCTGCGTCCCTGAGAACGCGGTGGCGAGTGGGCGGCGCGTAGGCGCCCGGTTCCAGAAGGCCGGGGAATCGAGTCGGAGCGACACGTCCCCGTCATCCGCGCGCGCGTCGGTCGCGTCGGCTCCCGGAACGAGTCCAGGACGCAGGGCCGGGTCGACGTGAGCTTTGAGTGCAGCGGCCGGCGCCGTCAAGCGGGCGGGATCGGCCGGTGCCTCGAAGGTCGCACCGAAGGCGGCCTCCGTCGTGGCGAGAGAGGTGAGGGCGATTGCTGTGGCGGTGCTCAGGGCAGCAGCTGCTCTTGCTCTTGGTATTGGCCTTGCTCTGCCGATCCTGGCTCGCCAGGGATGCTCGATCCAAGAACGATCGTGCATGTCGTTTCCCCATCGATTCGCCGGGCGCGTGGCGTATGGGTCATTGGATGCCGATCGGCCGCCAACGTCAACGAGAAAATGCGTTGGACTCGTCCCGGAGTCAATGACCCGTCTCGATCCACCCGCGCGGGTTCGCCGCGACTTGCGCACGCATTGCCTCCAACTCGCCGGTGAGCGCGGCCGCCTCAGCCGGATGCAGATCCGACAGCTCATGTGCCTCTTCGTCCAGATCCACCCGCGAAAGGTGACCCCGGTCACGCCCCAGGTCGCCCGTGCGGTGCAGCCACTTGAACGGGCCGCGACGAATGGCACCGGGCATGGTGCGGGCGACCGGAAAGAAGAAGAGGTCGCGCGGGGCAGGCGTCTCGCCCTCGAGCAGCGGCATGAGGCTCTCGCCGTCGATCTCGCGGTCGCCGGGCAGGGGCAGCCCCGTGAGTGCGAGCACGGTGGGGAAGAGATCCACGTTCATCGCCGGCGCGTCGCTCACCTGGCCCGGCGCCACACGACCGGGCCAGCGGACGATCATGGGGACCCGTTGCCCGCCTTCGAGGATGTCGCCCTTGCGGCCGCGCAGGCCGCCGGGGCTGCCGCCATAGTCGGCGCCGTTGTCGCTGGTGATGACGACGATCGTTCGTTCGCTGAGCTCGAGGCGGTCGAGGGCGTCGAGCAGGGCGCCGGTGCTGCGGTCGAGGTCCTCGACGACGTCCCCGTAGCGGCCACCGCGCGACTGGCCCGCGTGATCGGCGGACGGGTAGTGCGGCACGTGGGGGAAGGTGTGTGCGAGGAGCAGGAAGAAGGGGGCATTGCTGTGGCTCTCGATGAAGGCGATGGCCTCGTCGGTGTAGCGCGCGGTGAGCGTCGACTGGTCGATGCCGCCCTCGCCAAGCGGATGGGCCTCGTCGCGCTCCGCCGCGAAGGCGCCGCCTGCGCGCTCGTCACGCTGGACGATGGCGCCGTCGCGGTAGAGATGCAGCGGCCACATGTCGTTGCTGTACATGACGCCCAGCCAGCGCTCGAAGCCGAAATCGCCGGGGCGGAAGCCCTCGCGGTCACCGAGATGCCACTTGCCGACGAGCGCCGTGGCGTAGCCCGCGCGCTGCAGCACCTCGGCGAGCGTGATCTCGTCGGCGGGCAGCTCGTTCGCCCAGCCGAGCATGCGGCGCCCGATGCCGATGGCCGAGCCCTCCGGAAAGAAGACGTGGCGATCGGTGCGCGAGCGCGGGGGGAAGCGGCCCGTCAGCAGCGCAGCACGCGAGGGCGTGCAGACGGGCGAGGCCGAGTAGAAGTGCGTCATTCGCAGCCCCTCGGCTGCGGCGCGATCGATGCGGGGCGTCTCGATCAGGCGGTTGCCCTGCGCGGACAGGTCGCCCCAGCCGAGGTCGTCGAAGAAGATGACGACGATGTTGGGTGCGGCGGCCGCGTCGACGGCGGGCAGGGCGTCGAGATAGGCCTGCTTCTGTGCGGCGTGCGGCGCGTCGGGTGCCGAGGGGAAGAGCCACACCTGCGTGCAGCGCACCGCGAAGACGAGCGTGAAGAGGACGAGCGCGGCGACCAGCGGCGCGCCGAGGCCCATCGACACGACGCGCAGCACGCGCGCGATGCGACGCAAAGGACCGGGGCGCCTCTCGGGCGTGGCGTCCACGTCAGCGCTCGAAGCCGTTCTCGGCGGCGACCCGGGCGTACCAGCGGCCCGAGGCCTTGAGCGTGCGGTCGCACGTCTCGAAGTCGATCCAGGTGAGACCGAAGCGCTGCTCGTAGCCCTCGCTCCACTCGAAGTTGTCGAGCAGGCTCCACGCGTGATAGCCGGTCACCCGCGCGCCGGCCTCGATGGCCTCGTGCAGGGCGCCCAGGTAGCCGTGGTAGAACTCGATGCGTCGGCGATCGTCGACGACGCCGGAAGCACTCGGGCCGTCGGCGTACGAGCAGCCGTTCTCGGTGATCTCGATCTCGGGCGCGTCGTAGTCGCGGTGGATGCGCAGCACCGTGTCGCGCAGCGCGTTCGGCCAGACCTCCCAGCCGAAGTCGGTCTTCGGGCCGTCGTCACCGCCCATGCCGCCGGCGGGCAGAGCGCCGAGGCCGCGTGTGTCCTCGGGTGCGTGGCGCACGAGGGTGCGCGAGTAGAGGTTGATGCCGACGAAATCGAGCGGTGCGCGCATCCGCTCCGCATCGTCGTCCCGGATGCCGAGCGTCGCTTCGGGCACCCCGTCGAGGAAGGCCTCGGGGTAGGCGCCCCGCAGCGCCGGCTCGAGGAACCAGAGGTTGGTGAAGCGATGCCAGCGCTCGGCCGCGTCGGCGTCCTGCTCTTCGGGCCTGGCCGGCTCACAGGCGGACATGCTGAACGCCGTGCCGATGCGCGCATCGCTCCGCGCCGCACGCATGGCCTGGAAGGCCTGGCCCTGGGCGAGGTTCACCGTATGCGTTGCGCGCAGGAAGTCGTCCATCGACGTGCGGCCGGGTGCGTGGACGCCGACGAGGTAGCCCATCACGGTGAAGATGAACGGCTCGTTGAAGATCATCCAGTCGGAGACGAGGTCGCCGAGCCCGCGCATCATGATGTCCGCGTAGTCGGCGAAGCGGCCCGCCAGGTCGCGATGCGGCCAGCCCCCGGCGTCTTCGAGCGCCTGGGGCAGATCCCAGTGGTAGAGGGTGGGGAAGGGGCGGATGCCCGCGGCAAGCAGCGCGTCGCAGAGGCGCCGGTAGTAGTCGAGGCCCTTGGCATTGGCGGGGCCGCGGCCGTCGGGCTGGATGCGCGGCCACGCGATCGAGAAGCGATAGCTGGTGCAGCCCATCTGCTTCAGCAGCGCGACGTCCTCTTCGAAGCGGTGGTAGGAGTCGCAGGCGACGTCGCCGGTGTCGCCGTTCTTCACGCGGCCGGGCGTGTGCGTGAAGCGATCCCAGATCGACTCGCCCTTGCCGTCCTCGTTCCATGCGCCCTCGATCTGGTACGACGCCGTCGCGGCGCCCCAGCGAAAGCCTTCCGGGAACTGGATGCGGGACATCGGGCGCTCCTCCGGTCACGTGGGGAAGCGCCGATCCTATCACTTCGCGGGCGCGTGCCTCATTCGCCGCCGCTTCCGCTCTGGTCGCTTGCGGCCTCCTCGTCGGCGCGGATCGCGAGCATCTCCTCGTGCGTGTACCAGGTCTCGCCTTCCTTCGGACCCTGGCGCAGGCGGTAGCCGTCGACGACGACGAAGCCGCCGCCGGGGCTGCGCGCGTAGAGCCGCTCGGCCTTCGCCTTCTCGAAGCGCTCCAGCCGCGCGGCGTCCTGGGCGGCGATCTCCTCTTCGGTGGGCGGGGGCGGGTTCTGCTTCCCCACCTCGCGCCGGTAGGTCTCGAGCCAGCCGACGAAGGGGGGGCTGTCGGGAGCGGGCTGGCTGAGCGAGATGCGCTTGCGGGGGTAGTCGATCCGCATGACGTAGCGGCCGATCGCGTCGTAGCCGACGATCGCGCCACCCGGGACGTTCATCGGAGACTTCAGCTCGATGAGGATCGGCGTCGGCGGGAGAGGGAGCCCGCCGATGCGAAAGTCCCGGGGCTGATAGACGCGATTCCTGGAGGGACCCGTCACGTATTGCATCGTGATCTCCTCCTCGAGGTCACTCTTCGGGATGCCTGCGCGCTTGGCGTGGTCCTTGAGCACGCTGATGTCCGGCGCACCGGTATCGAGCAGCGCGGTGAACGCGTTCCCCTCGAGCGAGACGTCGACGAGGATGCGGGTGCCGTTTCGCTTGAAGGGCATCACGTGAACGTCGGGTGAGGGATGCCGGTCGGGCACCGCGTACTGCTTCGGATCGTAGAAGCGCACCATGCGACCGGGATAGTCGATCTCGACCACGTAGTCGTCGAGGAAGTTGGCGCCGAGCACTCCGATCTCGAACCCGCCACCGCGGACGCCCGTGTCGCTCGAGCTCGTGTCGACCCAGAAGAGCAGGTCGCGACCGAGGCGAGTGCTCCGCCGATATTCGGAGCTCTTGTTGCGGCGCACGTTCACGCCGAGCGAGCGTGCCATCAGGGGCGTGATGATGCTGAAGCTCGCCCCCGTATCGAGATAGAGTGTGAAGGGCTTCTGCCCGTCTGGCGCCAGATCGATCATCACCCGGCTGAGTGGCGTCTGCGGATGGAACGGGATCTCGCCGACGAGCGCCTCGGGCGGAGGCTCACCGTCGGCGGTGGGCGGCGGCTCGTCGACCGCATGGCTCGGTGCTGCGAGGATCGCCAGGGCCAGGCCGAGACATGCTCCGGCGAGCCCGGGTCGCCAGCGCTGCGAGAAGATGGCGCGCATGCATCCCCCTGCGTGGATCGGGAGTCGAGGCCGCGCCGACGCGCGGTGCACGCATTATAGACACGGTGCGGCGGTCGATCGTGCGGCTGTAGGCAATCTCGAGATGCGGAATGTCAGGGGCGAAGCGGCTGCGAAGGCCGGTTGGCCCGCGCGCGACGCGCATGCGTCGCGATCGACACATCGGGTGGCCGTGACCGTTGGCAATGGGCGGCGCTTCGTGGGGTCAGCGCTGCGCTGCACTCAGATCGAAGTGGATGCTCCGCCGATCGCACGTCACGGGGACCGCGATCCCCGAGTCGACGTCGATGATCGTGTACGAAGCCGTGCCGTCGGACGACTGGGACACGCGACCTGCCTCCAGCTCGAAGGTGGCCTGGGCGAGCGCCTGCGACAGCATCTTCTCGTCGGGACACACGCCTTCCATGTAGAGCATCTCCGTCAGCATCATGCGCACTTCCTGGACGCGCATGACGACCTGCGTGCGCGCCGCCTGCTCGTAGGCGCGGCGCATGACGGCGATCTGATCGAGGGCCTGCTGCGCCTCCTGCATGCGTGGGACGCTGGTCGGGTTCTCGGCCTGGATCTGCCGGTAGAGGCCCTCGG
>CAYYSY010000255.1:0-4547 GCA_964474355.1 uncultured Spirochaetaceae bacterium | reverse complement strand
TCTCGAAGTTGATGATCCGTGCGTCGGGCCCGGCGCGCTCGAGCTCCTCGAGCGCCGCCCCCCAGCAGTAGGCGAAGTCGACGGGCCGCGAGATGTGCCCGTTCTTCCACTGGGCGAGCGCCACGTAGTCGAGCGCCGAGCACGCCACCGGCTCGCGGAGCTCGGGGTCGCCCGGGTGGGGCAGCACCTGATCGATCCCTCGCGCCGTCATCACGTCGCCGCAGAGAAAGAGCGTGGCGCGGCTCGACGCGTGCCCACCTGGCCCGGTCATGGCGCCGCACCCGGCGGCGCGGCGCCGTCACCGCTCGACGCGATCCGCGGCACGCGTCGCGCGATCGCCGTCACCACCTCGTAGTTGATCGTTCCGAGGGTCTCGGCGAGCGCGTCAGCGCTCGCGACCTCGTCGCCATCGCGCCCGATCAGCACCACCTCGTCGCCGAGCTCCACCCGGCCTCGCAGCTCGGTGACGTCGATCAGTGTCTGGTCCATCGTGATGGTCCCCACCTGCGGACAGCGCACGCCGCGCACGAGCATCTCCATGCCATTCGACAGGCTCCGGTGCAGCCCATCCCCGTAGCCGACCGGCACGGTCGCGATGAGCGACGGGCGATGCGTGTGAAACGTGTGGCCATAGGAGAGGCCCGCCCCGGCCGGCACCTCCTTCAAGAAGGTGACGCGGCTCCGCCACTCGAGCACGGGCTCGAGCTCGGCAACGCGCGGGCTCGCGATGTGCCGCGAGGGCGCGAGGCCGTAGATCGCGATGCCCGGCCGCGCCGCATCGAGGTGGCTCTCGGGCAGATCGAAGAGGGCGGCGCTGTTGGCGAGGTGATGCACGAGGGTGCCCGCGCCGCGCGTCGCCTCACACACGCGGCGAAAGCGCGCGATCTGCTCGTGGGAGTACGACTTGTCGGACTCGTCGGCGCGCGGGAGGTGGCTCATCAGGCCGCGCACCCGCACCCCGGGCAGCGACGCCGCCCGCTCGAGAAAGTCGTTAACCTCGTCGGGCCACACACCCACGCGACCCATCCCCGTCTCGACCTTCAGGTGGATCTCGACCTCGCGGCCCGCCCGCGTCGCGACGCTCGAAAGCGACTCGAGTGCGTCGCGCGTGCAGACCACCGGCTCGAGACCGTGCTCGACCACGGCCTGGCTCGCGTCGGGCAGCGCCGCCGATAGCAGCAAGAGCCGCGCACCGATGCCGATCTCGCGCAGCGCCACCGCCTCCGACGCGTGCGCGACGCACAGCGTGTCGTAACCGATCGAGACGAGGTGCCGCGCCACGACATCTGCGCCGTGGCCGTAGGCGTTGGCCTTGATGCAGGGCCACAGCGGACGTTCACCCGCCAGCTCGGAGAGAAGACCCAGGTTGCGGGCCAGGCGGTCGAGATGAACGATGGCCCGGGTCGGATGGGTCACGCCTCGCCCTCGTAGCGCTTCTCGACGTACTCCGAATCCATCGCGGCGAGCAGCGCCCCGTAGCTCAGCGCGAACGTCAGCTCATCGCCCACGCGCAGCGCGCTCCCCGCATCGGTCACGTCGACCACGAGGTAGTCGCTCGAGGCGCCCAGCACCTCGACACCGAGCTCGAGCGGCACGAGCCCCTCGACGTCCACGTCCTCGCGGCCGATGTCGAGCAGCGCGCGTTCGCGCCAGCCTCGATCCTCGAACACCCGCCGCCGGCCGAAGGCATCGGCGGTCCGCGGGCCCTCGGGCGCCGAGGGCTTGAGCTGGACCTCGACCACCTCGCCTCGCAGCTCGAACGCATCCTGCACGGTGCCGGGCCACGGCTCGCGCGCGACGGTGTCGCGGCCGAGCAGGATCGCCTCGCCGACGCGCACGTGGTTCACGCGCGGCGGCATCGTGCCCGCGGCGATCATGGGGAGCGCGCTCGAGCTGCCACCCGAGACCCAGGCGAGCCGATGACCGAGCACCTGCTCGATCTCGTCGGCGAGCACGACCAGCCGCTCCAGGTGCGACTCGGTCGGGACGACGCCCCCGTAGCAGGTGAGGTTCGTGCCGAGCCCGACCACCCGCACACCGTCGAGCCCGCTCGCGGCGCGCGCGAGGGCGGGCAGCGCGTCGGGCCAGACGCCTTCGCGCAGGTCGCCGAGATCGACCATCAGCAACACGGGATGGACCCGGCCGCGCCGCTTTGCGGCTGCGGCCAGGGCCTCGAGCACGGCGAGCTCCGAGTGAAGGCTCAGCTCCACCGTCTCGACCACCTCGTCCACTCTCGAGAGCGGCGCGAGCCGCAGCATCATGACGGGGCACTCGACGCCGGCCGCGCGCAGTCGCGCCACGTTCTCGAGGCGCGACTCGCCCAGCGACTCGACGCCGCCGCGCAGCATGGCGCGCGCCACCTCGGGCGAGCCGCACACGCCCTTCGTCACCCCCGTCACGGCGATGCCGTGCCGCGCGCAGTCGCGCACGATCGCGCGCGCGTTGCCCTCGATCTTTGCGAGGTCGACCGACAGCCGCGGGCGGCCCATCCTACGCGTGCTCCTGTCGATCCTGCAGACGCCTCACCACGAAGCTCGCGACGTCCTGCCCCGTCGTGCCGCGGCCGAAGCCCGCGTCCATGCCGCACTCGCGCGCGAGCGCGTCGGTGACCTGCGTTCCCCCGGCCACGAGCAGCAGGCGCTCGCGCACGCCCCGCTCCTCGGCCAGCGCCGCCAGCCGACTCATCATGTCCCGGTGGACGTCGTGGTGGGTGACGATCGTCGAGATCAGTACGACGCATGCCTCGTGGGCGGCGGCGGCATCGAGCAGGGCACCGAGGTCGACCGACGTGCCCAGGTAGTGGGTGCGGAACCCGTAGCGCTCGATGCCGCCGTGCTTGATGTCGAGCACCTCCTGCAGACCCACCGAGTGCTCGTCCTCGCCCACGGTGGCCGCCACGACGTGCAGGTTGCGCGGCCGCACGAAGGCCTCGATCGCGTCGTGGTCGAGCCGCGCCTCCTGCTCGGGCACGACGAGCTCGCTCACCTGCACGGCCTCTTCGAGCGTGCCGCGCACCTCGAACACGCTGCCCTCGGCCGGGTGCAGCACGCGCGCGTGGATCACCTCGGGCTCGCGCAGGCCCATGCGGCGCGCGAGCTCGAGTGCCGCGGCCCGACCGAGGTCGGGGCGCTCGGGGAGGAAGAGCGTGACGCAGACGACGCCGTCCCCGTGCTTCTCGACCTCGGGTCGCAGGAGCCCCTCGGCGCGCTCGGCGAGCGGCCGCTCGAGGCGGCGCGTGACGTTGTCCTCCGGGTCGAGCTCGTCGACGTAGCGGATCTTCGAAGGGTCGCAGAGCGTGCAGCCCCCGTACGCGGCGCAGGCCTCGCCACCCTCGCCTTCTCCTTCGCCCTTGCCCGCGAGCACGTTGGTGCCGAAGTGGCTGCACACCGGCGCGCCATAGTCGGCCTCGCGCGGGACCACGGTGCCGGCACCGACACCACCGTGCGGATCGCGCCGGATGCCGTCGCCGCCGCGCTCGGGAAAGTGCCCCGAGTCGACGAACATGCCGGCCTCGACCGCCGCCTCGTAGCCGCCGAGCTCGAGCATCTCTTCGAGAAAGAGTACGGCGCGCTCGACGATCGCGCGCGCCTCCGATCGCAGCGGACCGCTCTCGTTCAGGCTCAGCATCTCCGAGACCCCGTCGAGCCCCATCAGCACCTGCCGGGCCGTCTCGACTCCCGCCACGTTGTTGTAGTGCCACGGGATGTTCCGCCCCTCGTCGGGCGTGATCGTGCTCTGGATGTCCACCGAGGTGAGCCGCGAGATCAACGTGTCGAGCGCGTGCGTCACGGTCACCTCGCGCGTGTCCGACTCCATGTAGCGCGTGTTCTGCTGGGCGCGGAACCGGTAGCCGGCGAAGAGCTCGCGCAGCGCCACCGCGTAGGGCAGGTCGAGCCGCAGCTTCGGCGCGGGCGGTGCCGTGGGCGGCACCGTCGAGAGCGCGATCCGCTCGGCGGGGATGCCCGCCGCCCGCGAGAAGGCCGTGTTGATCCCGTGCTGCACGAGCAGCTCCGGCGTCACCTTCCACGCCTGCTTGGCGGTGGCGTTGGCGTTGTGGGCGCCGTCGATCTGCAGCAGCCCGCCGTCGGCGATCACCCGCTTGGCCTCGGCGGCGTCGACGAACGATCGGTGCAGGTTGATGTTGCGATAGAGCAGGTTGTACTGCGGGTCCTGATGGCAGCCGTTCACGCCCTCCTCGAAGAAGAGCACCGCCATCTCGGGCCCCGCGAGCCCGCTCACGTACGAGTGGAAGTTGATCGGACGCCCCACCTCGTCCTCGATGGCGTCGAGGGCCTTTCGCGTCGCGCGGATCTGCTTGCGCGTGATCGGGATCCCGCCGACACCTTCGGGTGTCCCCTCGAGCAGCCCGTCGACGTGCGACTGCCCGGTCGTGCGGATCACCATGAGGTGATCGGCGCCGTGCCAGGCCGCCATTCGCATGCGCCGCAGGTCGTCCTCGAAGCGACCCGATGCGATCTCCGTGGTGATGACGCAGTCGCTCTGGGGATCGATGTCGTCGAAGCCGTGGGCCGCGGGCAGGGGCACCG
>CAYYSY010000254.1:0-5108 GCA_964474355.1 uncultured Spirochaetaceae bacterium | reverse complement strand
GGCGGAAGATCGCGGGCCCGCGGGGCGTGTCGTGGACCGACATGTAGTCGAAGATCAGCGAGCCGCGCTGGAGGCTGTGCGAGAGGACGTGGACGGTGGCGTCGGCCCAGGCGACCCACTCGCCATCGCGCCAGATCAGGCGCTCGGGCGAAGGCGAAGAGACGGTGGATTCGCCTGCGATTCCGGACGGTTCGGTGTGTTCTGTCGTGGCTGCGGTGGACACGGCCGGGAGAGTATCACGCCGGCCGGGTCCAATCTTCGGACCACGCAGGGGAAATTCGCTCTCGAGTCGCGGGCGGCCGCGCGCGCCGGCCCCGAATCGCCCGGAATTTCGCCGATGGGACGCGAATTCCCTGCCACGTGACCCGGCCGACCGCCCACTTCCCAGGCGATCCCGAAGCGGCGACTCGAACGGGTCGGCGGTCTCGCAGCCGAGGCAGGGCACCAATGCCTGCCGGGCGGGGACGAAGAGGGGTCGGAGATCGACGGCCCAGGGCGGGTGGCAGACGACGAGCCCCGGATCGCCGACGACGGACGCTGGCCGCACCCCGCGGCGCACGCAGCACCGGCACGAGGCCGGGCACGTGAAAAGGGTTGTGGCGGGCCGGTCGAGAGAGTCGAGAGAAGCGACCGGCGCGGCGAGAGAAGACGGCGCCCGCACACGGTGATGGAGAGACGGACATGTCGAAGGCCATTCGCAAGGCGCGCAACGCATTCCAGATCGGCGCGAGCCTCTACCGGGAGATCGCCATCTCGGCGTTCTCGCTGCTCGGCCCCGATCGTCGCGGCGAGCGCGTCTCGTAGATCGCCGAGAGCTGGTAGAAAGCCGAGAGCTGGTAGAGAGCCGAGAGCTGGTAGAAAGCCGATCGATCTCCGATCGCCCGGAGCCCGGCGATTGAATTCGCCAGGCACCGGAGGCCGATCCGACGCGGGCCGGGCAGCGGCACCGGCCCGCGGTCGCTGGCGGCAGCGCGACGATCCCGACAGAACGAACATGGAAATGGAGCGCCGCGCGCGGCGCGCTCAGCCCGTGCGCGCGTCGATCTCGACCTGAAGGGGCGTCTCGACGTCGTCGTCGGGACGATGCTCGATGCCACCGTTGTCGAGGAGCGCGAGCCGTTGCTCGAGCTCGTCGTTGATCTTGCGGCGCGCCTGCACCCGCTCGAGCTCGTGCGCCTTCACCCAGGTGCGCGCCGTGAGCGTGAGCGCGAGCAGCAGGAACACCCCGGCGAGGATCAGGAAGTCGAGCGGCCCGATGCCGAAGAACGACGCCTCATAGGTCGTCGTCAGCCGGATGAGCTTGAGGATGAACCCGCCCAAGAGCGAGCTCCATCCGGCCAGGATCAGCAGATCGATGAAGGGCAGGATCGGCATGGGGGACCTCCGCACGAGCGCAGTGCCAGCGCGAGCTTGACTGGGGCGCTCGGCGGGAGCGCCCGTTTTCCGATCCTACGCCTGCCACGGCCGCGCGGTCAATCGGGAGGAACACCGAGTCGAGCGGTGCGGCGGAGTTGCCGGCGGATGAGATGGCCAAGAAGGCGGCCTCGCCCGCCGATTGCATGGCAGGCGCGGGGGGCTGCGGCTAATCTCCCGCTCCCGCCGAGCCCCGGGGCGCGAACCCAGGGCGCCGGCGGTAAGCCGACGTAGCTCAGCTGGTAGAGCAGCTCACTCGTAATGAGCAGGTCAGCGGTTCGAGTCCGCTCGTCGGCTCCATCCAACCCCTCGCACATCGAAGCCGGCCTGTTCGGCATCTCCGGCGCTCTCAGCCTCCCCAGGAACGGGGCCTGCCCCCCCCCCACGCCCTACTCGACATAGCGGGGGGGCTATCGGACAACCACGCGAATCGGGGCCTTGCTCTTCCCATCCGCCGGGATCGCGCCGACCCGCCACTGTCCAGTCGGGTCATGGGTTTCGGGGCGTGGAGCCACATCGGAAGCGGCGAGCCGAGTACGCAGGGCGCGCCCGTGGGATCACGTGTAGCCTGCTCGCATGACGAAGGGGGCTGGTGCTGCAGTGGGGAATCGCTGGGGAGTTCGGCTCTTCGTGCTCGTGGGACTGGTCCTGGCTGTCGTGGCACTGCGCCTCACGCTCTTTGCCCCCAAGCCGGTCGCGGTCCGAGTCGTTGCCGTGGAGCGCGGCCGCGTCGAGGCGACGCTCACCAATTCGAAGGCCGGGACCGTGCGTGCCCGCCGACGCTCGCGGCTCGCCGCCGAGACCGGCGGCCGTGTCGTGGAGATCGCGCACCGCGAGGGCGAGCGCGTGCGTGCAGGCGACGTCCTGGTTCGGCTCAACGATCGGAGCCTGCATGCCCAGAACGATCTGGCACATCGCGGCGTCGAGGTCGCGCAATCCCGCCTCGAGGAGGCGTGCCTGCGGCGCGATCGGGCGAGTCGGGAGCTCGCTCGCACCCAGAAGCTGGCCGAACGCAACATCGCCTCCGAGGACGTGCTCGACGGGCTGCAGTACGCGTACGACGCAGCGCGCGTGACGTGCCTGGCCGCCAAGGCCGAGCTCGCGAGTGCGCGCGCGCAGGTGCGCGCAGCGCAAGCCGAGCTCGACAAGACGGTGATCATGGCCCCGTTCGAGGGGGTGGTCGCCGAGGTGAGCACCGAGGTGGGCGAGTGGGTGACGCCCTCGCCGCCGCTCCTGACCTCTCCGGCGGTCGTGGACCTCATCGATCCCACCACGCTGTACGTCAGCGCCCCCATGGACGAGGTGGACTCCGCGCGCATTCGCGCCGGGCAGGCGGTCAAGCTCACCGTGGACTCCCGGCCCGGCGAGGTCTTTGCCGCGAGCGTCATGCGCGTCGCCCCCTACGTGCTCGACGTCGAGGCCCAGAATCGGACTGTGGAAGTCGAGGTGGAGCTCGACGACCCCGCCGGTGCTGCTGAGCTACTACCCGGAACCTCGGCCGACGTGGAGGTGATCCTCGAGGTACGTGAAGGGGTGTTGCGCTTGCCCACCTCAGCGCTGCTCGAAGGCGACCGTGTGCTGGTGCTCGAGGCGAGCGACAAGGCCGAGGAGGGAGAGGAGGGAGAGCTCGTCGAACGCGCAGTCAAGCTCGGGCTTCGCAACTGGCGCTATGCGGAGCTGCAGAGCGGGCTCTCCGAAGGTGAGACGGTGGTGGTCTCGCTCGACCGCGTGGGCGTGGAAGCCGGGAAGCGCGCAATCATCGAGGCCGAGGGCGCGAGCGACGGATCATGATCCGCGTCGAGGACGTCTGGCGCACGTACGAGATGGGCGACGAGGTGCTGCACGCGCTTCGCGCCGTCACCGAAGAGATCGTCGACGGCGAGCACGTGGCCATCATGGGGCCTTCGGGCTCGGGCAAGAGCACGCTGCTCAACATCATCGGCTGTCTCGACAGCCCCACGCGCGGTCGCTACCAGCTCGACGGGCGCGAGGTGGCGAGCCTCGACTCCGACGAGCTCGCCCACGTCCGGCTGAATCGCATCGGCTTCATCTTTCAGTCATTTCATCTCGTCCCGCGGCTCTCGGCGCTCGAGAACGTGGAGCTCCCGATGGTGTTCGCGGGCATCCCGCCCGCCGAGCGCCGCAAACGAGCCGAGGCCGCGCTCGACAAGGTGGGCCTCTCGCCCTGGGCGGGCCATCGACCGAGTGAGCTGTCGGGCGGCCAGAAGCAGCGGGTCGCGATCTCGCGGGCCACCATCATGGATCCGGGGCTGCTGCTGGCTGACGAGCCCACCGGCAACCTCGATACGCGGTCCGGCACGCAGGTGCTCGACCTCCTCGACCATCTCAACTCCGAGGGCAAGACACTCCTGGTCGTCACCCACGACCCCAACGTGGCGCGCCGAGCCGATCGAGTCCTGGTGCTGCAGGACGGCGAGATCATCCGGCGCGTGCAGGGGAGCAGCGTGACGGACCTTGGGACGCTCTTCGGTGAGCGGGGCGAACACGCGTGACCGCTGCCGACCTGCTGCGCTTCGCGCTCCATGCTCTCACGCAACACCGGCGGCGCACACAGCTCTCGCTGCTCGGCGTGGTGATCGGTGTGGTCGCGGTGGTTTCGCTGACGGCGCTCGGCGAAGGGGCGCGACGCTTCGTGACTGATCAGTTCGCGAGCCTCGGCAGCAGCGTCCTGATCGTCATGCCAGGGCGAAACGAGACCACCGGCGGAATTCCGTTCATGGGCGGCGTGCCCAACGACCTGACCCTCGAAGATGCCCGGACGATCGAGCGCCTGATTCCCGCCGTGCAGCGAATCGTGCCCATCTCCGGATCTACCGCCGACGTATCCCTCGAGGAGCGGAGCCGCCAGGCCATGGTGATCGGCAGCACTCCGGACTTCAGGCGTGTGCGCGACCTGCAGATGCTGAGCGGCAACTTCCTGCCGGGTGGTGACGTCGAGCGGGGCGCGCCGATCGTGGTGCTCGGGCGCACGATCGCGCGCGAGCTCTTCGAGGAGCAGCAGCCCGTCGGCCGTCCCGTACGGGTCGGGGGCTCTCGGATGCGCGTGGTCGGCGTGTTGGCGAGCCGCGGCGTGCAGATGGGGTTGAACCTCGACGACGCGGTATTCGTGCCCGTTGCGACGGGGCTACGCATGGCGAATCGCACGTCGCTCACCCGCCTTCTGCTCGAGATCAGGCCCGGCGCCGACATGGAAGTCGCCAAGCGGCGGGTGATCGACTTGCTGGACGATCGGCACGGGGAGAAGGACGTCACCGTAATCACCCAGGAAGCGATGATGGACTCGCTCTCCTCGATCCTCCAGGTACTCACGCTGGTCGTGGCGGGGATCGCGGCCATCAGCCTCACGGTGGCGGGGATCGGGATCATGAACGTGATGCTGGTCTCCGTCTCCGAGCGCACCGCCGAGGTGGGCCTGTTGAAGGCGCTCGGGGCCACGCGCCGGCAGATCCTGCTGATCTTCCTGCTGGAAGCCGTGCTTCTCTCTGTCGCCGGCGGCATCGTGGGCCTCGCCGTCGGCTGGGGGCTGGTGGAGGTCGGGACCGCGCTCTATCCCGCCGTGCCCGCGAGCCCGCCGCTGTGGGCGATCTACGCGGTGATCGGCGTCTCGTTCGGGACGGGCACACTCTTCGGCGTGCTGCCGGCCTGGCGAGCCGCGCGTCTGGATCCGGTGTCGT
>CAYYSY010000253.1:0-14382 GCA_964474355.1 uncultured Spirochaetaceae bacterium | reverse complement strand
CCGTGCGGATCGGCTGCGAGGGGCGGCCGCTGCCCCGCGACCAGCTCGACCTGTTCCGGCCGTCCGGGCCCGACCCGGCGACCCTCGACCGCACGCTCTCCGAGCTCGAGTCGATCTGCGGCGAGGGCCGGGTGGGCTCACCGGTGGTGGCCGACAGCCATCTTCCGACGGACTTCGGCGTGCGCCCCTTCGGCCCCCGCCCGCCCGGCGACGCGCGCGCCGACACGCGGGGCGCACGGGCGGCCCGGCTCGCCGTGCGCGCGCTGCGTCCCCCCGTCGGCGCGAACGTCCGGGTCGAGCGGGGAGAGCCGACCCATGTGCGCAGCGCCCTCACCCACGGCCGCGTCGTGGACTGCTCCGGTCCCTGGCGCACCACGGGCAACTGGTGGAACGAAACGACCCGCTTCGCCGTCGATCACTATGACGTCCGCATCGACGACGGCACCGTCGCGCGACTCTGCTTCGACTGGGTGCGTCGCGAATGGCTCATCGACGGGGTCTACGACTGAACGCTGATCGATGAAGCGACCCCCTGACGCGGGGTGACGCCCCCATCCTTTGTAAGAACTGCGCGTAAAAGCACACGCGCCCGACATCGAGCAGGGCGAACCATCACATTCGGGTTAAAATGCGGCCGCGCGACGAAGGGGGGTGGTCGCGCCCATCACACGATCGCGAGGCACTCGCCCGCATCCGAAGCCCGACGACACTGGATCGAAGCCACGCGGCAACGATCCTCGACCCTCCCCAATCACACGACTCCCAGACCCACTGGAGGATCCCTCTCCGATGAGCTCGCCGAACTTCCTGCCTCGGCCCGACCACCGCATCGCCTTCCTCAAGGGCTTCCTCGGCAAGCCCAAGGAGGTTGGCTCGATCATCCCGAGCTCGCGCTTCATGGAGCGCCGCATCGTGAAGACGCTCGACCTCGAGCACGCGAAGCTCATCGTCGAGCTCGGCCCCGGCACCGGCGGCACGACCAAGGCGGTGCTGCGAGCGCTCGCTCCCGACGCGAAGCTGCTCGCCATCGAGATCAATCCGCACTTCGTCGACCTGCTGCAGAAGCACGACGACCCGCGGCTCTTCGTGCACGAGGGCAGCGCCGCGGAGATCCCGGCGATCCTCGCCGAGCACGGGCTCGAGAAGCCCGACGTGATCTTCTCGGGCATCCCCTTCTCGACCATGCCGCGCAACCTCGGCCGCGCGGTCCTCGAGTCGGCCCGCGACGCCCTGGCGCCCGGTGGACGCTTCGTCGCCTACCAGTTCCGCGACCGCGTGCACACACTCGGCGTCGAGGTGTTCGGACGCGCCTCGCGCCAGCTCGAGCTGCTGAACGTGCCGCCCATGCGCGTGTGGCGCTGGGACGTGGGCGCTTCGGAACGCTAGAGCCCGGGCCTCCTTCAGCTTCGCGCTCGATTTGCCGATCCGCTGCGCATGTCTGCTCAGCTCGTGGCCGCCCTCGGGAACGTCCTCTTCGTCGGGGCGATCATGACCATCTCGATCCGCCTGCTGCTGCTGTGGCGGCGGACGCGCGAGTGGCCCGAGCTGCTGATCAGCTCGGGCTTCCTCCTGCTGGGCCTGCTCGGCTTCCCGTTGCTGGCGCTGTCGGGGCTGGCCGAGCCGACGATCGGCGAGGTGCACGTGCCGATGCTCGCCGTCGGACTCGCCGCGCTCGCCGCGAGCATCGTGCTGCTCCACGCCTTCACCTGGCAGGTCTTCCGACCGCAGGCGATCTGGGCACACCTCTTCGTCGGGGCAAACGCCGTCGCCTCGATCGCGGTGGCGGGGCTCTTCCTGCGCGCCGTCGCAACGGCGCCGCCGGCGAGCGTCCCCCTCGAGGTCCACGGGCCCTGGTCGCTCGCCGTCCGCCTGCTCTTCGAGGTCTGGTACCTCTGGGTCGGCATCGAGTCTCTCCTCGAGTGGAGCCGCGCTCGCAAGCGCATGGCCCTCGGCCTCTCCGACCCGGTCGCCGTGAACCGCTTCGCGCTCTGGGGCTCGATGGGCATCGTCCTCGCCATGAACGGCGGAATCGCCATGGTGCTCGAGGCGCGAGGGATGAGTCCGATGAACGACGCCCTGCCCGCCATCTGGCTCGGGCTGAACGGCGCGGTCGCGGGCGTGCTGATGTTCCTCACCTTCGTGCCACCGGCCGGCTACGTCGACTGGATCCGAAGCCGCCACGAAGCTCTAGCGCACGCCTGAGTCAGCGCCGATCGCGCGAGCGCGTCGCTCAGCGAAGCGCGCGCACGACCAGGGACACCCCCGACAGCAGCAGCAAGGCGAGCACCGCCCGATCGAACCGGTGGGCGCCCAGCCGAGCCCGCAGCCGCTCACCGATCGGGATCATGACGAGGACGAAGGGGATCGCCGAGAGCGAGATCCACAGGCGCGGCCCGGTCATCATGCCGTGGCCGACCAGCAGCACGAGCTGGATCGCGCCTCCCACGAAGAACAGCAGGCTCACCGCGAACACGAACGCGCCCGGTGGCAAGCGATAGGCGTGGATCCACGCCGCCACGGGTGGGCCGCTGATGCCGACCGCCCCCTGCATCACCCCCGCCACGAGCCCGACCAGCGGCGACCCCAGGCGCCCGATGCGGGGCGACAGCTTCGCCTGCGGACTCGACGCGACGTAGGCGACGTACACGAAGACGGTGACTGCGAGCCCCACCATCAGGAGCTGCTCTGGAAGGCGCACGAGCAGAGCGACGCCGATCACCGCTCCCACGGCGCACGTGACGGCGAGGACCGGCAGGTCACGCGTGTGCACCATCTCGCGGCGCATCCGAGCGCAGATCACGGCGTTCATCACCACATTGGGCAGCGCGATGACCGTGACCGCGTCCTCCACAGACGCGAAGAGCGAGATCACCGGAATCGAGACGAGTGGGAACCCCATCCCCGTCACGGCCTTCACGGCGACGCCGATCACGATCGCGACGACGCACGCGGCGATCTCGAACGCGCTCACGTCTCGTCGTCCCCCGCGATCTCTTCGCCTTCTTCTTCCGGAGCCGCGCGCGACCCGCGACCGACCGGACGCGTGCGGTACTCGCCCTCCAACGCCTCGCCGTGCTTGTGCTGCAGGGTGAGGCCCGCGCGGGCGGCGTCCCCCTGGCTGGCGCGGCCGATCGCCTTGCGCCCGAAGCGATCCACCACGGCATCGAGCGCCGCATTGAGCTTGGCGCGCCGCTCCTTGTCGGGCGACGGAGCGAACAGACCGAGCTGCCCGGTCTCCGAGGCGACGAGCCCGGCGACGCCGACGCCGATCAGGCGCACCGCCTCGGGGAGCTTCTCGCGCCGCAGCAGGGCACACGCCGTGCGCGCCACGACGTCGCCATCCTGCGTCGGCTCGTCGAGGGTCTCTCGGCGGCTGTGCAGCGGATAGCCCCTCGGACCGGGCGCCCGGCGCGTCGCGAGGCGCCACTTCAGCACGACCGTGCGCGCGACGAGCCCGCTGCGGCGGAGCCGGCGCGCGACATTTTCGGCGTGGGTGAGGATCGTCGCCTCGAGCACCTCCCGATCGTCGACGTCGCGCTCGAACGTGTTCTCCTCGCTGATCGACTTCGCCGCGCGCTCGGGCTCGACGTGGCCGACCTCGAGACCGAGCGCCATCGCGCGCAGCCGGTGGGCGTCGTCGCCGAAGGCGGCCTCGAGCCGCGTGAGCGGCGCCTGCGCGAGCTGCCCGATGGTCTCGAAGCCCCGATCGCGGATGCGTCGCTCGGCCACGGGACCGACGCCCCAGAGCTTGCGGACGGGCAGCGGAGCGAGGAAGGCCTCCACGGCATGCGGCTCGACCTCGAGCAGCCCGTCGGGCTTGGCCATCCCGCTCGCGATCTTCGCGACGCGTTTGACGGGCGCGATCCCCACCGACACGGCGAGCCCGACCTCGTCGCGCACACGCGCGCGAAGCCGCGCGGCGATATCGGCCGGCTTGCCCAGGAGGCGCTCGGTGCCCGTCCAGTCGAGGAACGCCTCGTCGAGGGACAGCCCTTCCACTCGCGGCGAGAACGCGTGGAAGATGTCGAAGATGCGTCGCGACTCGCGCGCGTAGAGCGCCATGTCACCGGGCACGAAGACGAGATCGGGACAGAGCCGCTTCGCCTCGACCGACGACATCGCCGAGTGCACGCCGAAGACCCGCGCCTCGTAGCTCGCCGCGGACACCACGCCCCGGGACCCGCCCCCGCCGACGGCGATGGGGCGACCGCGCAGCTCGGGGTGGTCGCGCTGCTCGACCGAGGCGTAGAACGCGTCCATGTCGGCGTGCGCGATGCAGCGGGCGGGGCCGTCCGCGTGGGACATCGAAAGGGACCTCTCGCCGCGACGATACCCTTGAGATCGGGCGAACAAAAGACGAAAATACGGGAATGCCCCCCTATCCTCCCCATCCCCGGCGCCGCGCCTCCCCCGACGACTACGTCGAGCTGCGCGCCCGCAGCGCCTTCTCGTTTCTCGAAGGCAGCGCCCAGCCCGAGGACCTCGCCGAGCGGGCGGCCGAGCTCGGCTACCCCGCGCTCGCCCTCGCCGATCGCCACGGCGTCTCGGGGGCGCCGCGCTTCCACAAGGCCTGCCAGGCAGCGGGCATGCGCGGCCTCGTCGGCGCCGAGCTCTCGGTGGCGCGGCCCGGTGGCTTCGGCTCTCTCCAGGGCCCTGGCAGCGACGACCTGCTCCTGCTCGTCGAGTCGCCGGAGGGCTGGCGTCGGCTCTGCCGCCTCATCACGGCCGGACAAGCCGACAGGCCAAAGGGCGAGTGCCGGGTCGAGTGGGACGACGTCGCCGAGCACGCCCGCGACTGGACGGTGCTCGTGCGCGGCGACGCGAGGCTTCGCCCCGAGCTCCTCGATCGTCTGCGCGGAGTCTTCGGCGACGACCGCGAGCGCCTCTGGGTCGACGTGTCGCGACACCTCGACCGCAGCGCAGAGCGCCAGGCCCGACGGGCCGCCGACATGGCCGAGGCCCACGGCGTGCCCGTCGTCGCGACGGGCGACGTGCGCTGCGCCCACGCCCACGGCCGACCCCTGCTCGACGCACTGACCTGCCTGCGCCACAAGACGAGCCTCGAGGCGGCAGGCCGGCTGCTGCTGCCCAACGGCGAGCGCCACCTGCAGTCGCGCGCTGCAATGGTGGAGCGCTTCGCCGACCGGCCCGAGTGGATCCGCGCCACGCGCAGCATCGCCGACCGCTGCGCGTTCACGCTCGAGAACCTCGGCTACCGCTTCCCCGAGTTCCCGCTCGCCCCGGGCGAGACCCAGCAGGGCCGGCTCGAGGCGCTCGCCTGGCAGGGCGCGCGCGAGCGCTACGGCGCCCCCCTGGCAGCAAAGGTGCGCCGCCAGATCGAGCACGAGCTGCGCGTGATCGGACGCCTCGACCTCGCCGGCTACTTCCTGATCGTGCACGACATCGCGACCTTCGCGAAGCAGTCGAAGATTCTCTGCCAAGGGCGTGGATCTGCAGCGAACAGTGCCGTCTGCTATTCGCTCGGCATCACGGCCGTCGACCCCATCGGCATGGAGCTGCTCTTCGAGCGCTTCCTGTCGGATGAGCGCGGCGAGTGGCCGGACATCGACCTCGACCTGCCCTCGGGCGATCAGCGCGAGCGGGTCATCCAATACGTGTTCAAGAAGTACGCGACCGGCGGCTCGGCGATGACGGCCAACGTCATCACCTACCGCCTGAAGATGGCGCTGCGTGAGATGGGCAAGGTCGTGGGGCTCGACGGCGACACCCTCGATCGGCTCTCGAAGACGGTCGGGCGGCTCGAGGCCGAAGACACCGTGGGGCAGATCCGCGACCGCATGCGTGGGGTCGGGCTCGACGACGAGGCCCCGCGCGTGAAGCGGCTGCTCGAGCTGATCATGCAGGTGCAGGGGCTGCCCCGGCATCTCGGGCAGCACTCGGGGGGCGTGGTGATCGCCGCGGGGCGCCTCGACGAGGTGGTGCCCATCGAGCCCGCGAGCATGGAAGACCGGCGGATCGTCCAGTGGGACAAGGACGACTGCGCCGACCTCGGCATCATCAAGATCGACCTGCTCGGGCTCGGCATGCTGCAGGCGCTCGAGGAGACGATCCCGCTCGTCCACCGCCACGAGGGCGTCGACCTCGACCTCGCGAAGCTGCCGCCCGACGACCCGGCCACCTACGACATGATCTGCGACGCCGACACGGTGGGCGTGTTCCAGATCGAGAGCCGGGCCCAGATGGCGACGCTCCCGAGGATGAAGCCCCGGCACTTCTACGACCTCGTGGTCGAGATCGCGATCATCCGGCCCGGCCCCATCGTCGGGCAGATGGTGCACCCCTACCTCAACCGCCGGGCAGGACGCGAGCCGGTCGAGGTGCCCCACGAGAGCCTGCGGCCGATCCTCGAGCGCACGCTCGGGGTCCCGATCTTCCAGGAGCAGCTGCTTCGGGTGGCGATGACCGCGGCGGGCTTCACCGGCGGCGAGGCCGAGGAGCTGCGCCGCGCCATGGGCTTCAAGCGCTCGCTCGAGCGCATGGAGAAGATCGAGGCACGGCTGCGCGAGGGCATGCGCCGCAATGGCTTCTCGCCCGCGGCCCAGGACGAGATCGTCCGGCACATCACCTCGTTCGCGCTCTACGGCTTCCCCGAGTCGCACTCGGCCTCGTTCGCGCTGATCGCCTACGCCTCGGCGTACCTGAAGCGCCACCACCCGGCGGCGTTCCTCGTCGGCCTGCTGAACGCCTGGCCGATGGGCTTCTACAACCCGGCGACCCTGGTGAAGGACGCCCAGCGCCACGGCGTCGAGGTGCGGCCCATCGACGTGACCCGGTCGTGCTGGACCTCGAGCCTCGAGCCGAGGCCGCCGGGCCACCGGGCCGAGGCCCCGCCCGGTGCAGCGCTCTCGCCCCACGCGATCGGCCTCGCGCCCGCAGGCCGGGCGGCCCGCCCCGCCGTGCGCGTGGGCCTGCGCTTCGTGAAGGGGCTGCGCGAGGACACGGCGCTGCGCCTCGCGCACGAGCGGCGCGAGCGCGCCTTCGACGACCTGTCCGACCTCGTGAAGCGGGTGGGCTTCGTGGGGGACGAGCTCGACGCCCTGGCCGAGGCGGGGGCGCTGGCCGGCCTCGAAGGCGCGGCGGGCGAGCGCCGGGCGGCGCAGTGGCAGGTGGCCGGCATCGAGCGCGATCCCCGCTCGCTCTTTGCCGGGCATACGGCCGCCGATCACGACCGGGCCGAGGCCGCCGGCCTCTGGCCCATGACCGAGGTGGAGAACACCCTGGCCGACTATCGCCGGGCGGGGCTCACCACGGGGCCCCAGCTCCTCGCGCACTTCCGCCGCGAGCTGCGCGGGCGGGGGATCCTCGCTGCCGCCGACCTGCGCGCCGTGCCGAACGGCCGCTTCGTGCGCACCGCCGGGCACGTGATCGTGCGCCAGCGGCCGGGCTCGGCGAAGGGGTTCGTGTTCCTGACCCTCGAGGACGAGACCGGCCTCTGCAACGCGGTGGTGACGCCGCCCGTCTTCGAGCGCTTCCGCGCGCCGATGCATGCCCACGCGCTACTCGAGGTGGCGGGCCCGATCCAGAACGTCGACGGGGTGATCCACGTCCGGCTCACCGAGCTCGCTCCGCTCGAGCTGCATGCCCCGCTCCCGCCCTCCCGCAGCTATCGCTGAAGCGCATCGCACGAGCGCCGCAGCCGCCTTTGCGCAGGGACCGCTGGGTGCGAATCCACGGATCGGGGAACGCGGGGCGCATGGATTCATCGCGTCACCTCGACGGCTGCTGCGGTCACTCCGTTGAAGATTTCTTTCCGATCTGTTGCCGAACCGATTCCAATCGCGCACGCGGCCCGATATGTTCGGGCTCCCGAATCGCCGGAGCATCCCCCCTTGCCCCGCACTGCCGTTGCCAGCCAGGCCGCCCAGGGCCATTGGACCGACTGGTCCGACAGCGAGCTGCTCGAGCTGCGCCTCTGCGATCTCGACCTGCGCCTCGAGGACAGCTGGGTCGCGGGGCTGATCGACCAGGTGCTCGGCGAGCTCGCGGCGACGGGCCTCCGCCTGCGCCCGCACTTCTGGCTCTCGGAAGAGTGGTTCTCGCCCGACGGCGTGCCCGGCGTCGCCGTGCCCTTCTACCTCGCCCATCCCCGCCTCGTCCGGCTCGAGCGCAAGCAGATGCTCGAGGCCGAGGGCGCGACGCGCGAGAGCTGCCTCAAGCTGCTCCGCCACGAGGTCGGGCACGCGGTGCAGCACGCCTACCGGCTCCACCGGCGCCCGAGCTGGCGGGCGAAGTTCGGCTCGTCGTCGAAGCCCTATCCCGACTTCTACCGCCCCAACCCGACGAGCCGCAGGCACGTCCTGCACCTCGACTACTGGTACGCCCAGGCCCACCCCGACGAGGACTTCGCCGAGACCTTCGCCGTCTGGCTCACGCCGGGGTCGAGGTGGCGTCACGACTACCGCGGCTGGCCCGCGCTGCGAAAGATCGAGTACGTCGACCAGCTGATGCGCACGCTCGAAGGCGTGACGCCCCCCGTGCGCAGCCGCGCGCGCCCAGAGCACCTGCCGCGGCTCCGGCGCACAGTCGGCGAGTACTACGCCGAGAAGCGCGAGCGGTTCGAGGGCGTCGGCAACGAGGTCTGGGACGAGGACCTGCTCCGCCTCTTCTCGAGGGGCGCCGGCGGCCGCGCGCGACACGGCGGGGGCGAGAGCGCCGCCGCGTTCCTGCGCCGCGCCCGCTGCCGGGTGCGCCGCCGCGTGGCGCGCTGCACCGCCCGGCACGAGTACGCCATCGATCTGGTGCTGCGCGAGATGACCACGCGCTGCCGCCAGCTCGGACTCCGCGCCACGGCCCCCGCCGAGCAGCTCGAGCGCGACCTGGCGATCCTGGTCGCCGCGCGAGGCGCCGAATACGTCTCGTGGCGCAGGGAGTGGCACGCGCTCTAGCACGGTGGCTCCGCCTCGGGTGTGGCAGGCGCTCTAGCACGGTGGCTCGGCCTCGGGTGTGACACGCGCTCCAGCTGCCGAACGGGCGGGGAGCGCAAGGCGCTCTCGTCCGCGAGACTCCCTCCGCATGAAGAAGCGGCGCGTCCTCGTCCTCACCCATGAAGACCTGGTGGTGCCCGACTCGCGCCACGGCCTGTCCGAGCAGCAGCGCCACGAGATCAAGTGCGAGTGGGACGTCGTGACCACGCTCCGCGCGAGCGGCCACGAGGTGCAGCAGCTCGGCGTGAGCCACGACCTGCTGCCGATCCGCCATGCCGTCGAGTCGTGGCGCCCCCACGTGGTGTTCAACCTCCTCGAGGAGTTCCAGGAGGAGGCGATCTACGACCACAACGTCGTGGCGTATCTCCAGCTCCTGAAGGTCGCGTACACGGGCTGCGGGCCGAGGGGGCTCGTGCTGACCCGCGACAAGTCGCTCGCCAAGAAGCTCGTCATGTACCACCGGGTGCGAGCGCCGCGCTTCTTCGTGGTGCGCCGCGGGCGGAGGCTCCGGGTCGTGCGAGGCATGCGCTACCCGCTCATCGTGAAGAGCCTGGTCGAGGAGGCGTCGACGGCCATCGCCCAGGCCTCGGTCGTCCACACCGAGGAGAAGCTCGCCGAGCGCGTCCGGTTCATCCACGACAACGTCGAGACCGACGCGCTCGTCGAGGAGTTCATCGAGGGACGCGAGATCTACGTCGCGGTGCTCGGCAACGAGCGGCTCCAGGTGCTTCCGCCCCAGGAGCTGGTGATCGGCGACCTCGGCGAGGGCGAGCGGCTGATCGCCACCGAAAAGGTGAAGCACGACCCGGCCTACCAGAAGAAGCACAACGTCAAGCTCGTGGCCGCGAAGCTCACCCCCGAGCAGCAGCGTACGATCGAGCGCGTGTCGCGTCGCGTGTACAAGACACTCGAGCTGCGCGGCTACGCGCGCATCGACTTCCGGCTCACGCCCGAGGGCGAGTTCCACTTCCTCGAGGCCAATCCGAACCCCGAGCTCGCCAAGGGCGAGGAGGTCGCCACGGCGGCGCAGGCGGTCGGCCTCGGCTATCCCGAGCTGCCCGAGAAGATCCTCAGGCTCGGGATGCGGAGCTGATCCCATGGTGCACAGGGCCCTCGTCACGGGCGCGTCGGCGGGCCTCGGCCTCGAGTTCGCGCACCAGCTCGCCGCGCGCGGGCTCGACCTGCTGCTGGTCGCACGACGCGAAGCGAAGCTCGAGGCGGCCGCCGAGGCGCTGCGCGCCCGGCACGGCGTGGACGTCGCGATCCTCGCGGACGACCTCTCCGACCCCGAGGCGCCGCGGCGCATCGAGGACTTCGTGCGGGAGCGCGGCCTTCAGGTCGACTGGCTCGTGAACAACGCGGGCAGCGGCGGCCCCGACCTGCTCGAGGACCGCGACTGGTCGGAGCACGCACGCTTCTACGAGCTGATGATGATCTCGGTGGCGCAGACGTGTCATCGCTTCGTCCCGCCGATGCGCGAGCGCGGCTTCGGGCGCGTGATCAACGTGTCTTCGGTCGCGGGCCGGCTCGCCACGCGGGGCGGCTGCAACTACGGCCCCGCCAAGGCCTGGGTCGTCGCGATGAGCGAGGAGCTCGCGTTGACGCTCGCGGGCACCGGTGTGCACGTGACCGCACTCTGCCCGGGCTTCACGCATACCGACTTCCACGAGGCCGCCGGGCTCATGGACATGAAGAACGCGCTGCCGAAGGCGATCTGGTACGACGCCGACGTCGTGGCGCGTGAGGGCATCGAGGCCGTGGAGCAGGGCAAGGCGATCCGGGTGAGCGGACGCCTCTACCGCTGGCTCGACCCGCTGGCGCAGTCGGTCTTCACACGCTGGCTGTTGAAGGCGGGGACGCCGAGATAGGCCGCGGCGTGGCCGCTCGCTACGCCTGGACGGGTGTGTCGGGGAGCCCCGCACGCAGACGGGCGAGATACCAGTGCGGCGGGAAGAAGCTCAACACGAGGGCCACGAGGCCGAGCAGCCCCGCGACGGCGAGCAGGACGCGGAGCCCACCCAGCAGCTCGTCCATCACCGCTCGGATCACCTCGGGATCGTTCGGATCCGCGACCATCGTCGGGACCACGATGCGAAGCACGAGCGAGGTCGTCGGCAGCGCCGCGAAGGCCGCCGTCCAGATGGCCCAGAGCGCGAAGCGATTCGAGACGACCGGGTCGGCGAGGCCGAGCGCGACTCGCCGACGCATGAGCATCCAGTAGCGGATGCTCTCGACGCAGGCCCACGCGGTCGGCACCACACGCATCGCATTGATCGCGATGATCGGGTTCCCCTCCTCGGCGTGGATCGTGCCCGTGCCGAATGCGTAGAGCGTGGTGATGAGCTGCAAGGCGATCAGGCCCACAGCAATCGCCCGCACGCGGGTGGACTCGGAGTGGAAGACCTTCCAGGTGAAGACGGTGAGCGAGACCGATGAGACGAGGAGACACAGGTGACCAGCAACGTTCACCGCGACTCCCGGCTCACCGCCATCCTGGATGAGCGTGGCGCCCATCATGCGAAGGGGCATGCCCGAGCCGGCGCCGAGGAAGAAGAGCCCCGCCCAGACCTCGGGGCCGCCCCGATCGCGCCGGGCGTGGAAGAGCAGCTTGACGGCGGGGGCGCTCAGCAGGATGAACATCAGCAACGGTACGGCGAACTTCATGGCCCTCCCCTTCAGGGAGAGGACATCGGCCGAACGGCGCGCGTGTGAGATCGGGTCTTCACCCGACGCCCGGACGCATTCTCCCTCGACAGGGACAAGCGATGGAGGCCGTCCCGCTCAGGTCTCCGGCGGCCGATCGACGAAGATGGGCGACGACCAGGCGCGCTGGGCGTAGGGGTCGAGGCAGTCGCCGTCGTCCCCGCACAGCTCGGTGGAGACGCATTCGCCCTCCTGCCACACGCAGCGCAGCGGACGCCCGTTCACCACCGGCGTCGGCTCCTCGAAGACGCGCGCGTAGTAGACGACGTCGCGACCGAGTGACGGGTATTCGTCGTCGACGAAGCTCGCCTCGCAGCCGCCGGGGTCGCCCTTGCAGTCGAAGCGCTGCCAGGGATCGTCGACGAGCAGCGACACGTCCTCTCCGGGATGCGACTGCGGGCGCACCCGCACGATCTCGATCGCCTCGATGCGCCTCCGCCGATCGGTCGGGCGATAGCACTCACCGGCGCAGAGCGACGCCGTGCGCTCTGCGCCGAGCGCGTCGAGGGTCGATTCGGGACAGCCCTCGGCCTGCTCGAGGGAGCCGAGCGCACGCACGCGCAGGGTCGGCGCCGCGGCGCGCACGACCGCCGAGCCCATCGGCCAGCTCTCTTCGCCGTCGACGAGGTCGAACCAGAGCAGGATGCGCGGCCCGCTGGTGCCGTAGACCTCCCGGCGCTCGATCGCCTCCCAGATCGCGTCGCGGTCTCGCCCATCGGCGTGCACCGCCATCAGCCCGCCCGTGTAGAGGAACGATCGCGTGCGCTCGGTCTCGTAGAGCTGCAGACCCGAGAGGATCTCGCGCGCCTCGTCGATGGAGCGCGAACGGGCGACCGGCTCCTCGGGCGCGCCCATGAAGAACGAGGCGACGGCGCCGCCGCCTTCGGGCCGGTCGCGCGGCGGCGACTCGGAGAGCTCGCGCACGGCCTTGTAGCCCGTGCCTGGTCGCGCGCTGTGGATGTCGGACGAGGCCATGAGGCCGAAGCGGAAGCGGCGCGGCTCGCCCGTGGCTGGATCGTCCTTCGACAGTGCGAGGATGTACTGCGCTGAGCCGCCGGGTCGATAGCCGAACGCCGGCTGACCGCAGTCGCGACATTGTCCGGCATCGAGCAGAGCCTCACCGTCGACGCCCGGCACCGTGACGTGGGGCGACACGCCCGCCGCGGCGGCGTGATCGCGCGCCGTGGTCGCGCGCGCAGCGCACTCGGCCGCGCCCTCGCCTTCTGCGAGGCAGCGCGCCTCGACGATCACGCCCATGTGCCAGCAAGCCGGCAGGTAGTCAGGGCGCGGCTCCGGACAATGGGGCGTGCCCGCCTCGTCGAGATCGACCGCACGCCACGGGCGGTACACCTCGCCATCGCCGTGCCCCGAGTAGACCTCGAGGAGGGTCTGCCGCGACGGATCGTGATCGTCGCCTTCGAGCTGCTTGTCCCAGGTCGAGCCCGGCGGCGTGTACGTGCCCCAGGTCGTGCCGTGCGGGATCACGACCGCCTCGTGGCCCCAGTCGTCGAGCTTCGCGAAGAGCTCGGCCGGGGTCTCGGCGATCTCGCGACAGTCGCTCGGCAGATCGCGTACCGGGCCGTCGGCGCAGACGTCCATGGCGCCGAGCGCCGTCCAACGCGCCGCCAGATCGCGGAAGCGCGGCTCCGCCAGGGCGGCGACGCCTCGTGCCAGCGTGGGCGGTGGATCGGTTGCGACACCCCCCGCCGAGGCCGCGATGGGGCGCGTCGGAATGCGGTCGTCGTCGGTGTGTCGGAGCACGACGTTCTTGTGCCCGTAGTGCGTCTGCGGCGTGAGCCCTGCCTGGGTCCACTCCCAGCCGAGATACGAGACGAGATCCGGGTCGGCGGGGTCGCCTGCAACATCGTTGCACTGCCGGATCGCCTCGATCGTGTTCGACCAATCCGCCTCGGTCACGTTCGAGGCGTGATCGTTGATCGACCAGAAGTCGAGCGCCGCGCAGTGGCGGGCGAAGTCGCACGCATCGGCCGGCGGCGCCGCCCCACGGCCGCCGAGCAGCGGCATGTTGAGCATGAAGGCATCGAACGAGATCGTCGTATGCGCGTGGAGATCGCCGAAGAGGATATGCTTCGGGCGCGACTCGCCCGTGATCGCGGCCGCGGCGCGGGCCTGCACCCCCACCTGCCGTGCGATCTCACCAGCGGGGCGCGCGACCGTGACCGGCGCGAAGATCTCACTGTCGTGACGGCCGCCGAAGCCGCGCCCGAGCAACCACAGCGCGCACAGGGCGACGACGAGCACGACACCCACACCGATGAGAATGCGCCCGATCTTCACGACGACGGCTCCCCCTCTTTCAGCGGAGAACACTAGGTCAGCCGGTCTGGAGGCGGCGCGTCGAATCTCGGCTCGAGCGGAACCTCAGAGCGAGTCGACGCCTTCACGGATGATCGCCTCGGTGAGCTTGCCGCCGTCGTAGCTGATCGTCTTGACGGGCTCGAGCTCGATCACGACGCGCCGGGGCGTATCCATCATGGCCTGCATGCCGGCCGAAGCATCGGGGTTGTCGGGATGCACTGCGTCGCAGAAGCGAGGCAGGAACCACTCGAGGGTCTCGCGGTCTTCGTGCACGGTGGCGCGCGTCTTGAACGTGAGCGTGCGGTCGGGCCCGAGCTCGGTGCCCTCACCGCCGATCACGACGCAGCTCTCGGGCCGCTTCAGCAGCGCGTTCACTCGATGACGCTGGCGGCTGGTCGTGACCCAGACCCGGCCC
>CAYYSY010000252.1:0-8940 GCA_964474355.1 uncultured Spirochaetaceae bacterium | reverse complement strand
AGGGGGCAAGCTGATCTCCCTGGGTCACGACCTCAATCGCCTCGAGGGCGCGGACCTCGAGGCCTACCGGACCCACCTCGGCTTCATCTTCCAGCTCCACAACCTCTTCCCCGCCCTCACGGCCGAGCAGAGCGTGCAGATGGCGTCGGATCTGCGGCCCGACATCGCGACCGACCCCCAGGACCGCATCGTGCGGCTTCTCACGCGCCTCGGGCTCGGCGAGCGGCTCGACTACAAGCCGGAGCGGCTCTCGGGAGGACAGCGTCAGCGTGTCGCCATCGCGCGCGCCCTCGTCCATCATCCAGAGCTGGTGCTCGCCGACGAGCCGACTGCCGCCCTCGACGGCGCCAACACCGAGATCGTGCTCGAGCTCTTCAAGGAGCGGGCGGCGCAGGACGGAACGACCGTGCTGATGGTGACCCAGGATGCGCGCGTGTTCGACGCGGCCGACCGTGTGGTGAACCTGGTCGATGGACGCATCGAGTCGGATACGCGCCGGGCCGAGCGGGGCACGAGCCATGCGTGAACGCAGCGTCGTCGCGACCGCGCAACGAACGCGGTGCTCGCGCAAGAGCGAGCGAGGTGCCGTCGATGCCTGACCGCACGATCCTCGCCATCGACCTCGGCACGTCCCACGTGAAGGCGGCGCTCGTGCGCGAGGACGGCCACATCGAGGCGTGCGCGACCCGCACCATCGAGGTGCTGTACCCGAAGCCGGGCTGGGCCGAGCAGGATCCCGAAGGCTGGTGGCAGGCGATCTCGAGCGCGGCCCAGGAGCTGTGGGCGGGCGCGCCCGGGCGCGCAGCCGGCGTTCAGGGTGTCGTCTTCACATGCCAGATGTTCGGCGTCCTCCCCGTCGACGCCGATGGCAAGCCGCTCAGTCACGCGATGATCTGGCTCGACACGCGCTCGGCCGAGCAGGCACGCGCCATGACCAGCGGCTTCCCCAAGGTCTCGGGCTACGGCGCCTGGCGCCTCCTCAAGTGGCTGCGGCTCACCAACGGCGCGCCGAACCTCGCGGGCCGCGACACGATCTCGAAGTACATGTGGCTGCGAGAGAAGCGCCCCGACATCTGGCGGCAGACCCACAAGCTGCTCGACGTGAAGGACTACCTGGTCTTCCGCTGTACGGGCCGCACGGTCTGCACCTACGACGCGGCGAGCGGGGGCTGGCTCTTCGACACGCACAAGGACCGGCTCCGCTGGTCGCAGCCGATCCTCCGGATGCTCGACTTCGACGAGTCGAAGCTGCCCGAGGTGGTGAAGTCGACGGAGATCGTGGGCGAGCTCGGCGGCCAGGCAGCAATGGATCTCGGCCTGCGCCCCGGCGTACCGGTGGCGGGAGGCGCCGGCGACGTGCTCTCGTGCGCGGTCGGCGCCGGCGCCGTGCGTGACGGCGCCGCGCACGCCTGCCTCGGCACCAGCTCATGGGTGGCGGCCCACGCCGACGATCGCTGCGTGAACCCGTTCGCCGCGACGGGCACGCTCTGCGCGGCCGAGTACCAGAAGTACATCGTGATCGCGACCCAGGAGACGGCGGGTGCATCGCTCGAGTGGGCGCGCGACACGATCCTCGGCGGGGCCGAGGCCGCGCCCTTCGACCACGTGAACGCACTGGCCGACGCCGCCCCGCCCGGCTCGGGAGGCGTCTACTTCCTGCCCTGGATGATGGGCGAGCGCGTCCCGATCGACGACGCGCACATGCGCGGCGGCTTTGTGAACCTCGCGCTCGACACCCAGACGAGCCATCTCGTCCGCGCGATCTACGAAGGGGTCGCGTACAACACACGCTGGGCGAAGGGCATCGTCGAGGGGCTGATCAAGCAACCGATCGAGAGCCTGCGGATCGCCGGCGGCGGCGCCCAGAGCGACGTGTGGTGCCAGATCATGGCGGACGTGCTCGAGGCCCGGGTCGAGCGCGTGATCGAGCCCCAGTTCTCGGGCGTCCGCGGCGCGGCGCTCATGGCGCGGCGCGCGCTGGGCGAGTACGCGTCGCTCGAAGACACCGAGGGTCTCGTCGCCGTCGACCGCACATTCGAGCCCGACGCGGCTGCGCGCAGCCTGCACACCGAGCGCTTCACCCAGTTCACGCGCTTCTTCAAGAGCGCGCGCAGCTGGTACCGGCGCACCAACCGGCATCTCGACGAATAGCCGCGTCTCCTAGACCATCCCGATCAGCAGCAGGTAGTAGTAGAAGACCGGCGCCAGGAACGCGAAGGCGTCGTAGAGGTCGAGCACGCCGCCCTGGGTCGGGATGACGTCGCCGTAGTCCTTGACACCGACCCGGCGCTTCAAGCGCGACGCGAAGAGATCGCCCGCCGTGCCGGCGACCGCCACCAGCACCCCCGCCCCCGCGACCTGCCACCAGGCGAAGTGCGGCACCGCGAACCAGAGCGCGAAGGCGACGCCGATCGTGCAGAGGATGCCGCCGGCCACGCCCTCGACGGTCTTGTTCGGGCTGAGCTTCGGGAAGATCTTGCGCTTGCCGATCGAGCTCCCGATGAGATACGCCGCCGAGTCGTTCACCTCGGAGAGGCCGTAGTAGATGATCACGTAGCCGAAGCCGGCGTCCATGCGCCCGATCTCGACGTAGAACGCGAGGCACACGAACGGGTAGATGATGCCGAAGCACGTCCGCTTGAGGCGAACGGCGAGCGTCGCCGGATCGTCCCCCGCCACGAACCGCAGCGCCTGGTACACGACCACGAGCGCCGGGAGCAGCCACGGGACGAGACCTGGCCGCGCCCATGCCGCGAGCATGCAGGCGAGCCCGATCGCGATGCCGCCGACCTTGAACGGCCGATCGCCGCCAGCCTCGAACGTGCCGTAGAGCTCCGCAGTCGTGATGCAGCCGAGCAGGACGGCCGCGGCGAGCAGCCAGCCCCCGCCGAGGTACGCGGGCACGAACACGAAGGCGAGCATCCCCGCCTCGATCGCGAAGCGCGTCCCCATCCGGCTCTGGCTCTTCGACGCGCCGCGCCTCGCCATCTGCAGCAGGATCCCGGCCCCGGCGACGGCGAAGATCACGCCCAGCGTGATGAGCAGCTTGATCGCGATCTCGTCCTTCAACCCGTCCCCCCCGTAACACGGGCCCGGGCCGATGGGCCGGGGCGCGATCGCAACGTAGCAACCCGGTGCGTACCGGGACGAGTACGCCTGGCCATGCGGCAGACCCATGATCCCGGCGGTACCTTCGGCTGATCGCAGCCGTGCACGCAACGATCGGAGCCCCACTTGATCGACGAGCTCTACAAGGACCAGATGGACCGCTTCTGGGACCGCTTCGGCAAGGTCGTCGCGAAGCTCGGACTGACGCCGAACATGGTCACGGTGGCGGGCATCGTGCTCTGCGCGGCGAACGCCGCCGCCTTCCCCTGGCATCGCAACTTCGTGGCGTTCGGGCTGCTCGTGGCCGCGATCGAGCTGCTCGACAACGTCGACGGCGCAGTGGCCCGGGTGACGGGCACGAGCACGCTCTATGGCTCGTACCTCGATGCCGTGACCGATCGCTACAAGGACTTCTTCATCCTCTTCTCGATCGCGTTCGTCACGGGCTACTGGGTACCGTGCGTGCTCGCGATCGCAGGCTCGATGATCACGAGCTACAACGCGGCGCGCGCCGCCCAGCTCGGCGCCACCGACGATGGCGGCAAGGGCGGCCTGCCCGACCTCTTCGAGCGCCTCGAGCGCATCGCCACGATCTGCGTCGGCGTGGTCTTCACGGGCTTCTTCGCGCCCGATCTCGTCTTCGGCCACGACCTGCTGTGGGGCGTGCTCTGGCTCGTGGCGATCCTGACGCACCTGACGGCGATCCAGCGCTTCGTGCGGCGCGGGCAGGTGCTGAAGGGCTTCGACGCGTAGGGCTGAAGGGCGCGCGCGCTCAGAGCGATCCGCCGATGGCGGCCTCGAGCTGCGCGATGGTCGCGGCGTAGTCGGCCACCGCGGTCAGCAGCTGGCTCTCCGCGCGGATCAGCTGCTCGTCGGCATTGACGACGTCGAGGTTGCTGGCGAGGCCGAGCTGGAAGCGGCCGGATGCGACCTCGCGCTTCGCCCGGGCACTCTCGACCGAGTGGCTCAGGTGCTCGATGCGCTCGAGGTTCTCGCGAAGCCGGATCTCGAGCTCGCGCACCTCGAGCTCGACGTCCCGCTGCGCGCGGAAGAGCTGGATCCGCGCCATCGAGCGCATGCCCTCCGCCTGCCGGTACCGCGCCTGGGGCCCCTTGTTGCCGATCGGCATACGGAAGCTGAGCCCGGCCTCGTAGTTGTAGCTGGCCCAGTCGAAGCCGGGCTGGAAGGTGCCGTTGATGCCGAGCTCGGGGAGCTTGCCGTTGCCCGCCACGCGCTTGGCCAGGTCGGCCTGCTTGAGCTCCGCACGCGCCCGCAAGAGCTCCGGCCGGTTGCGCAGGGCCCGTGTGATCCAGTCGGCCAGGTCGATGGGGATGGGCTCGAAGGGGATCACGGTCTCGCTCGCCACGACCCGCACGCCGACGGGCAGACCGATCACCCGGCGCAGCTCGTTCTCCTGCACGCGCAGCTCGGCACGGCTGGTCGCGATGCGCGCCTCGTCGTTCGAGAGACTGAACTCGGCGCTGTGGACGTCGACCTTGCTGACGCGACCGGCCTCGTAGAGCGCGTTCGAAGCGTCGAGGAGCTGCTGATCGCGCGCGAGCGCCCGCTCGACGACCTCGACCTGCCGCTTCGCGCGCGCGACGTTGTAGTACGCGGCCTTCACCTGCGCCTTGACTCGCAGCATGCTGGTGGAGAGCGTGGCGCGGTTGATCTCGACGCCGTACTCGGAGTCGGTGATCGGAGCGCGCGCGACGTAGATGCGGCCGCCGCGCAGCAGCGGCTGGAAGACCTCGATGCTGAGCCCGGCGAGCTCGTTGCTGTTGTCGAAGTTCTGGGTCGGGATGTCCTGGCTGTTCTCCGACGTCACCTCGCGTTCGTAGCCGGCGCCGAGACGCACCGTGCCGCCGGTCGGCACCTCCTGCTCGACGAAGATGAGCGCACGTTGTCGCGCTCGTGTCTCGTCCTGTCGGCCCTCGCTTCGATCGCGCAGCCAGCCTTCGGCGTCGCCGCCCGCTCCCACAGTCGGATGGAATCGCTCGCTCGACTCGGCGATCTCGGCCTCGCCGACGGCGAGCCCCGCCTCGCTCACCTGGATGTCGAGATTGTTCGTGAGGGCGAGCTGCAGGCTCTCCTCGAGAGTGAGCTCCCGCACCTCTTGATCGGCGCGCTCGTCGAGCGGCGCCGTCACTTCGATCAACGACCGCAGCTGCTCGAGATCGAGCTCCTCGATGTTGCCCACCGAGAGCGAACCCGCCGCGGCATCCGCGGGCGGCCCCGCCGGCCGGACGATACCCGCACCGACCACGCCCGATGCCGCATCGGTCTCGGGTGTCGGAGACTCGGCGGCCCGCGCCGGCTCGACACCGAAGCCGGTGGCGGCGGCACTGACGCCGGTGATCGCGAGAGCGAGCGTGATCCCGCGACTGGCTCGCATCCGAATTCGGCCCATGGCTCGTCCAGACTGCCTCATGCCCTGCACGAAACCGGCGCGCGGCTCCGAGTTCCCCCCTGAGGCGCCTCCGGCCCCACGCTCCGACTCGGCGCTTCGGGCGACGTCGGAAGAACGACTGGGGTGGACGCGACGAGAAGCTAACACACGCACTGCGCGGTCTCGGCGTGCGAGCGCGACGCTATGCTCGAGATCTCATCCGGCGTTCATCACCCGACGCCATGGCAGGGAGTGACCATGACGGAGACCTTCTTCGGCCTCTCGCTCTTCGGCGCGCTGCTGACGCTCAACGTGCACCGGCCCGTGCGCCGCCTCGGCTTCCTCGCCATACCGAGCTTCGCCTTCGGCTGGCTCGTCGGTGACCTCGCGATCTTCCACATCGCATTGCAGGCCGTCGTGACGGTCGGCTTCATCAGCGCGGGCGTGCTCGAGCATGGGCTCGGCCAGGCGGGCCTGGCGATCACGCTGGTGTCGTGGGTGGGGCTGGCCGCCGTGTGGCCGATCTCGCTCAAGGCCGGCCCGGTCGCACAGGCCGCCCTCGACGAAGCGCTCGGGCGACTCGACGAATCGAAGCTGACTCGGGACGAGGCGGCCGGACTCTCGCACGAGCCCGGCCTCTCTCGTGCGCTGCGCCCCTTCTCGTTCCGTGTGCCCGGCGTGAAGGTGATCCGCAACATCCCCTACTATGACGACCACCCCGAGCGGCATCTGCTCGACGTCTACCTGCCCGAGGGCGGGGCCCTTCGCGCGCCGGTCCTGCTGCAGATCCATGGCGGTGCCTGGACGATCGGCCACAAGCGCGAGCAGGCCCTGCCGCTCATGTATCACATGGCTTCGCATGGCTGGGTCTGCGTAGCGACCAACTACCGGCTCGCACCGAAGCACGCATGGCCCGCGCACGTCGAGGACTGCAAGCGCGCGACGGCGTGGATCAAGCAGCACGTCGCCGAGCACGGGGGCGACCCCGACTTCGTCTGCGTGACCGGCGGCTCAGCGGGTGGCCACCTCTCGTCGCTCGTCGCGCTCACCGCGAACGATCCGGTCTGGCAGCCCGGGTTCGAGGAGGTCGACACGAGCTTCGCCGCGGCCGTGCCCTTCTACGGGGTGTATGACTGGACGAACCAGCTCGGACTGCAGGCGAACGAGATCACCGGCTTCCTCGAGCGGCTCGTCATGCAGAAGCCGTACGCCGAGAACGAGGAGCTCTACCGTCGGGCCTCGCCGATGCATCGCATCCATGCCGATGCGCCGCCGTTCTTCGTCCTCCACGGCGACGCCGACAGCCTGTGCTCGGTGGAGGAGGCCCGCGCATTCGCAGAGAGGCTGCGCGAGACGTCGAAGGCGCCGGTGGCCTACGCCGAGATTCCGGGCGCGCAGCACGCGTTCGAGATCTTTCACACCCCGCGGACCGTCGGCGTCGTACCCGCGGTCGAGCGCTTCCTGGCGCAGGTGCACAGCGGCTACCTGGCACGGTCGAGAGAGACGGGAGCGGAGGCGCCTCGGCCGACTGCCGAGGCGTGACCTGGCGAGGCACGCTCGCCGAGGCTCGCCGCCGTGCGCTCGACCAGTTCGACCCGGCCGGCGTCGACGAGTACGAAGCCCTGGTCGGCGCGACGTCGAACGCCGAGCAGGCCGCTCACCTGACCGACCTGCAAGGGGTGTTCACATTCGAGACCGGCACGCGGGTGCTCGATGCCGGGGCTGGCACCGGCACGATCTGCAGCCTGCTCCAACGACTCGGGGAGCTCGAGATCACGGCGCTCGAGCCGGCGCCGTCGATGCTCGAGCGACTTCGCCGCAAGCCCGAGCTGGAGGGGATCGAGACCGTCATGGGCTTCTGCGACGGGCCGGAGGATCGGGACCACTTCGATGCGGACCGCTTCGACGTCGTGGTGTCGCGTCAGCTCGCGAACGGCCTCTTCGACCCGCTCACCGCCTTCGCGAACTGGCACCACTGGCTCGCGCCCGGCGGTGCCGTCGTCGTGATGGACGGCCTCTACGATCGCGGCTCGTGGCAAGGCGACTGGGCCCGGGAAATCGACGTCTTGCCGCTCTCCGCCTGCCAGTCGATGGCGATGGTGCCGTACTTGCTCGAGCGCTCCGGCTTCAGGGTCGAGACGGTGTCACGCATGGCGGCAGTCGATGCGCTTCCGACCGCGCGAACGCCCCGCTACGTCGTCGTCGCCCGCAAGGCCGCGTAGCGCCGCGGGCCTACGAGGCCGCCGCGCTGGTCTCGGGCGCCTCGCCCTCGCCCTTCGGGAAGAACTCGGCGTAGTACTTCCGGATCATGCCGATCGGGCCGTCGCCGTCGCAGAGCGCGGGGCGCGCGAGGAACTTCTTGTTCTCCCAGATCGGGATGTCCTCGCTGTACTGCCGCGCGAGCTCGGAGATGAAGGCCTTCGCAATGCCCTCGGTCGCGGCGTCGTTGCCCTCGATCTTCTTCACGATGTAGCGGATCGTCGTCTGGTGCAGCTCGTCGTCGATCGGGATGCCCGTGATCATCAGCAGCGTCTCGATGACGCCAGTGAAGCGCGTCACGCCGAAGCCCGTGCCGTAGCAGCGGATGTCGACGTTGCCCTTCTTCTCACCCTCGGGCGTCGTGAACGTCAGGCCCTGCTGACCGTGGAACACGTGATCCTCGATCTCGGCCTGCATCTCGGGGACGTAGGGCGTGCCGTGCACGTAATGGAAGTGCACGGCGTCGACCGTGTTCTCGGCCATCTCCTGGGGATGGGTCTTCACCTGCCAGGTGCGCGACACGGGCTCGGTCCAGGCGTCGTCGCCGAAGTCGGGCACCTCGGGGATGTCGAAGAAGGGGGCGCGGCCATCGGGCGCGTACCAGGCGAAGACGAGGCCGTTGCGCTCGATCACCGGCCAGCTCGTGACCTCGGCCTTCGGCGGGATGCGCTTGGCGTAGGGGATGTCGACGCACTGGCCCGTGCCGTCGAAGCGCCAGGCGTGGAACGGGCAGCGCACGGTGTCGCCCTCCACCCTGCCGCCGTAGCCGAGGTTCGCGCCGAGGTGCGGGCAGTAGGCGTCCATCACGTGGGCGTCACCGCCCACGCTCCGCCACAGGATCAGGTCCTCGCCGAAGTGATGGAGGCGCTTCAGCTCCCCGGGCGCCAGCTCGGCGGAGTCGCCCAGGCAGAACCAACCGACCGGAAAGGGAAGCGGGATTCGGTCACCCATGAGTCCATCCTCGAGCGCTCGGGGCATCCGGTGAAGACGCTGGCGGCCACCTCCCGTCGATCGGGACACCGCACCGCGCAGCCGGAGGCGGCCATCTGACGGTCCGTCAGATTCGAGCCTAGCGCACCGGGAAGGTCGCGGGCAGACCACCGAGCCAGCCGGAGTCGACCCAGGCGGCGAGCCAGCCCGCCGCGACGGCTGCGGCCTCGCTCTCGGCCGTCTCCGGCGCTCCG
>CAYYSY010000251.1:0-14875 GCA_964474355.1 uncultured Spirochaetaceae bacterium | reverse complement strand
CTCGGCGACGAAGGCCTTCGGACCGGATGGCGCCTCGACCACCTCGTCGACCGATGCGGTCTCGACCGTCCCGCCCTGCACGATCGCGCGGTGGAAGAGATCACGCGCGCCCGGTGCGAGCAGCAGCGACATCACCTGGGTCGCGCCGTCCGATTCGCCGAAGACGGTGACGTTCGCGGGGTCGCCCCCGAACTCGGCGATGTGCTCGCGCACCCACTCGAGGCCCATGATCAGGTCGAGCGTGCCGAAGTTGCCGCTCGCGTCGCGATCGTGTGTCGGATCGGCGAGCGCGGGATGCGCGAAGAAGCCGAGCACGCCGAGGCGGTGATGCAACGAGACGACGACGACGCCTTCGCGCGCCGCGAGCGTCGACCCGTCCACGCGCGAGCCCGAGGCGTCGGTGAACGCAGCCGAGCCGTTCACCCACACCATCACGGGTCGTCCGGCATCGGCGAGTGCTGCACGCTCGCCGGATTCGTCGCCCGGCTCGTCGCCCGGAGCCCAGACATCGAGCGTCAGACAGCTCTCGCTGCCGAGGACCGCCGGACCCGCACCCTCGGCATCGCCCGGGAGTCGTGAAGGCTGTGCGCAGGCCGGCCCCGGCTCGAATGCGTCGAGGGTCTCGACCCAGGGCTCGGGCGGGCGCGGCGCCTTCCAGCGGAGCGGGCCGACGGGTGGACGCGCATAGGGAATGCCGAGCCACGCGTGCACACCGAGCTCATCGGTCGTCCCGACCACGGGACCCGCGGTCGTGAGGCGCTCGGTCGCGACGTCGGCGATCACGCGACCGGAGACGGCCTCGCCGACGGCGGCGACCGTCGGCCCCCGCTCGGCCACGATCGTCGTCACTCCCGCGGCCACCAGGGCCGCGACCAGGGCCGCGAGCAGGATCGAGCGGTTCGCCATGTCTCTACCGAACCCGCTGGAGGGAAGATGGTGCGCGAGGACAGACCGCCCACGCTTCTCGTCCAATCTAACACGCCATCTCGTCGCGGTCAGACTTTCCGCACGAGAATCGAGCACTTCGGGCACGAAGCGAACCGAAACATGAAGGCCGGACGTGCGCCCTCGCGGTCGAGCTAGCCCGGATGAATCACGAGACCCGTAGCGAGGGTGCCAGGAGTGCTGTGATTTCACGGCCCTCGGACCGGAGGCGACCGAAGGCATACTTGAAGTACGTCGAGGACGGCGGAGGGAGAAGTCCGCGAAAGCGCAGTGGTATTGGCGCCCGCAGCCGGGAGTCATGAATCATCCGGGCTAGGCTTCGCCCCGTCGATGAATCGGGGCTGAATGCGCGAATTCACCTTTCGAATGCTGCCGTGGGCCGTGCTGGTGGTGTGCCTCGCCTTCACCCACGATGCCTGGCGCGACGCGGAGGATGCGGCCGAGAAGGCCCGCTGGAGCTACTTCGACGGGCTCCTCCGCGACAGCACGGCGGCGCTCATCGACCGTCTCGACAGCTACAACGACGCCCTGCTCGGCGGCGCCGGCCTCTTCAACGCCAGCGAGGACGTGACGCGGGAGGAGTGGCGCGAGTTCCAGCTGCGCCTCGATCTGTCGAATCGGCATCCTGGCGCGCAGGGGCTGGGCTACGCCGTGCGAGTCCGGCCTGGTGACCTCGCCGAGACGGAGACCGAGCTGCGCGAGGGCGGAGCGACCCGGGCCCGAATCCACCCACGGCTGCCACTACAGGAGCACTTCGTGATCCGGCACACGAGTCCCGAGGCACCCGACGATCGGCGGGTCGGGTTCGACGTGGCGTCCGTGGCCGAGCTGCGGCGCGCGATGGAGCGCGCCCGTGACACGGGCGAGACCACGCTCTCCGAGCGCGTCGAGTTCGAGGTCGAGGAAGGCGAGCTCGACCCGATCTTCGTGATGTTCACGCCCGTCTACGAGGGCGGCCGCATCCCCGAGACCGCCGCGCTCCGCGCGGAGCAGATCCAGGGCTGGGTCTACGCGCCGTTCATCGCCCAGCGTTTCGTCCAGGGGCTGCTCGAGACGCTGCTGAAGGAGCGCGACCCGCTGATCGAGCTCACGCTCTACTCGAGCCCCGAGCCGGACCCCGACTACCTGCTCTTCACCGACGCGATCCCGCGCGACGAGGAGGGCCGGCGCGGACGTTATACCGGTGCCTCGCGCATCGATCTCTACGGCGAGTCGTGGACCCTGGTCGTGAACGGCGACGACCCGCACGCCTTCTACGATCGCCGCCGGGAGGCGTGGGCCGTGCTCGCAACCGGGCTCGTGACCAGCGTGTTCATGTTCGGTGCCGTGCGCTGGGTGAATCAGCGGCGACAGCAGGCCGTCGCGCTCGCTGCGGCCATGACCGACGACCTCGTCGCCCGGGCCCTCGAGCTGCGCCAGTCGAACGCCGACCTCGCGATCGCGCGCGACCGCGCCGAGGCGGCGGCCACCACCTTGCTCGAGCAGCACGAATCACTGGCGAGAGCAGAGAGACTCGCCGCGCTCGGCGAGATGGCCGCGAGCCTCGCCCACGAGCTCCGCAACCCGATCGCGGGCATGATGATGAGCCTGGAGAACCTGCTCCGCGAGACGGACGACCCGGGGACGAAGGAGCGGCTCGAGCTGATCACCGGGGAGATGCAGCGCCTGACCCGGCTGCTCAGCGCCTACCTCGCACCGGCGCGGCATCGTCCCGAGCGCATCGAAGAGGTCGACGTGTCGCGCCTCGTCGAGGAGCTGTGTGCTCTCGTCGGCTTCCGGCTGCCCGAGCCGGTCACCCTCGATTGCCAGCAGACGGCGCCCGTCTCCTGGCCCCTGCCCCGGGATCGCGTGCGACAGGCGCTGCTGAACCTGGTGTTGAACGCGACGCAGGCCATCCAGTCGCAGGGCCCCGACGCGCGCGGCCACATCGACGTGCGGGTCGCGATCGTCGACGACCAGCTGCACCTGACGGTCGAGGACGACGGGCCCGGCTTCACGGAAGCGACGCTCGAGAGCGGCTCGCAACCCTTCCAGACCTCGCGCAGCGGCGGCACCGGCCTCGGACTCGCGATGGTGCGGCGGGTGGTGCGCGACCTCGATGGCACGCTCGAGCTCTCGAACCGCTCACCCCATGGCGCGTGCGTGCGCGTCGTACTGCCCAAGGGCGAGCACTCGATCGCCGAGACGGGCACGGCATGAAGGCGGGCCGCCCTCGCGACGCCGCGAGCCTGATCGCCCTTCACCGCAAGGGCGGCGAGTGGCGCGTGCTCATGGGCCGCCGCTCGACGCGCACGCGATTCATGCCCGAGGTCTGGGTGTTTCCGGGTGGGCGGGTCGACCGCGAGGATCGGACGAGCGAGGCCCTCTCGCCGCTCAACCCCGCCGTGGCACGCCGCCTGCGCGCGCGGCACGCACATCCCCACGCCCTCGCCATCGCGGCGCTGCGCGAGACCTTCGAGGAGACGGGCGTCGCGGTGGGCCCGGCCGACGGTGACAGCATGCTGCCCGACCTCGCGCGACTCGACTACGTCGGCCGCGCCATCACACCCGCCGGCAATCCCGTGCGCTACCACGCGCGCTTCTTCTGCATCGAGTGGCAGGGCCGCGAGCCGAAGCTGCGCGGCAACGGCGAGCTCGAAGAGCTCGCCTGGCTCCCGATCGAGGAGGTGCTGGCACTGCCCACCGTCGACGTGACCGACCTCATGCTCGAGGAGGCTCTCGATCGGGTGCGATCGGGCGCGGGCGCACGACGCCGGTCGCTCTTCGTCTACTACCGCGGCATGCGGCCACACGTGCGCCGCGAACCTTGATGCACGCCGATCAGGCCTCGGCCACCTCTCGCGCCCAGCCGTAGTCGGCCTTGCCGTTGGGCGCACGCTGCACGTGCTCCACGAGGAAGACCTGCTTGGGCACCTTGTAGGCCGAGAGGCGCTCGCGCACGAAGCCGCGGAGCGCATCCTCGTCGGCGGTCGAACCGGGCTGGAGCGACGCCACGGCCGTCACCCGCTGGCCGAACTTCTCGTCCTCGACGCCGACCACGAGGCAATCGATGACGTCGGGGTGCTGCTTCACCGCCTCTTCCACCTCTTCGGGGAAGACCTTCTCGCCGGCGGTGTTGATGCACTGCGAGCCGCGGCCGAGCAGCGTGATCGTGCCGTCCTCTTCGACCGTCGCCCAATCACCAGGGAACGAGTACCGCACGCCGTCGATCGTCTTGAACGTCGCCGCCGACTTGGTCTCGTCCTTGAAGTAGCCGATGGGCACGTTGCCCCCGGCGGCCACCAGCCCGCGCTCGCCGCTGCCGGGCTTCACCTCCTCGCCCGCCTCGTTGTAGACCTTCGTGGTGGGCGACATCGCGAACTTCGCCGTCGAAGGCGGCATGCCCGGGCCAGAGATCTGCGTGCCCATCGAGCCCTCGCTCGAACCCATCGCGTCGTAGAGCAGGAAGCTGCCCCGATCGAGGAGCGCCTGCTTCACCTCGGAGCTCCACATCACGCCGGACGAGATGATGAGCTTGACCTTCGAGACGTCATAGGCCTCGCCGCGTGATGCCGCCTCGTCGAGGGCGTTCACCATGGGCTTGGCGAACGCATCGCCGACGATCACCAGCTGCGTCGCGTTGCGGCGCTGGGCCACCTGCCACAGCTCGTGCGGGTCGAAGGAGCGGCCTTCGAGGCAGACCACCTCCGCGCCACCGCAGTGGGGCATCATCGTGCCGATCCAGCCACCGGTGCCGTGCATCATCGGGCAGGCGGGGATGCTCACGTTCACCTTGCCCTCGGCGCTCGCCTCGACCAGCGAGGGAGCGAGGGTGTTGAGATCGTCGGGCACCGCGAGGCCCATCACGGGGAGCGCGAGGCCGAGGAACGACCGCACCATGCCGCCCATGTCGTACATGACGCCCTTGGGCATGCCGGTCGTGCCACCCGTGTACAGCATGTAGATGTCGTCCTCGGAGCGCTGGATCGGCGCGGCGGGATCGTGGGCAGCGAGCGCGTCCTCGTACCACTGCGCGCCCGGGACGAGCGGCTCGTCCCCGTCCTTCACCTGCAGCCAGAGCTTCACCTTCGGGCTGCGCTCCATCACCTTCTCGACGCGGTCGCCGAGGCTGCCGTGGAAGACCAGCGCCTCGCTGTCGGAGTTCTCGAGCAGATAGAGCAGCTCGTCGTCGAGGTAGCGGTAGTTGATGTTGACCGGCACGCCGCGGCCCTTGAACGCGGCGAACTGCGTCTCGCAGTACTCGATGCCGTTGTAGAGATAGAGGCCGACCTTCGAGTCGGGGCCGAGGCCCGCATCGGCGAAGGCGCCGGCGAGGCGCGCCGAGCGCGTCTCCCAGTCGCCCCAGCTGCGGCGTTCGTCTCCGATGGTCACTGCGATGGCGTCGGGCTGGGCCTGGGCGATGCTCTCCCAGACAGTGGCGAAATGGGCTTCCACGGGCGCGCTCCTCTGCGTGCTGATCCGCCGGTCGGCACGACGAGGGGCGAGCACGTTCGGCCGTCGCCTCGGGGTTCCGGAGCCGGGGGGCCATCGAGCGTATCAGAGTTGGAGACCGAAGCTCCCGGCAACGGGGGTTGCTGCTAGCCTCGACCGTCCCTCGCCGCCGACCTGCCGCCGAGATCGACACTCCGGAGAGATCCGTGCCCGTCCTGCCCGCGGATCCCCCGCCCCCGCCGCCGTCCGAGCGGACGCCCGCCCCGCGCACGGGGCCCCTCCTACCGACCTCGACTAAGCTCTTCTACGGCGCGCCCGCCTTTGCGGGGGCCGCCATGGCGATCCCCATCGCCATCCACATGCCCAAGTTCTACAGCGACGTGATCCTCGCGCCCATCGGCTTCATCGCCCTGGCGATCGCGGTAGCGCGCTCGCTCGACGCGCTGACCGACCCCCTCATGGGCTGGATCACCGATCGGACGCGGACGCGCTGGGGAAGACGCAAGCCATGGATCGCGATCGGCGTCCCGCTCACGGCGCTCTCGGTCGTCGCGCTCTTCACGCCCCCCGAGTCACTCGGGCCGCAGGCGGCCGCCGCCTGGTTCGCCGTGAGCTTCGCGCTCTACTTCCTCTTCCACACCGTGTATCAGATCCCACACGGCGCGCTCGGCGCCGAGGTCTCACTCGACTATCACGAGCGATCGAGCCTCTTCGCCTGGCAGGCCTTCTTCATCGCGCTCGGCACGATCGCCGCGGCAGCCGCACCCGCGATCGTGATCGGGTGGCTCGGCGACGGCTCCGACCGCCAGGCGTTCTCGTTGATCGCGATCTGCGTGGCCGTGCTGCTCGTCGTGCTCTACGGCCTGCTCGTGTGGAAGGTGCCCGAACGGCGGGATTTCGCCGACCGCGACTCGAACCCGCTCGTGCCGGGCGTGCGGCGAGCGCTCCGCAATCGCCCCTTCCGCATCATCTTCCTGTCGGGCCTCACGAACGCGATCCCGGCCGCGATGCCCGCGATCCTGCTCCCGTTCATGGTCGAGTACGTCATCCAGCCCGAGCGGCCGCAGCTCTGGCTCACGATCCTGCTCGTGACCTACATGGCGACGGGCCTCGTGTTCATTCCCGTGTGGATGGCGTTGTCGAAGCGCATCGGCAAGCTGGGCGCGTTCGTGTCGGCCGCGGCGGTCGGCATCTCGGGCAGCGTGCTGCTCTTCTTCATCGGGCCCGGCGATCTCGCCTTCGCGGTCCTGGTCTTCTTCCTCACGGGAACCCAGAGCCAGGTCGGCAACGTGCTGATGCCAGCGATGGCGGCCGACACCATCGACTACGACGAGCTGCTCACGGGCAAGCGTCGCGAGGCCCAGTTCGGATCGTTCTGGGCGATCGTCCCGAAGTTCGTCGCGATCCCGGGCAGCGCGATCCCCCTCGCGATCCTCGGCTGGGTCGGGTACGTACCCAACGTCGCGCAGACCGAGGAGGTGACGTTCACGATCCGCTTCATGGTCGGCCTCTTCCCCGCGCTGTTCTATGTCGTCGCGCTGCTGATCCTCACCCGCTACCCGATCAGCGAGCAGGCCCACACGGCGATCCGCGACGGCATCGCGGCGCACGATGCAGGGCACGAGGCCGAGGATCCGCTGACCGGCAGGCGACTGCCGCCGCCGAGCGCGCGCGGCGAGGCCGAGGAGACCGGCTGGTTCCTCGATCACTTCTCCGCGGGCGAGCTGCGCCGCGCGCTGCGCGACGGGGCGGCGCGGCCCCTGCGCGACGTCCTGCTGTGTTGCGCCGCGTCGCTGGCGGTCACATTGGCCGCCGGCGCCACCGCGCTCGCTGGCGTCGCCGACGTCCGCGTCGAGCCCGGCCCGGTCACCGTCATCGCCGTCGTCGTGACCGGCTTCGCGTTCACGGTGCTCTGCTTTCACCTGCTCCGGGTGGGAGCTGCGCGCCGGCTGCGCGCCGGTGAATGCGATCGCCACGAGATCGAGCGTCACCTGACCGAGCTCGCCCCCTCCTCCCGCGAATTCACGTAACCTGGGCCCACTGCCGAGCATCGGGTGCGGAGCGCGAGAGAGGGAGGACATGGCATGAGCGGCGTCACGCGGGCACACCTCTGCCGCGCACTGCTCCTCGTCGCATCCCTCGCGCCCGCCTGGGCGTCGACCGCGGCCCCCCCCGCGACGGCGGCCGAGGCCGAGGCCGCGTCGCCGCCGGCCGTATCGCTCGAATCGCCCGAAGCCGTGAAGGCGCGCGAGCAGACCTGGGACACACTCGTGCGACTCGGCATCGACGCCGATCTGCATGGCCGCCATGACGAGGCCGACGCGACGTGGGATCGGCTGGAAGCCATCGATGCCCACGATCCCGAGCCGTGGCTGCGGCGCGTCGACACCGTGTACTGGCGGCACTGGTACGACGAGAGCCAGGCCCTCTCGCAAGAGTCGCTGCGCCGGCTGCTCGAGCGCTCGCGCTCATTGGCCGAAGCGGGCCTGCGCACGAACGAAGACGACCTGCGGTCGCGCTGGATGCTCGGCGAGGTGCTCATGCAGGAGGCCCGCCTCGAGGCGATGAGCGGCAACTACATGCGCGCCGGCACGATGGGCGAGCGTGGCCGCAACGAGCTCGAGCGATTGTTCGAGGTCGACCCCCACCATCCACAGGCGGGCTACCCCCTCGGCCTCTACTACTACTTCTCGAGCCTGATGCCGCAGTTCGTGCAGAAGATGAGCTGGCTCTGGTTCATCCCGAAGGGCGACCGTGACAAGGGCCTCGAGCTGCTGGGCGAGATCCAGCGGGGTGACAGCGTCTACTCGCCCTCGGCATCCATGGTACTGATGGCCATCTACACGTATCACTCGCCCACCGACATCCCCGCGGCAGTGCGGCTCTCCGAGCACCTGCACGCGTCCTATCCCGAGAACGCGATCCTCCACTTCGAGCTGCTCGAGGTGCTGCTCAAGGCGGGCCGGCACGAGCGGATGATGGCCGAGGCGCTCGAGCTCGAGCAGCGGGTCGGTGAATCGAAGGGCGTGACGGGCCGGGCGATGCTCGCGCGCATCTGGCGCGCTCGGGCCGCGATCGAGCTGGGTCGCACCGACGAAGCGCGAAAGGTCGTCTTCGAGATCGAAGACGCCGATCCACGCCTACCCGAGTGGGGGCGCGTCTGGCTCTGGGTGGTGCGCGGCCATCTCCTCGACGTCGAGGGAAATCGCGCCGGTGCAGTGGCGGCGTACGAGAAGGTGCTCTCCTTCGAGCTCGACGACTTCTACGGCGAGCGTCCGATGGGGCTCGCGAGGTCGGGCATCGCGGCGCCCTATCAGCCGGGCGCTGTGGTCGACGGCCCGATCATCACGAGCCGCGACTAGGGAGCACTTCCTGCTCCCCGCGACGCGGGCGACGAAGGCGATACCCTCCTCGGCGACCGAGGAGACCCGATGCCCGAAGTCTACGACGTGATGGCGCCCTTCCATCCTTCGCTCACCGAGCGCGACGCGGCCCTGGCGCGCCTGCGCCGCGAAGATCCCGTGCACTGGGACGCGGCTAACGAGTGGTGGCTCGTCACCCGGCACGAGCACGTGCGCGAGATCTCGAAGCAGCCCGAGCTGTTCTCGTCCGAGCCGAAGGGGCCTTGGCACGTCTTCGAGTACCACTTCTCGATGCAGGCGATGGACGGGCCGCGCCACATCCGGCACCGCAACGTCGTGAGCCGGGCGTTCACGCCGCGGCTGGTGAGCCAGCTCGAGGAGCGCGCGAAGCGTTATGCCGACGAGGCGATCGACGCGGTCGAGGCGAAGGGGAGCGCCGAGTTCGTGACCGACCTCGCCGTGCCCGTCCCGCTCCGCATCATCGCCGACATGCTCGGCGTCGCCGACGGCGACCTCGATCAGTTCCGCGTCTGGAGCGACGCCCTCGTGCTCGCCGGCGGCGGCCACGGTGACGAAGAAGCGCTCGCCGAGATGGCCACGATGATGGGCGACTTCCTCGGCTACCTCGGCGAGCAGGTCGAGCGGCGCCGCAAGCAGCCCGGCGATGACGTCCTGAGCCGCATCATCGAAGCGGCCGAAGAGGGCGTCATCGACGACGGACAGACGCTCCACCGACTCGAGGGCGACGAGGTCCGCGACTTCGCGCTCTTCCTGCTCGTCGCCGGCAACGAGACGACGCGCAACGGCATCAGCCAGGGCATGTCCGCGCTCTTCGAGCACGAAGGCGAGCGCGCGCGCCTCGCGGCCGATCCCGGCCTCTGGCCCACGGCCGTCGAGGAGATCGTCCGCTGGACCTCGCCCGTCCGCGCCATGCGGCGCGTGGCGATGCGCGACACCCAGCTCGGAGAGCGCAAGATTCTCGAAGGCCAGTCGGTGGTGATGGTCTATGCGTCGGCCAATCGCGACGAGGCGGTGTTCGACGAGCCGCACGCGTTCCGCGTCGACCGCACGCCGAACGAGCACCTCGCGTTCGGCTTCGGTCCGCACCACTGCCTGGGCGCGAACCTCGCGCGCATGGAGATCCGCACGGTGCTGCAGCGCGTGCTCGAGCGGCTGCCCGGGATCCGACTCGCCCGGGGAACGAGCGCCGTGCCGACGCCGAGCGCGCTCATCGACGGGCTGGACGCGCTGCCGGTGGAGTGGTGAGCCGCGCCGTCTACGCCGCCGTGAAGAACGGCGCCGGCACGCGGCGCTCGTCCCCCTCGAAGTGCAGCTCGCCCCAGGTCACGACGAGAGGCATGCCCATCCGGAGCGACTCGGGCGGCAGGTCGACCAGCGTCGTCACGAGTCGGACGGCCGGGTCCTCCTCGATCTCGACGAGGCCCGTGACGTAGGGCGCGCGATCGCGGAAGGGCTTGTAGAGCGCGCGCTCGACGACGGCCCACGAGAAGAGCGTCCCGCGGCCCGAGACCGGGGTCCACTGCGGGTCGGGGGTGTCGCACCGCGGGCACGCGTCGGCCGGATACCAGACGTAGCGAGCGCACGCCGTGCAGCGTGGCAGCACGAGCTCGTGGCGCGCGGCTGCGTCCCAGAACGGCGCGATGAGATCCCACTCGAGATCGGGGAGCGGTGCCGCGCTGCTCACGAGTCGACCCCCAGCACCAGCGTGCTCGCCATCGCGCCCGTGTAGCCGCCGTAGACGCCGAGCTTTGCGCCGGGCACCTGGTTGTGCGCCTCGCCGCGGAGCTGGCGCACCACCTCGACCACGTGGGCGATGCCGAGCACGTACGCGTGGCTCAGCAGACCGCCGTGCGTGTTGTAGGGGATCACGCCGCCGTCGAAGTCGAGCGCACCGCTCGCCGCGAAGGCGCCGCCCTCCCCCTTCGCGCAGAAGCCCATGTCCTCGATCTGCATCAGCGCGACGATCGTGAACGGGTCGTAGAGGGTCAGCACGTCGACGTCGGCGGGCGTGATGCCGGCCATCTCGAACGCCTTAGGCGCCGAGAACACCTGGGGCGTCGCGGTGAAATCGCCCTGCTGGCTCCAGTAGAGGCCGGCGCCCGAGTGGCCCTCGCCCATGCCGAGCACGCGGCAGGGCTTCTGCCGAAGATCACGAGCACGTTCGGGCGAGGCCATCACGAAGGCGGCGCCGCCGTCGCTCACGAGGCAGCAGTCCTCGACGCGCAGCGGGTCGACGAGCATCGGCTTCGAGAGATAGTCGTCGAGGCTCATCGACTTGTCGTGCATCACGGCGCCGGGGTGACCGTTGGCGTGGCGCCGGGCGCTGACCGCGATCGCGCCGAGCTGCTCGGGCGTGGTCCCGTACTCGTACATGTGCCGGCGCGCGATGGTGGCGAAGTAGACGGGCTGAGGGAACCAGCCGAAGGGCAGCTCGAAGCTCGCCTTGAAGCGCTCGGCCGCATGAAAGCTGCCCGGCCCCTCACCCTGGCCACTGCTCTTGTTGCTGGCCCACGCCACGGAGAAGACGTTGACGATGACGCTCGCCTTGCCGGCTGCGATGGCGCGGGCCGCCTGCTCGGGCGCGGTCGCGGCCCAGGTCATCGCGCCACCGTTCTTCGAGACCCAGAGGTCGTGACTGGTGCCGAAGTGGGCGTGGAAGGCCTCGGCATCGAACTGCCCGCCGACGCCGCCGGAGAACATGAGGCCATCGACCTCGTCGGGCCGCAGCCCCGCGTCTTCGAGGGCGCGCTCGACGGCCTGCGCCGCGATCTGCTTAGCGGTGCGGCCCGACGCCTTCGACTGATCGGCTTCGCCGACGCCCGCGATCACGACTCGGCCGTCGATGGGCTCGATGTCCCTGGCGAAGCCCCAATCGGGCGTCATGTGTCGACTCCTGGAGGCGATGCGAATCGGAGCCGGGGACCATATCGTCTCGGCGCCCAACCAGCGACGGCGCGCGAAAGGACGACATGACTCCTCTCGAGATGGCGATGGCCTTCCTGCTCGGGCTGACGGTGCTCACCGGTATTTCGATCATCGCCCTGCCCGGCGATCCGCTGCGGCTGACGCGCGTGCTGCTCGCGGTGGCGAGCGCACTGGTCTTCCAGCTGCACGTGGTGACGGAGGGGACGCGGCCCGAGCACTGGCCGCTCTATGCCGCGGGGCTCGCCGTGCTCGTGCTGGTGGCGGGTCACTGGTTCGTCTCACAGAGGCGTGAGGGTGCGGACCCGACCGACGACGCCTCGCGCTGACGCCCCGGCTGATCGGGGCCGGGTCGCGTCGGTCAGGCAGCCTCGGACTCGGGTGTGTACTTCACCCACATATGCATGCAGGAGCGCACCAGGGTCGACGCCCGGAACTCGGGGCCGCCGCGCGAATAGGTCATGTCGGGGAGTCGCTTCAGCAGCTCCTCGAAGGCGACGCGCATCTCCATGCGGGCCAGGTTCGCACCGAGGCAGAAGTGGCTCCCGATCCCGAAGCCGAGATGCTGCGGGTTGCGATCGACCCGAAAGGAGTCGGGGTCGTCGAAGGTCCGCGGGTCGCGATTCGCGGCGGGGTAGACGATGCAGACCTCGTCGCCCTCCTTCATCGAGTGCCCGCCGAGCTCGTAGTCCCGCGTGAGCGTGCGGCTGAACGTGCGGACGGGGGAGACGAGGCGCACCATCTCCTCGACCGCCCCGGGGATCAGCGAGGGATCGTCGATGAGCCTCTGACGCGCCTCGGGGTTCTCGATCAGCAGCTGCAGCCCGCCCGAGATGCCGTTCCGGGTCGTCTCGTTGCCCGCGACCATGAGAACGACGAGCAGGATGATCAGCTCGTCGTTCGCCATCGCGACGTACTCGTCCTGGCTCCCGTCGTCGTCGTGCCTGAGGTTGCGATCATCGGTGAACTCCTTGTCGAGGAGTCCGGAGTCCTTGGCACCGACCAGGATGCTGATGAGGTCGTCCTGGGGGCTCTTCCGGCGGTCCTCGATGATCTCGGTGACGTAGAGCGAGTAGTCGAGGAAGGCCTGCGCCGAGCGCGCCATGACCTCGGGGTTGTCGTGGTTGCCGTCGGACGCGATGAGATCGTCGGACCACTGATGGAAGCGGTCACGGTCCTCGTCGCGAATGCCGAGCATCTTCGCGATCAGCCGGATCGGAAGCGGGGCCGCGTAGTCGTCGACGAAGTCGCACTCGCCCTTGCTCGAGATCTCGTCGAGTGCTTCCGTGGCAATCTCGCGAAAGACCTTCTCGAGCTTCCCCACCATCCGGGGGGAGAAGCCGCGGTTGACCAGGTTCCGAAGCTGTCCGTGCCGGGGCTCGGCCTCGTCGATGAGGCCGATGACCGTGTCCTCCTTCGGTCGCACGCCCTGCGCGGAGGTGAAGATGTCCTGGTTCTTCGAGACGAACTCGGCCTCTTGGTAGCCCGTGATCATCCAGAGCCCGGTCTGCTCGGACCAGTAGATCGGAGCCTCGTCACGAAGCGCCGTGAGCCGCTCGTAGATGTCGTCGCCTTGCCAGATGCCGATGTCGATGAAGTTGGTATCGGTGCTCAATTCGGTACTCCTCGAGTCGCGGGGCCCTGGTCGGCCGAAGCCGGCGCGCCCGCGAGCGATGACGGGCGCCTCTAGTCGGACCTCCGCAATGCCCTCGCGAAGAACCCGAGGGTGCGGTGCAGCTGCCTGGCGCGTTCGTCCGGCGCGTCGGGACCGACGAGCAAGGCACCGAAGAACGAAGTCAGGATGAGGATCGAGAGCTCGTCCGCGCTGAGCTCGTCGTCGTCGTGACGTGTCACGCGCGCGGCGATGCAGTCCCGCAAGGCCATCTGGATCTGCGTCGATGCGAGGGGGACGTCCGCAGGCGGATGCTGGAAGCTCGAGACCGCAGCCCTCATCAGGTCGCGATCGCCCAGGTCATCCTCGACGGCGATCGTCGCCTCGGCGAGCTCGCGAAGCAGCTCGTCGAGCTCCGGGGGTGCGTCGGACGAGCCCGGTAGCCGCCGGGCCACCTCGGCGATGCACCGGTTGCCCAGCTCGAGGAGCACGTGGCTCTTCGTCGGAAAGTGGAAGTAGAACGTGCCGGCCACGACGCCGGCCCGGTCGACGACGTCGCGGATGCGCGTCTTCTCGACCCCGACTCTGCGGAACTCGTCGATGCACAGATCGAAGAGCCGATTGCGCGTCGCGACCCGCTGCCTCTGACGCTGGGACGGCACCGCGCTGAGCTCGTGGTTCATCGACCCTGCCCCTCCGGCTCTCGAGCCACAGGAGCGCTCGAGACACCCCGAGCGCTCCATCGAGGGTCAGTCTGAACGCTTTGATTGACAAATTCAATGAGTTTCTCAGCGTCCGCTGGCCAGGCCCGATGTGAGCCGCGCCGGGAGACCCGCGAGCGCCCCGCCGACCGGCGCGGTGTCGCGGTGCGTCGCCGGGCTGCATCCGGGGACGGGCGCCGGACACGCGCTCCTCCGGGCGTGTGTGTGGGGGGGGAGCAGCCGGCTGTCGACGATGCGGAGAGCCGGAGAGCCCGAAGCGATGCTGCCGGTCGAGGCGTGGCAGGGGCCAGAGCCGGTACCTGCGCGGTGGTGGCAGAGAAGCGCTTGTCCTACAGAAGCTCGAGAACGCTTCCGATGTAAGCCCGGGTTGGGATCGACATGGCACAGAAGAACGCGTATCTGGTGATCCTCGGCACCCACGTCGAGGAGAAGCTCGCGATCGTGAGGATCGTGCGCTCACGGGTTCGGCGAAGACTCGCCGAGCTGGAGCTGGCGCACGTGCGCCGCCAGAAGGTCATTCGTCGCGCTCTACAAGACCCGGGGCGTCACCTTGGTGAGCTGATCGAGCGCGTGAAGATCCGCAAGACCCGGTAGCGGGCCACGGGAGAGACCCAGTGGCGCTCGACCTCACTCGCCGCCGGGTGCGCCTTCCAGCTCTCGCCGCACGGCCGGCGCCTCGGTGACGTGCACGATGCGCTGGACGGTGAGCCGATCGAGGAAGATGAGCGTCGCCTGATCTTCCGCATCCGGCAGACGCGCCGTCGTCTCACCGTCGCGATCGAGGAGCATCGAATACGGCCGCTTTCGCATCGAGGGAATCGCGAACATCCTCGCGATCAACCCCGGCATGCGGCTGATGT
>CAYYSY010000250.1:0-5948 GCA_964474355.1 uncultured Spirochaetaceae bacterium | reverse complement strand
TGGAGCGCCGGCGCGAAGTTGGGACGCCAGAGATAGAGCAGGATGCGCCGACAGCCCCGCTGCTCCAGAGCGCGCCTGGCGGCCCGGAGCCGCGCCGAGTCGGTGAAGCGCTCGAGCCAGTGCGGCCGGAAGAAGGTGGGCAGCCAGGGTTCCGGCTCGTAGACCACGAGGCCCTCGGGCCGGGTCGAGGCTGCGCCGGGCACCGACGGCCTGGAGGGCTGCGCGAGGACGTCACGCCACGGGCGAGCCGGGTTCAGCCAGGCGACGTGGAAGTACCTGGTGAGGCGCGTGAGAACCTGATGACGGGACATCCACGGGACGTCGAAGGGTTCTGGGACCAGAGCCAGGACGCCGACATCCGGAAGATGCGGGGGCAGCATGACGCGCGAGTGTAGCCAATCAGGTGCGTTCTCGGAGCCAAGAAGCGGGCCTGATGCCGCTCGAGAACGCACAACGTGGACTCGACCTTCGACGATTCGGGCGGTCGGCCGCTGATCAGGTGCCGCCGCAGCGGGAGGCCAACCCCGCCACGTTCTCCTTCAGCCAATCATGCAGGACAGCGGCGACGATTCGGTTTCCATAGGGCGAGAGGTGGCCGCGAAATGGCTGGATCTGCAGCCGTTCGCGATCGAACTCTTGCCCTGCGAGATCGATCACATGCAGGCCCGGGCGCGCCGCGCGCAGATCGGACAAGAAGCCGGCATAACGAGGCGCGCCGCCCTCCCGAAGGCTCCCGCCGGAAGGGAAGAGGAGGACGACGGGCGTGCTGTCGACTGAATTCGCGCGCTCGACGAAGCGATCGATGATCGCAAGCATCACACTCGTTTCCTCGGCGTCCTCCCAGACCTCCACCGAATCAGAAGCCGCTCGCTCGATCAACGAGCGCGCGATCCGAAAGAGCTGAAGGACATACGGAAACTCGAGACGCGCGCGTCCTTCGGTCCAGGCATCGTATCGCGCCGCGTCAGCGGCGAACCCCTCGAGATCGGCCAACGACGCATCCGGGTCTCGATAGGGATTCTCGAAGATCCGGAGTCCTCCGGACCCATCCGGGCGGAACGCGGGCTTGAACCCCAGCTTCATTCCCGTCGAACTGTTGACGAAGGGCCGGAATGCATTGCCGACGCGAGCGAGATTCGAGGCATGGATGCCGAGCAGCGAGACCGGCGACGATCGCCCCGCGTCGAGATGAGCCTCGAACTTCAGCAGGGCCTGACCCGTTCCGTACCCACCGACGCCGAAGTTGAGCACGCCGCATCCAGATTCCCTCTCGAGAAAGAACTGCCACGTCTCGTCATCTTCGACTTCGGCGGAACGCGTAAAAGAATCGCCATAAGTCGCAACGAGCGGTCGCGGTCGCGTCGTTTGCCCGTCCGCACTCGAAGGATGATGCCGCGCCCCCAACGAGTCGATCGATGCGTGCCACTCTTCGCCAATGGAGTTTCGAAGCGTCTGCTCCGTATTCGGCCGGTAGTCCCACCCGCGTTCAGAATCGTGATACGACGAGACGAACTTCTCTCGGTACGCTTCGGTCACGGTGTCGAAGTGATTCCGAATCGTCGATTCGACAGCAAGATTCGGACGTAGCCAGGTGACGACATGGACTACGACGGCAGACGAAATCTCGAAGAGGATGGCGGCGAAGACGACCAGTCCGGCCGAGAACAAGAGGCGTTTGCGCGCGTTCATCGAAGGTCTCGGAGGGCAGCGGGCACGGACGAGAGAGTAGGGGAATCAAGCCCCGCTTTCGGCTCGAAGTCAACCGCCCAGTGTTCTGCGGAGACTCCTTGGCGATGGGGGCGGGATCGAGACCCAGCTCGAGAACCTGGTCCGGATGGCCGCGAAGCTCGGCGACCTGACTGAATATGCGCGCGTGATCGAGCAGCTGCGCGCAGAGAAGCGCGAGGTCAGGGCGCGCCTGCAAGCTCACTCGACGCCGACTGAGATTTCCCCAGGTGCCCTGAGAGCGCGCATCGCCGAATGGGTGGCCGACCTGCGCGCCATCTTCGACCCCAACTTAGGAAGACATGCGGGCGGCCCTGGAAGACCGTCTGGTCGGATGCGAAGCGGGGCTTCCGCGTAGAGGGGATGCCCGAGCTGAGGCCCAAAACCAGAGCCGCCCGATCTCACGAAGAGACCGGGCGACTCGTTTCGGTGGTAGCGGGGGCAGGATTCGAACCTGCGACCTCCGGGTTATGAGCCCGACGAGCTACCGGACTGCTCTACCCCGCAACAATTCGTTCGGCGAGCGGCAGATCTTGTACACCGCCTCCAAAACGCTGTCAATGAGGCCCGGTTCCGATCGCACCCGGGCGGTGCGGGGCGGGGGCCCGCTAGGCCGCACTCCACGGCTACAGAAGCGCCTCAGGGCGCCAGGACGAGCTTTCTCGCGTAGAACGCCTCGGCATAGCGGCCCGGTGCGTTCGACTCCACACCCCGCAGACGCATGAGGCTCCGGAGCGTCTCCTCGTCGAACCACTGCTTCGTCGCCTGGGACGCGTAGGCCTCGGTGATGGCGTCGACCTTGCGCTCTACCTGCTCGGGCGTGAGCGGCACGAACACGTGGGGCTGGCCGAGATCGCCGTCCCACTTCGGGATCTCGTACTCGAGGATCAGGTGGTTGCGCCAGGTGTTCCACGTGAGCTCATTCACGAGCCGGTGGTCCTGGTGCAGGTCATGTCGGTAGTGCGTGAGGATCAGGTCCGGCTGGATCTCGCCCTTGATACGCTCGAACGCATCCTTCACCGAGGCTCCTTCGTAGGGGAGAAAGCCGTCGCGGAAGGTCTCGAAGTGCACCTGGTCGGCGAAGTCGTCGCCCATCAGGAGCCGCGCGCACTCGAGCGTCTCCTTGCGACGCAGATCGTTGGAGCTGAAGATGGCCCAGCGAATCTCGGCCTCGGGCATCGCGGCGCGAAGCGCCAGCAGTGTGCCGCCGCAGCCGATCTCGACGTCGTCACAGTGCGCGCCGAGCACCAGCACCTTCGGCGGGCCGCCGTGCGTGGGCTGCAGCCGGAGCGGGTTCAAGCGGATCCCTCCAATCGAGACGCCGAGGGGCGACCGGGCCGCCTACTCGCCCCGACCCTGATGCTTCCAGATCTGCCAGGGCATCTCGTCGCGCGCGGCGAGCTCGTCGAGCAGCTGCTTGTCCTTGAACGTGTCCATGCACTGCCAGAAGCCGTCGTACCTGTAGCCGACGAGCTGCTCCTCGGCGATCAGCCTCTCGAAGGGCTCCTCGACGAGCTCCTCGCCGGCGCCGATGTAGTCGAAGACCTTCTGCCTGAACGCGAAGAAGCCGCCGTTGATGCGGATGTCCGAGTCGGCCAGCGACCGGATCCCCGTCACGGTGCCGTCGCCCGCCGTCTCGACCATGTGCGAGACGGCCTTGTTTCGCACCGACACGAAGCTCGCCGTCTTGCCGCTTTGCTTGAAGTCGTCGAGGTAGACGTCGAGGGGCAGATCGGAGAGGCCGTCGCTGTAGTTCGCCAGGAACATCTCTTCGCCGTCGAGGTAAGGCTGCACGGCCTTGAGACGCATGCCGATGTTCGAGTGCAGGCCGGTGTCGACGAAGTGGATCCGCCAGTCCTCGATGTCGCTGCTGGCGAGCTGGATGTTCTTGCCACCCTGGGTCAGCACGAAGTCGTTCGAGTGCGTCTCGTTGTAGTGGAGGAAGTAGTCCTTGAACGCCTCACCGCGGTAGCCGAGGCAGAGGATGAAGTCCTTGTGGCCGTAGTGGGCGTAGTACTTCATCAGGTGCCAGATGATCGGCCGCGCGCCGATCTCGGCGAGAGGCTTGGGTGTGTTGTAGGCCTGGTCCCGCAGACGGAGCCCCATGCCACCACAGAACAGAACGACCTTCATGACGTCCCCTCCGGCGCGTCGAAGACCTCGACCTCGGGAATCGGAACGACGAACTTGCCGCCCCACTCGCCGATGCCCGCCATGCTCTCGCTGATCTCCTTCCGCAGGTTCCACGGGAGGATCAGCACGTAGTCCGGCTTCGTCTCGAAGATCTTCTCGGGCGCGTGGATCGGGATGCGCGAGCCGGGCAGGTAGTTGCCCTGCTTGTGCGGGTTGCGATCGACGGTGTAGTCGACGAAGTCGGTCCGGATGCCGCAGTAGTTGAGCAGCGTGTTGCCCTTGCCCGGCGCACCGTATCCGACGATGGTGTCGCCGGCCCGCTTCCGCTCGATCAGGAACGTCAGCAGCTTGCGCTTCGTCTCGCGCACCTGCTCCCCGAACGCCTCGTAGTAGGCCATGTCGAGCATGCCCGCGGCCTTCTCGCGCCCCTTCAGCTCCTCGACCGCGCTCTCGTTCGCGCGCGCGTCGTCGTCGTGGCAGGCGAAGATGCGGAGCGAGCCGCCGTGGGTCGGCAGCTCCTCGACATCGAAGAGGCGCAGCCCGTGATGGGCGAAGATGCGCTCGACGGTGGTGCAGCTGAGATACGAGAAGTGCTCGTGATAGATCGTGTCGAACTGGTTCTCCTCCACCAGGCGCATGAGGTGGGGGAACTCCATCGTGATGACACCGTCGGGCGCGAGCAGGATCTTCATGCCCGACACGAAGTCGTTGATGTCGGGCACGTGTGCGAGGACGTTGTTACCGAGCAGCAGGGTGGGGCGCCCGTGATCGGCGGCCACTCGGTTCGCGGTGTCACGCCCGAAGAACGCGACGACGCTCTCGATGCCCTTCTGCCGGGCCGCCGCCGCGCAGTTCGACGCGGGCTCGATGCCGAGCACCGGCACGCCGGCCTTCTTGAAGTACTGCAGCAGGTAGCCGTCGTTGCTCGCGAGCTCGACCACCGGCGTCGACGCGTCGAGGCCGAAGCGCGCCGTCATCTTCTCGGTGTAGTCGCGCGCGTGGGCGAGCCAGCTGTCCGAGAACGACGAGAAGTAGGCGTAGTCGCCGTCGCCGAAGATCTCCTCGGGCTTCACCGGGGTGCCGACCTGCACGAGCAGGCACTCGTGGCAGACGCGGGCGTGGAGCGGATACGTCGGCTCCGCGCGGTCGAAGTGCTCGGGGGTCACGTGATCCTGGCAGAGCGGCGAGGTGCCGAGGTCGACCATCGAGTGGACGAGCTCGGTCTGGCAGAACCGGCAGTGCTGGACTTCCAAGTCTCTCTCCCATCCGACCTGGCCGCCGATGCGGCCGATCTCTCCGTCCGAGCCGGGCGACACAGGGCAGGATACGGCAGCCCTTCGCGGCGGCATGATGGCGCCGGTCGCGCTCTCGGACACCCGTGAGTCGTCGATTTCGCTCAGGAAGTGACGTGAACGTCGCGAGGACGACGCCTCGTGCCCCACGGGGCCCGGCGATGGCTCCGGCTCGCCTCCGCCCGTGCCGGCTACGCGCTCTTCCAGCGTAGCTCGGAGTCGATCCGCCCCTCTTCGAGCAGCCTCGAGATGTGCTTGATCCGCAGGTAGCGGTCGCCCTCGAGGTCGCTCTGCTCGAGCCCGATGCGGACGTACGCGTCGCGCAGCTGATCCACTCCACGTGGAACCGTCCACTGCGGGTCGAAGCCGGGGAGCGCGCTGTGGATCTTGGCGAAGTCGACGCGGTAGCAGCGGGGATCCGGCCCAGCGCCCTCTTCGAAGGTCAGCCTGCTGCCATCGATGGCCTTCTGCACGACCTTCGCCACGTCGCCGATCTGCCAGTTCTCCTCGTCGCGCCCGACGTTGAACGCCTCGTTGTGGATCGTCTCGCGCGGCGCGTCGAGCACGCACGCGAAGGCGTGGCACACGTCCTCGACGTGCACGAGGGGGCGCCAGGGCGTGCCGTCGCTCTTCATGTGGACCGGGCCGGTCGTCAGCGCCCAGCCGACGAGGTTGTTCACGACGAGGTCGCCGCGCAGCTTCGGCGACACGCCGTACACGGTGGCGTTTCGCATGTAGGTCGGGCTGAAGTCGTCGGCGGCGAGGCCCTGCAGATCGGCCTCGACCATCACCTTCGAC